>CP095846.1:3994854-4302151 GCA_023100825.1 Nocardioidaceae bacterium SCSIO 66511 | reverse complement strand
GGCCGGACTCGGCGGGATGGGCGGCGCGCAGCCGCTCGCGGTCACGATGAACGGCGGCGTGTGCATCTGCGTCGAGGTCGATCAGTCGCGTATCGACCGGCGCATCGAGCACCGCTACCTCGATGTGCAGGCGGATTCGCTCGATGACGCGATCCGCCGGGCGGATGACGCGAAGCGTTCGCGTACGGCGCTGTCGATCGGTGTGCTCGGCAACGCCGCCGACGTGTTTCCAGAGCTGCTCGCGCGCGGCGTCGACATCGACATCGTCACCGACCAGACCAGCGCACACGACCCACTCGCGTACCTGCCCAGCGGAGTCGACTTCGAGGACTGGCATGCGCAGCGGGAGAAGTCACCGATGGACTTCACCGAACACGCCCGTGAGTCGATGGCGCGGCACTGCCAGGCAATGGTCGGGTTCCAGGACGCCGGTGCCGAGGTGTTCGACTACGGCAACTCGCTGCGTGCCGAGGCGCGAGAGGGTGGGTTCGAGCGTGCCTTCGAGTATCCGGGCTTCGTGCCTGCGTACATCAGGCCGTTGTTCTGTGAGGGCAAAGGACCGTTCCGCTGGGCCGCCTTGTCGGGCAATCCGGCCGACATCGCCGCAACGGACCAAGCGGTACTCGATCTGTTCCCCGATAACGACCATCTCGCACGGTGGATCCGGAAGGCACAGGACCGCGTGCAGTTCCAGGGCCTACCCGCCCGGATCTGCTGGCTCGGGTACGGCGAGCGCGAACTGGCCGGAGAGCGATTCAACGAGCTCGTCGAACGCGGCATCGTCGAGGCGCCGCTCGCAATCGGACGCGACCATCTCGACTGTGGCTCGGTCGCGTCTCCGTACCGCGAAACCGAGGGCATGCTCGACGGGTCCGATGCGATCGCCGACTGGCCGCTGCTGAACGCGATGGTCAACGTCGCATCCGGGGCGTCGTGGGTGTCGATTCACCACGGCGGAGGCGTCGGCATCGGCCGGTCGATCCACGCCGGTCAGGTCGTCGTGGTCGACGGCACGGACCTCGCGGCGGAGAAGGCGCGCCGCGTACTCAGCAATGACCCCGGCATGGGAGTCATCCGCCACGTCGATGCGGGCTACGAGCGTGCGGACGAGATCGCCGCAGACCGGGGCGTACGCGTGCCGATGGCCGAAGGCTGACCGAGGTCTAACGCGACGACGCCCCGACCGGAAACCGGTCGGGGCGTCGCTGCATAACTGAATCAGAGCGGGCGTACGTTCTCCGCCTGCAGGCCCTTCTGGCCCTGCGTGACGTCGAACTCGACCTTCTGGTTCTCGTCGAGCGTGCGGTACCCGTCAGCGACGATCGCCGTGTAGTGGACGAATACGTCAGCGCCGCCGTCGGCCTGCGAGATGAAGCCGAAGCCCTTCTCGCCGTTGAACCACTTGACTGTGCCTTGTGCCATTAATCTTTCCTTCTCAAATGCGATCTTCGGCCAGCAACAGTGCCGGCCTGGTGGCGGACCAGCCGCACCTCATGACGCATCTCGCAAAGGCCACAGGTCAAGGACCTGGACGGCACATCACAGCAGCGCCCGCGGACGAACCCGCGGGCGTTTTGAGAAACGTACGACGAACTGCTCATCACAACCGAGCCCAACTTAACATGAGACGGGCCGTCAGGACCCTGCGCGTACATGCGGGTCGGCATCGCCGGCCGGATATTGGACAATCGGGGCATGAGTTCCGTGCGTACGCCCGATCCGAACAACCCACCCGAGCCCGCAGGCGGCTGGCTGACAGAGGGCGAGCTCGCCGAAACTCGGTCACGGGTACCGATCCTGTACGTCGAGGCCGTACCCGTACGAGTCGACGCCGACGGCGCCGTCAGCGAGGTGGGTACGCTGCTGCGCGCATCGATGTCCGGCGAGATGACGCGCACGCTCGTATCCGGTCGTGTCTTGCACGGCGAAACCATTCGCGACGCGTTGCGTCGCCACCTCGAGAAGGACATCGGACCCGCTGCACTGCCGCAGATCCCCGCCAGCACCGTGCCGTTCGGTGTGGCCGAGTACTTCCCCTGGCCGGGTGAGTCGGTCTACTCCGATGAGCGTCAGCATGCCGTGGCACTCGCGTACGTCGTTCCGGTCAGCGGTGACTGCACGCCCGCCCAAGACGCCCTCGCCCTCGACTGGATGCGACCGCGCGACATCGCCCGCGAGGAAGTGCTCTCCGAGATGGAGGGCGGCCGCGGCGCGCTCGTCCGGCAGGCACTCGCGTCCGTCGGTCTGCTCGGCTGACTGCTCGTCGCCGATACGACCACGGCGACCCCGCACCTACGGGCGGAACCGGCCGCGGTGTACGACCTCGGTGAGGGGCTTGCGGGTGCGTCGGGTCGGTGACCCGGCGGCCCCGCCGTCGGCGGGGTGCCCGACGGCGATCGCGCCGATCGGGGAGTACACCCGCGGCACGTCGTACGCGGTGCGGAAAGCGTCGATGTGAGTCGGCGGAATGCCGAAGAAGCATGCGCCGAGGCCCTCGTCGACGGCGGTCTGCAGGATGAGCAGGGCGGCCATGCCGGTGTCGATGTCCCAGTACGGTGCCGGCCAGCGTGCCTCGTCGCGGTCGGTCCAGCCCTTGTCGGGTTGTGCGTACCGGTCGAGGTAGGCGGATTTGTTCGAGAGCGCGACGATGATCACCGGTGCGCGGCGCATGCCGGTCACCCAACCGTTGTTCGCGTCCGGGTCGGGTGACGTGACTTCCCAGAATCTCGCGATCTCCGCCGGCTCGTCGAGAACGACGAACGCCCAGCCCTGGCTGAAGCCTGCGTTCGGTGCGCGTACAGCGTTGCGCAGCATCCGGTCGACGGATCCGGGTGCGACCGGCCGTTCGGTGAAGTTCCGTACCATCCGTCGCTGTGCCACCACGTCCTGGAAGTCCATCCCCTGATTCTGCGCTGTCTCGCATCCGAGGCAGTGGCGAGCGTTACGGACTCGGGCCTTGCCCGGTACGTACGCGAGGATGGTGCCATGAGCCTGGAGCAGATGTGGGACGAGCTGCGCGACATCGGCCGTGACCCGCGTACCGGCGGCTACCACCGGTTCGCCTGGAACGACGCCGATCTGGAGTTGCGCAGCTGGTTCGCGTCACAGGCCGCCGAGCGCGGGCTCGACCTGACCGAGGACGGCAACGGCAACCAGTTCGCCTGGTGGGGAGACGCGACCGCTGGAGACGCCGTACTGATCGGCTCCCATCTCGACTCGGTTCCCGATGGGGGCGCGTACGACGGGCCGCTGGGGGTCGTCTCGTCCTTCGCGGCGGTCGATGACCTGCGTCAGCGCGGCATCAGGCCCGCCCGGCCCGTAGTGGTGGCGAACTTCGCCGACGAAGAGGGCGCTCGGTTCGGGATCGCCTGTGCGGGTTCGAGGCTGCTCACCGGCACGCTCGCGCCGGAGACCGCGCGGGCTCTGCGCGACCGCGACGGGCGCTCGTTGGACGAGGTGCTCCGCGACCGTGGCCGCGATCCAGAGTCGCTGGGTGCTGACGCCGAGTTACTCGGCCGGATCGGTACGTTCGTCGAACTGCATGTCGAGCAGGGTCGTGCGCTGGTCGACTCAGGTGACGCGGTGGGGGTCGCCTCCGCGATCTGGCCGCATGGGCGGTATCGGTTCGACTTCGCCGGAGAGGCGAACCACGCCGGTACGACCAGGATGGAGGATCGGCGAGATCCGATGCTGACCTACGCGATGACGGTCCTCGCCGCCAACAAGCAGGCGCGGCTGACTGGATCGCGCGCGACCTTCGGGCGGGTCGAGGTGCATCCGAACGGCACCAACGCGATCGCATCGCAGGTGACCGGCTGGATGGATGCTCGCGCTTCCGACGAAGAGACGCTCGACGACCTGATCGAACGGGTGTCTGCTCAGGCACGCCACCGCGCCGAACGCGACAGCACGTCGGTGGCGATGACCCCCGAGTCGACGAGCGCGATCGTCGGATTCGACCGCGAACTGCGCGACAGGGTCGCGAAGCTGCTCGGCGGGGCACCTGTACTTCCGACCGGTGCCGGTCACGACGCGGGGGTCCTCTCCACCTACGGAGTTCCGACCGCGATGCTCTTCGTACGTAACCCGACGGGCAACTCGCATTCGCCGGCCGAGTACGCCGAGTGGGACGACTGCATCGCCGGTGTCGAGGCCCTGTCTGCGGTCGTCGCAGATCTGGTCGGCGAGTGAGCGGCATGACTTACGAGGTCTCGGGTTTCGCGAACTGCCACAGTCACGTCTTTCACCGTGCGCTGCGCGGGCGTACGCACGGGGGTGGCGGTACGTTCTGGACCTGGCGCGACCAGATGTACGCGCTCGCGGGTGTGCTCGACCCCGACCTGTTGTACGACCTCGCGCGTGCCACGTACGCCGAAATGGCGCTGGCGGGCATCACGTCGGTGGGGGAGTTCCACTACGTGCATCATCAGCCCGATGGGCGTACGTACGACGACCCGAATGCGATGGGTGAGGCCGTCGTCGAGGCCGCCAAGGCCGTCGGCATTCGGATCGCCTTGCTCGACACCTGTTACTTGTCCGCTGGCTTCGGTCGCGAGGTCGAGGGCGTTCAGGAGCGCTACACCGACGGTGACGCGACCCGATGGGCCGAACGCGTGGACGCCTTAGACAGCAAGTACGCAGGGGATCCTGGAGTCGTCGTAGGCGCTGCTGTGCATTCGGTACGCGCGGTCCCGGTCGATCAGGTCGACGTCGTCTCGGAGTGGGCCGCGACCCGCGGTCGACCCCTGCACGTGCATCTGTCGGAGCAGCCGGCCGAGAACGAGGAATGCCTTGCCGTTCACGGTGTCACGCCGACCGCGCTGCTCGCCGAGCATGGGGTCTGGAATGCGAACGCGACCGCGGTGCACGCGACCCACCTCACGGCCGACGACATCTCCATCCTCGGCGCGGCCGGAGCCTACGCGTGCTTCTGTCCCACGACCGAGCGGGACCTCGCCGACGGGGTCGGCCCCTCTCGTGAGCTCGCCGAAGCGGGCGTGACGCTCACCCTCGGATCCGACAGCAATGCGGTCATCGACCCGTTCGAGGAGATGCGGGCAGTCGAGCTCGACGAGCGACTCGTCTCCGGCCGCCGAGGCACGTGGCAGGCGTCGGAGCTGCTCACAGCGGCGACGTACGACGGCCAACGCTCGTTGGGATTCGGCGACTCGACCGACCGGGTCGCGGTCGACTTTGGCTCGGTGCGACTCGCGGGAAGTGAACTCGGCCCGGATCCGCTGGTGTTCGCGGCCGCGCCGGACGACGTACGAGAGGTCGTAGTCGAGGGCACTGCGATCGTCCGCAGCGGTCGGCATACGACGATCGCCGACGTGGCGGGCGATCTCGATCGAGCGATCAAGGCATGCTGGGAGCGGGTATGAACGCGAGGGCGGAGCTATGAGCAGCATCCTGGTGACCGGAGCGACCGAGATCGTCACGAACGACCCGGCGCACGGCGAGGGGCTCGGCGTCGTGACCGACGGCGCGATGGTCGTCGACGGTGGGAGCGTGGCCTGGGTCGGTTCGAAGACCGCCGCGCCGGCTGCGGACGAGACCGTCGACGTGGCCGGACGCACGGTCATACCCGGGTTCGTCGACTCGCACAGCCATATCGTGTTCGCGGGCGACCGCTCCGAGGAGTTCGCCGCCCGGATGACCGGCCAGCCGTACTCCGCCGGCGGTATTCGTACGACCGTCGCCGCGACCCGCGCTGCGACCGACGAGCAGCTCGGTGGCCAGGTGGCGCGGTTCATCACCGAGATGGCACGACAGGGCACCACCACGGTTGAGATCAAGAGTGGGTACGGACTGAACATCGGCGACGAATCGCGTGCGCTCGCGGTCGCTCGCAAGTTCAGCGAAGAGACGACCTTCCTCGGCGCGCATATCGTTGCTCCCGAGTACGCCGACGACCCGGACGCGTACGTTGCGCTCGTCACCGGCGATATGCTCGACGCTTGCGCCGGTTACGCGAAGTGGATCGATGTGTTCTGCGAGCAGGGCGCGTTCGACGCCGACCAGGCGAGAACAGTGCTGCGGGCGGGTCAGGCAGCGGGACTTGCGCCGCGCATTCATGCCAATCAGCTCGGTCACGGGCCAGGCGTGTCGGTCGCCTGCGAGGTCGGCGCCGCCGCAGCAGACCACTGTACGTACCTGACCGACGCCGACATCGACGGAATGGCTCAGGCGGGTGTCGTCGCGACCCTACTGCCGGGAGTCGAGTTCTCCACTCGGTCGCCGTACCCCGATGCGCGCAGGCTGCAGGATGCGGGTGCGACTGTCGCGTTGGCGTCAGACTGCAACCCAGGCAGCTGCTTCACGTCTTCCATGCCGCTCTGTGTTGCGCTTGCAGTACGTGAGATGGGCATGTCGCCCGCGGAGGCGCTGTGGTCCGCGACGGCGGGCGGTGCGGCCGCGTTGCGGCGCAATGACATCGGCCGACTCGCACCCGGTGCGAACGCCGACTTCGCCGTACTCGATGCTCCGTCGTACATCCACCTGGCGTACCGACCGGGGGTGCCCCTCGTACACAGCACTTGGCGTCGCGGCCGCCGGGTGCATTAATCTACTCAGCCGACGCGGATGCCTTCGGCTTCTTCTTTTTCTTGTCGTCCAAGGCGTAGATGCGTTGCTGCAGGTCGATCGCGACGCGTACGACCGTGGTCAGCTCGTCGACCGCAGCGTCGAGCGGGTCGGCGGCGTCGCCCCATTGGGCCGGTGAGGTCTCGACCGGCGCTGGGAGGCCCTCGAGCAGGTCGTCGACCGCGACATCGCTCTTGCGGAGCCTGCGCGCGCGTTTGTCGACAACGGCATGCATGTGCGGGATGGCGAATGCGGCGGCCTCGAGGAACTCCTCGGTCGTCGGCATGTGGATCTCGTCGAGCTCGTCGTCGGGCGGTGACCCCGGGTCGACCGAGAGGTCGTCGAGGTCACCGACGACGTCGACGCCGGCCGCTTCGATCGCATCGCGACTGTGCTGGTTCGCGGACGCGGCGAACTTGCGCAGCGCGAAGTTGGTGGCTGCCCGCGGCTCGACGGATACACGCATTGCGAGAATCCGGTTTGCCAGCTCGGTTTTGACGGTCGAGCGTTCGGACACCGTGATGTCGCCCAGTGCGAGGTTGACCAATCGCACCAAGCCTGCCGACGCCTGCCCGATCGACTCGTTGTTCGTCGGCGGCGGGTTCGAGCACACCGCGGGGTCGACGCCGACCACCGACGCGAAGCGCTCCCAAAGCAGCGTACGAGAGGCTGTGGGCGGCGGGACGGTGACAACGTGGATGTGGTCGGCGGGCAGGAAAGCCAGCCAGCGTTGCAAGATCGTCTCGACGTCCTGTGCCCGACGAAACACCTTGTAGCCGTCCGACTCGACCTCTGGGCCGGCCATCACGTGCTCGGCGAAGTCGCGCCAAGCCTCGGTGTGGCCGTTGCGCACGGAGGTCTGCCACTGGGCCGGGATCACCCGGGCGGCGTCACGGACCGTGAGTACGACATGTGTGTCCGCGCCTTCGAGCGAGGAAAGGATGCGTTTGATACCCGGCTTGCGCGCAAAGCTCAGGAACTCCATCGAGACGATCGAGGCGCCACCGTCGTACGCGAGCATGCGGTCGGCCAGGCGCTGCCACCTACCTGCGGAGCGCTGGCGCACCCGGGGGTCGCCGACCATGTGGAGGACATCGCGCGTCGCGAGCACCTGCTCACCCCAGCCGCCCTCGACCGGGAACAGGTATCCGGCCCGGCCGAGCGACTCGGCATTGGCCTCCATCAGGTTCTGCAGGTACTTGGTGCCGGTCTTCATCGCGCCGATGTGCAGGAACACCGCCGGGCTGCTCACGCGTTTGCTCCCTTCGAGCTGCCCGTGGCCCGGAGTTTGATGCCGAGCTCGATGGCTTCGCGGCACATCGCCGTCAGATCGCTCACTGCTGCTTCGGCCGGATCGCCGGACTCCTTCCAGCGGACGAGCAGAGTGGATTCGTCGCGAGCGTCGGGAAGCGCGGCGAGCGTCTTGCGGGACGAGGCCTTGACTCCGGACTTGCGCAGCGTCTTCACCCGCTGGGCGACAGCCTTGCGCATCCGCGGCATCGCGTAAGCCGCCGCAGCCACGACGTCGTCGTCCGCCGGGGAGCTGAGCTCGACGTCGTCGAGCGACGGTGCCGGCGCCTCGACTGGGAGATCGTCGAGGTCGCCGATGACTCGTACGCCGCTCTCCTCGATCGCCGCGCGGGCGCGCGCGTTGGCTGCCGCGGCGAACTCGAGAAAGGCCGTGTTGACCGGAGCCTTGCCCTCGGTGGCGGCGCGGTCGCTCAGGATCTTGACCGCGAGAGTGTGCCGCATTGTCCCGCGGTAGTCCGAGATGTCGACATCGTCGAGCCGCTCGTTGATGCGACGGATCAGCTCTGCCGACGCGGCGCCGATCGACTCGTTGTTGCGCGGCGCCTCCTTGGACGCGACCGCGGGGTCGACGCCGATCGCCGTGGCGAAGCGCTCCCAGAGGAGGTGTCGCGGACTTCCCGGCCGGGGCAAGGTCACGACGGTGAAGCGCTCCGGCGGAATATGCGGCAGCCACGCGCTCAGCATCCGCGGAATGTCTTGGGTCCGTCGGAACGTACGCGCGCCGGCCGCCGAGTAGTCCGGGGGGTTGGCGATGATCTGGTTGACGAACTCGTGCCACGGGGTGGTGCGTTTGCTCTGCATCGCCTGCTGCCACTGCGCAGGGATCGCCGTTGCGGCATCGCGCACGGTCAGGATGCCGTGTACGGGGGCATCACCGAACGAGCCGGCGATCGTCCCGGCCAACCGACGCCGCGCAAAGCTGAGGAACTCCATCGAGAAGATCGCCGAATCACCTTCGTACGCGAGCATCTCGGCGACGACGCGGTCCCACTCGCCCTTCGCTCGGCGAAGCGTCACCTGGTCGGCGGTCATGTTCATGACGTCGCGTGCGGCCAGGGTCTGTGTATAGCGGCCGTTGTCCACCGGGAACAGGCATCCGGCCGCCGCGAGCTTGGGTGCATTGACCGTCATCAGTTCTTGCAAATGGGTCGTGCCGGTCTTCATGGCACCGATGTGCAGATGTACCGCGGGCGGCATTCCACTCCTCCGGGATCGAGGCCTACACACGACCCCCGGGAATCTACCAGCCTGACGGTCGGTCGTCCGCACCGACGGCCGGGCTTCACCTCCCGGTCTCGAAGCCGACTCGCGTTGGTCGCGAACCGGACTCGCGCTGTTAGAGTGGGCTGAAACCGACAGGGGAGCGCCAAGTGAGGCGCTGAGAGTGCGGATCAGCCGCAGACCCTTGAACCTGCACCGGTTAGCACCGGCGAAGGGAGTCTTTGGATGAGTTCTGCAACCACGTCCGGACGTACGTACGGCTATGGCGCGCTGTTCGCGTACCGCACCGTCGACATCGTCACGGTCGCCATGCTGGGGGTCGCCGTCGGCGTCGCGTTCTGGGGCTGGAACCAGCTGTACGCGGTGATCAGCGCGGCCACCACAGCGTTCCCGCCGAGCGGCGGCCTGCTCGCCGGTCCGTGGCTGCTCGGAGGCGTCGTCGGCGGGCTGGTCATTCGCAAGCCGGGAGCCGCGATCGTATGCGAGCTCATTGCCGCGAACGTCTCGTACCTGCTCGGCAACCAATGGGGTGCCAGCGTGATGGTCTCCGGGCTGCTGCAGGGTCTTGGCGTCGAGATCGTGCTCGCGATCTTCGTCTACAAGCGGTTCGGTGTCGTCGTTGCGGCACTCGGCGGTGCTCTCGCTGCGGCCGTGGAATCCGTGTACGAATGGTATTCGTACTTCCCGGACTGGGATCTCGGGTATCGGATCGCCTACCTCGGGATGTTCGTCGTCTCCGGTGTCGTCATCGCCGGCGTCGGCGGATGGGCGCTCGTACGTGCACTGGCGGCCACCGGTGTGCTCGATGCGTTCCCGGTCGGCCGCGAGCACCACGAACGCAACGTCGGCTGAGACCCAGATGAGGCGCGCGTACGCCCCGCAAGGTGTGACGCCCGTAGGAGCGACGCTCTCGGGGTTCGGCTGGCGTCCGGTGTCGCGTCGGCGCCAGGTGATCAGTGGCCTCGACCTGCGCGTCGACCCCGGCGAGCGGGTACTGCTGGCAGGTCCGAGCGGTTCGGGTAAGTCGACCGTGCTGCGCGCACTCGCCGGGGTGCTGGGTACGACGTCCGCTGGGGACCTGTCGGGCCGGGTCGACGTCGACGGTCGGGTCGGTCTGCTGCAACAGAACCCGCTCGACTCGACGGTCGCCGATCGGATCGGTCGGGATGTCGCTTTCGGCATGGAGAACGCCGGCGTCGCTCGGGCCGACATCTGGTCGCGTGTCGACGAGGTGCTCGCAGACGTACGACTCGCGTACCCGGTCCAGCATCCGACCCGTGCGCTTTCCGGAGGCGAGCGACAGAGGCTTGCGCTCGCCGGCGTGCTCGCCATGCGTCCCGGGATGCTGCTGCTCGACGAGCCGACGTCCATGCTCGATGACGTGACCGCCGCATCGGTACGGGAGGCGGTGCTTACGGTGGCCCGAGACAGCGGGGCGACCTTGGTCGTCGTCGAGCATCGCGTCGAGCCGTGGCTCGACGCGATGGACCGAGTCGTCGTACTCGATGACGGCGGCAATCTGATCGCCGACTGTGCGCCCGCGGAGTTCGTCCGCGACCACGGTCGTCGGTTGGGCGCGGCCGGGGTGTGGATGCCGGGTCTGCCCGCGCCGAGCCCGATGTCGGTGAGTGCACGGCTGGTCGAGCCGGCCGAGCAGCCGCGTCCGATCGCCGCCGAGAGGCTGCACGTCGACCTTCGTACCCGCACGATCCGTGGGGCGGTGCGAGCGAAGGCGTTACGCGGCGTCGACGCAGCGCTCGCTCCCGCGCGACTGACGGCGCTGACCGGACCGTCCGGGTCGGGCAAGTCGACGCTGATCGCGGCGTGTGCGGGTTTGGTAGCTCCAACAAGCGGTCGGATCGACGCCGGTGAGCCGAGGCCACCCCATCGGTGGCCGTCGGCGTACCTTGCCCGGCGGATCGGATGGGTGCCACAGACCCCTGAGCACGGATTCCTCACGTCGAGGGTGCGTGACGAGGTGACGCGTACGGCCCAGCACCTGGCCGTCGATGCCGACGCCGATGAGTTGCTCGAGCTGTTCGGTCTCTCGCCCCTCGCCGGTGCGAACCCGTACCAGCTCTCGGGTGGTGAGCAGCGGCGTCTCGCGCTCGTGGCAGCGCTCACCCATCGGCCGGCTGCGGTGCTGCTCGACGAGCCGACCGTCGGCCAGGACCGCAACACGTGGTCGGCGGTCGCCGGCTGGGTCGTGTCGGCGCGCAAGGCGGGCGTGACAGCGGCGGTTGCGACGCATGACACCGATCTGGTCGCGTTGTCCGACTCGCAGGTACGTCTGCGGGACGGTGTGGTCGAGTGAAAACCGTGCTGAGCCGGACGAATCCGCTCGTACTCATCGCGATCGGGTTGCTGGCACTGCCCGCGTCGTACGCGGTGCGATCGCTCCCGGTTGCGGCAGGTGCGCTCGTTGCTTACGTGGCCGCAGGGGCTGTGCTTGTACCTCGGTGGGAGGGGATCAGGCTGCGCATCGGCGTCGTCGTGTTCGCTGCACTCTCCGTCGTGTACTCGACCTGGCTGTTGGGCTCCCACGATGTCGAGGTCGCCGTCGTCGCGGGCGCGCGGATCCTGGTGCTCGCGCTTCCCGGTGCGGTGCTCGCGGCGTACGTCGATCCGACCCGACTGGCCGACCACCTCGGTCAGCAGCTACGTCTGCCGGCCAGGCCTGTAGTGGCGATGTCGGCGGCGTTCGGACGGTTCGAGCAGCTCGGTGAGGCATGGTCTCAGCTCGATCGCGCCCGGCGCGCTCGCGGGTTCGGGCCGACGCGCGGACCGGTCTCCCGAGCGCGTCATGCCGCGGGCCTCACCTTCGGACTGCTCGTCTCTACGATGCGCGACGCCACCAATCTCTCGGTGGCGATGGAGGCGCGCGGCTTCTCCGGTGCCCGCTCGCGTACCTGGGCCGAGCCCGCGCGATGGACGCCACTCGACTCGGCGCTGCTTGCGCTCGGTGTGGCGCTCGCTGCCCTGCCGGTGGTCATGTACTTCGCCGGCTGGTGACCGCGTCTCGCTCAGGTCGTCAGCGGGTCTCGAAGTTGGACATCATCATCATGTCCTCGTGCTCCAGGTTGTGGCAGTGCATGACGTACATGCCCGCGTAGTCCTCGAAGCGGATCGCGACCTCGACGGCTTCGCCCGGACGGATGTCAACGGTGTCCTTCCACCCTTCGTCGTACGGGCCCGGACCCGTACCGCCGCGGCGTAGGACCTGGAACGGGTCGAGGTGTACATGAACGGGGTGATGCACATCGGTGATGAACCGCCAGATCTCCACCTCGCCGAGTGTCGGCTTCGCATCCACCCGCTCGGGGTCGTACGGCTTGCCGTTGATCAGCCACATGTCGTCGTGGTCGGAGGTGATCGCTGCTTGGGTGAACTCGAACTCGCGGGTCACGGTGGCGGCGTCTGCGTCGAGCTCCTCGATCTCGCTCAGCCGGTCGGGGATGGCTGAGTCATCGTTGGCCTTTCGTACCACTCGGAACCGCATGACGTCCGCGGTCGAGCCGTCGCCGAGTCCGTTGCGCATCGTCACTGTGTCGCCGACGTCGTACCTCGCGAAGTCGATGATCACGTCGAACCGTTCGGCGGGCGCGATGACGATCTCCTCGAGTTCGTGCGGCTTTGCCAGGAGACCCCCGTCGGACCCGATCTGGATGAACGGATCGCCGTCCGCGGGGCCCGGGTCGAGCTGGAGCCGGTAGCGCCGGGCGTTCGAGGCGTTCAGGATGCGAAAGCGGTAGCGCGCCGCCTCGACCTCGAGCTCCGGCCACGGCGCGCCGTTGACCAACACGACATCGCCGAGTACGCCCGCCATGTAAGCGTCCTCGACGCCCGGCTCCTCGTGCATCGTCGGATCGAGTGCGGGGTACAGGAAAGTGCCGTCGCCGTCGAACGCACGGTCGGTGATCATCAGCGGGACGTCGCGATCGCCTTTCGGTAGCGGCAGCGCGTCCTCTTCGTCGTCATGGATGAGGTGGAAGCCGGCGAGGCCGTGGTAGACCGTCGGTCCGGTGAAGTCCATTCGGTGG
This sequence comes from Nocardioidaceae bacterium SCSIO 66511, assembly GCA_023100825.1. Lineage (NCBI taxonomy): Bacteria > Bacillati > Actinomycetota > Actinomycetes > Propionibacteriales > Nocardioidaceae > Nocardioidaceae bacterium SCSIO 66511. The sequence goes on along the minus strand of CP095846.1, from coordinate 4,288,997 downwards.
TCGTGGTACCAAAGCGTGGCCGCGCGCTGCTTCATCGGGTACTCGTAGGCGAAGTGACCGTGCTTGACCTGACCGTTCGCCGCGTGACCGTGCGGCATCTGATGGCTGCCCTCGGGCATGATGAAGTCGATCGGGAACCCGTCGCTCTCCGACGGTGTGTGCCCGCCGTGCAGGTGGACGACGACCGGGATGTCGAGCTTGTTCGTATGGCGTACGACAGTGGGCGTGCCCGACCTGGACACGATCGTCGGCCCGGGGAACTCACCGTCGTAGCCGAGGATCGGGGTCTTCTTACCGGGCAGGATCTCTACCTCGGCGGTGCGTTGAGTGATCTCGACATGGTCCGCGCCGCCTCGCGACTGCGACTGCGCGACCCGCGGTATGGGTAGCGGAACGCTGAACGGCTTCGGCAACTCGGCGGTGCTGCTCAGCTCTGCGCCGGTCTGATACTCCTTGGTGAGCGCACAGCCCGGTAGTGCACTGGCGACGATGAGTCCGCTGGAGAGGCCGATGAAGCGGCGGCGGTCGATCGTCATTGCGGTGCTGCCTCCGGCTGCTTCGGCTTCCAGCGCAGTGACCAGATGAACATCAGCACCGTCGTGAGGATGATCGCGACACCCAGTGGGACGTGCAGACCGAGCGTTCGTGCGTACCCCATGCCGACCTGCAGGCCGTCGACGAAGAACAACACGACTGCCGCGAGGAAGGGCCAGATCGGCCCGCCACCGGGGAAGAAGAACAGTAGGCTCACCAGCCCTTGCAGCATCACGACGACCGTGAGGGAGCTGCCGATGGCGCCATGCAGCTCCATGGCGTCGAGGCTGCCGGACAGGTACATGCCTGCGAGGATCGACTGGGCGAACGCGAGCCCGGCATGCAGGCCGAGGACCACCACCAGGATCCAACGGAACGTCGCCTGTCCGCGCGCTTTACGCAGGCGGGGCGACTGCGGCCGGTACGGCTGTGGGCCGTACTCCGGTGCCGCTGGCTGCTGGGGCGCGTCACTCACAGTAGATGAGCGTACATGTAGCCGAGCTACATATCTAGGGTCTTCAGCGGCTCAGCGAACTCTCGTGCTCAATCCAGGACAGCTTCTGCGGGTTGGCGACGACGTACAAACCGGTCACCAGGCCGTCGTCGGTTCGCACGGTCACGACACCCTCGATCCGGCCGTCGAGCCGCAGGACCAATGCCGGATACCCGTTGACCTGAGCCGATTCGAGCGTGTGTCGCGCTGCGATCCTGGGGATCGCCAAGGCCAGTTGCTGTGCGACGACCTCTGCTCCGACGACCGGCGCCTTGGCTGCCGGCACCACGCCGCCGCCGTCGCCGAGGAACACGACATCCGGAGCGAGGATGTTGAGCAGGCCCTGTATCTCGCCCGTTTCGACCGCCAGCCGAAATGCACGCAAGGCGGCCTCCGCATCGGTCGGTGCGGCGATCCCGCGTGGTCGGCGGGCGGCGATGTGGCCCCGGGCCCTGTGCGCGATCTGGCGAACCGCATCGGGGCGCTTGCCGACGGCCTCCGCGATCTCGTCGTACTCGAACTCGAACACCTCGCGGAGTACGAAGACTGCGCGTTCGGTCGGGCCGAGTGTGTCCAGTACCAGCAGCATCGCCATCGAGACGTTGTCCGCGAGCTCGACGTCCTCGGCGACATCGGGAGACGTGAGCAGCGGCTCGGGCAGCCACGGCCCTACGTACGACTCCTTGCGGCGGCGGAGCGTACGCAGTCGGGTCAACGCTTGTCGAGTGGTCATCCGGGCCAGGTACGCGCGGTGGTCGCGTACTTCGTCGAGGGCGACGCCGTGCCAACGCAGCCAGGTCTCCTGGAGTACGTCCTCGGCGTCCGCCGCCGAGCCGAGCATCTCGTACGCGATCGTGAAGAGCAGGTTGCGGTGGGCGACGAACGCATCGGTTGCGCGGTCTCCGGTCGGGCTGTCGGGCACTGCGGCCATGTGTTGATCCTCTGCCTTCGATGGTTTCGCTCACAAGACACCGCCCGACGCCCACCTGTGACATCAGGCCTCGAGTGGGGTCCGTCACGGTCGCGTCGTGTCACGCAGATCGCCCGGGCGGCGTCTCGTGTGCATCCCAACGATCGCTGACCAGGAGGACCACGACATGGAACCCCGTTTCGACTTGAACGCCAACGGACTCGGCGCAAGACTCGGCAAGCGATTCGCAGCGGCCAGTCAGCTGATCCTGGAGTCGTCTCTGCCGTTCTTGACCACGGAGCTCGTCTCCTTGCGTACGAGCCAGATCAACGGCTGCGGCTTCTGCGCCGATATGCACACCAAGGAGGCCGCGGCCGCGGGCGAGACCTCACTGCGGCTGAACCTGGTCGCCACTTGGCGCGAGTCGACCGTCTTCACCGAACCCGAACGAGCCGCGCTCGCCTTGGCCGAGGAGGTCACGCGCTTCGCCGACGCCGATGCCGGGGTATCAGAGGAGGCTTGGAGCCACGCCCGCGAGCACTATGACGACGATCAGCTGGCCGCCTTGCTGTACCTGATCGCGATGGTCAACGCCTCGAACCGTCTCCTGGTCAGCACCCGCACGAAGGGCGGTGCGTACGAAGCGGGCTCGTTGGCGCCGGCACCCGCCTGATCTGGACTCCTCGACCCACCCCGGACCTGGGAATACTTGCGCCATCCGCTAAGTTGATACGTACAGACTCAAGTGATCTGCCGGCGACCGCGCAGCCGCGACAGCATTGAGTCACCCAGACGCAAGTACGAAGTTCGGCGCTGGTGTTCAGCGCCCAGTTCCAGGAGGAGATCTCATGGCCCGTGCGGTCGGAATCGACCTCGGTACGACCAACTCGGTCGTCGCCGTGCTCGAAGGTGGGGAGCCCACCGTCATTGCCAACGCCGAGGGAGCGCGTACGACCCCTTCGGTCGTCGCATTCACCAAGACCGGTGAGGTGCTCACCGGTGAGGTCGCCAAGCGCCAAGGCGTCACCAACGTCGATCGCACGATCCGGTCGGTCAAGCGCCACATGGGCACCGACTGGAAGGTCGACATCGACGACAAGGAGTTCACCGCTCAGCAGATCTCGGCGTTCGTGCTGCAGAAGCTCAAGCGCGACGCCGAGGCGTACCTCGGCGAACCCGTGACCGACGCCGTCATCACCGTGCCTGCGTACTTCAACGACGCGCAGCGCCAGGCCACCAAGGAGGCCGGCGAGATCGCCGGCATGAACGTCAGCCGTATCATCAACGAGCCGACCGCGGCCGCGCTGGCGTACGGGCTCGACAAGGGCGAGACCGAGCAGACCATCCTGGTCTTCGACCTCGGCGGCGGTACGTTCGACGTCTCCCTGCTCGAGATCGGCGAGGGCGTTGTGGAGGTCAAGGCGACCAGCGGCGACAACCACCTCGGCGGCGATGACTGGGACCAGAAGGTCACCGACTGGATCGTCGAGAAGTTCAAGGCGAGCAGCGGCATCGACCTCACCAAGGACAAGATGGCGATGCCACGTGTCCGTGAGGCCGCGGAGCGCGCCAAGATCGAGCTGTCCAGCAGCCAGTCGACCTCGATCAACCTGCCGTACATCACCGTCGACGCCGAGAAGAACCCGATGTTCCTCGACGAGACGCTGACCCGTTCGGAGTTCGAGCGCATCACCAGCGACCTGCTGGAGCGTACGAAGGCACCGTTCCACAACGTGATCAAGGACGCCGGCATCAAGCTCGGCGACATCAAGCACGTTGTCCTGGTCGGCGGCTCCACCCGGATGCCCGCCGTGACCGATCTCGTCCGCGAGCTCACCGGTGGCCAGGAGCCCAACAAGGGCGTCAACCCCGATGAGGTCGTGGCCGTGGGCGCCAGCCTGCAGGCAGGTGTGCTCAAGGGCGAGGTCAAGGACGTCCTGCTCCTCGACGTCACGCCCCTGTCGCTCGGTATCGAGACCAAGGGCGGCGTCATGACCAAGCTCATCGAGCGCAACACCACCATTCCGACGAAGCGCTCGGAGACCTTCACCACGGCCGACGACAACCAGCCGTCCGTCGCGATCCAGGTCTATCAGGGCGAGCGTGAGATGGCCTCGCACAACCAGCAGCTCGGCACATTCGAGCTGACCGGTCTGCCGCCGGCGCCGCGTGGCGTGCCGCAGATCGAGGTCACCTTCGACATCGACGCCAACGGCATCGTGCACGTGTCCGCGAAGGATCGCGGCACCGGCAAGGAGCAGTCGATGACGATCACCGGCGGCTCTGCGCTCAGCAAGGACGACATCGACCGGATGGTCAAGGACGCCGAGCAGTACGCCGAGGAGGACCGCCAGGCCAAGGAGGCCGTCGAGGTCCGCAATCAGGCCGACACCCTCGTTCACTCGACGGAGAAGTTCGTCGCCGAGAACGACGACAAGATCAGCGACGAGGTGAAGACCGAGGTCAAGGCCGACGTAGACGCGCTGAAGGAGGCGCTCGGCGGTGAAGACATCGAGGCCGTGAAGTCCGCCGTGACCAAGCTCGGCGAGTCCAGCCAGAAGATGGGCGCTGCGATGTACGCCGACCAGGCCGCGGCCGGTGACGCCGCAGGCGCGGGCGACGCGACCGGTGCGTCGGACGAGAGCACCGAGGACGAGGATGTCGTCGACGCCGAGATCGTCGATGACGACGCCGGCGAGGGTGAGCAGAAGTGACCCAGCCAGGACCCGAGCAGACGCCGGAGGATCCGGTCGGCGCGGAGGCGCCGGCCGGGTCCGGTCCCGACGGTGTCTCCGATGAGGCGCCGTCGGCGGAGAGCCCGGAGCCCACTTCGGATCAGGTGACGAGCGAGGAACCGGCAGAGCCGGCATCGCCGGAGCAGCAACTCGCTGAGCGTACGGCCGACCTGCAGCGGTTGCAGGCCGAGTACGTCAACTACAAGCGGCGAGTCGACCGTGACCGCAAGGCCGATCACGAGCGTGCAATAGCCCGGGTGATCACCCAGCTGCTGCCGATCCTCGACGACATCGACCGTGCCCGCGAGCACGATGAGCTCGACGGCGGGTTCAAGTCCGTCGCCGAATCGATCGTGCAGGTGACGCGTTCGTTCGGCCTCGAGCCGTTCGGCGCGGAGGGCGAGGCGTTCGACCCGATGCTGCACGAGGCGCTGCACATGGACCACTCCGACGACGTCAGCGAGCCGAGCATCAGCAAGGTGGTGCAGTTGGGCTACCGCATCGGCGATGGTGTGCTGCGGCCGGCGCGCGTACTCGTCGTGGCGCCACAGGAATAGCCAACGACGCTTGATACTGAGCAGAGGTCGCGCCAATAGGGGGCGTGGATCAGGGCGCGGGTCATCCGCGCCCGATCTGGCAAGGCCGACGAACGAAGGTGCACTATGAATCGTTCTGCGAGTGAGGAGAACGCCGCCAGACGGGATGCGGGGAGCCGCGAGCCCGCGGCCTCTGTTGGCGGGACCTCTAAAGGAGGTGGATCGTGAGCAACGGTGAGTGGGTCGAGAAGGACTTCTACAAGATCCTCGGCGTCGAGAAGGACGCGTCGGCCGACGACATCAAAAAGGCATACCGCAAGCTCGCGCGTGAGAACCACCCCGACTCCAACCCGGATAACAAGAAGGCCGAGGAGAAGTTCAAGGCCGTCTCCGAGGCGTACTCCGTACTCTCCTCACCGGAGAAGCGTAAGGAGTACGACGAGCAGCGCTCGATGTTCGCCGGCTTCGGCGGGCAACGGCAAGGTGGCGGCGGCGGATTCGGCTTCCCCGGTGGCGGAGGCTCCGGCGGAGGTTTCGACATCTCCGACCTGTTCGGCGGCATCTTCGGCGGTGGCGGCGGTACGACGCGTACGCGTACGTCCGCGCCACCTCGCCGCGGAGCCGACGTCGAGACCGAGGCGACCATCAGCTTCGAGCAGGCCGTCGAAGGGGTCACTGTCCCGTTGCGGATGACCAGCGACGAGCCGTGCCCTTCGTGTCACGGCACGGGCGCTCGCGCGGGTACGGTGCCGCATGTGTGCCCCAACTGCGATGGCAGCGGGATGCAGACGAGTGCGTCCGGCGGTGTGTTCTCGATGACCGAGCCGTGCACGGTCTGCCGCGGGCGCGGCATGGTTGTCGATGATCCGTGTCCGACGTGTCACGGATCGGGTCGGGGTACGTCGAGTCGCACCATGCAGGTACGCATCCCGGCCGGGGTGAAGGATGCTCAGCGCATCCGGCTCCGCGGCAAGGGTGCGGCCGGCGAGCGCGGCGGGCCAGCCGGCGACCTCTACGTGACAGTGCACGTCGCTGGGCACAAGCTGTTCGGCCGACGTGGCGACAACCTGACGATCACCGTGCCGGTCACCTTCGACGAGGCGGCGCTCGGCACGACCATCAAGGTGCCGACGCTGCACGGAGCGCCGGTGTCGCTCAAGCTCCCGCCGGGCACTCCGAACGGCCGTACGTTCCGGGCGAAGGGCAAGGGTGCTCCGCGCAAGGACGGTTCCCTCGCCGATCTCCTGGTGACGGTCGAGGTGGTCGTACCCTCCAAGCTCGCCGCCGACGAGCAGGCCGCTGTCCAGGCCTACCGCGATGCGCGCAAGGGCGAAGACCCACGAGCCGATCTGTTCGGAGCAGGTGCATGACGATGGCCGACTTCACGCCGCCTGGGCCCGAGGCGAAGGTCTTCGTGATCAGTGTCGCCGCGGAGCTCTCGGGGCTGCATCCGCAGACGCTTCGTACGTATGACCGGCTCGGCATCGTGAGCCCGGGTCGTACGGGCGGTGGCGGCAGGCGCTACTCGCTCAGCGACATCGAGTTGCTCCGTGACGTCGCTCGGCTCACCGCCGAGGGTCTCGGGCTCGAGGGCGTCAAGCGCGTACTCGAGCTACAGCACACCGTGCGCACACTGCGCGATCGCGTGGCTGCGCTGGAGTCCGAGCTCGCGGCCGCCCATGAGGCGATGGCGTCGACGCCCAACCTCCCGGTGCCGGCGCCGCCTCCGGGCCAGCAGGTCGTGCTCTGGCGCCGGCGACGGCGCTGACTCCACGGCCTGTCGGCGCTCTGCGGCGGCGCGTCCGTGATGAGATGGGCACATGGCGATCGGGCGAGGCCTCGCGGCTGCGGTGTTGCTGACGGCGACCCTGGCCGGTTGTGCCAGCTCGGCGAGCGAGGAGCCCGACGAGCCGGCGTCGAAGCCGAGCGATACGCCCAAGTCCGAAGGGGCATCCGGCCCCGTGCGCGTTGAGGGCGGCGTCGCTGCACCCGGCAGCCTCACCGACTTCGACTGTGCGCCCGACGGCGACGTCTGGTCGGCGAGCGGAACTCTCACCAACACCGAGTCCGGACCGGCCGACTTCCGCGTCACCATCGTCATTGCCGCGCCGAACACCTCGCGCAGTAAGGCGCGTGAGATCACTGTGACCGACGTACCGAGCGGTGAGACGACCGACTTCAAAGCGAACAAGCTGCCGGCGACCTCTGCTGCCGGCGCTGCCTGTTCGGTCCAGGTCGCAATCCTCAAACGCTGACACGTGAGAAGTTCAGCCTCGACACGTGAGTTCTACTCGGCGAAACCCACGTGTGGGCCGGAAACTTCTCACGTGTCAGCGTTGGTCAGTTGACCTGGCGGCTTTGGTCCTTCCAGAACGGTTCGCGCAGCTTGAACTTCTGCAGCTTCCCGGTCGCCGTGCGGGGGAGCACCTCGCGGAACTCCACCTTCTTGGGGCACTTGTAGCCCGCGAGGTACTGGCGGCAGTGGGTGATGATCTCCTGTTCGGTCACCGAGTCCTCCTCGATGACGACGAGCGCGGTCACCATCTCGCCCCACTTCTCATCGGGTACGCCGATCACTGCGACCTCACGCACTGCCGGATGCGAGCTGATGGCGTCCTCGACCTCGATCGACGTGACGTTCTCGCCGCCGGAGATGATGACGTCCTTCTTGCGGTCGGCGATCGTGAGGTAGCCGTCCTCGAACACGCCGCCGTCGCCCGTGTGGAACCAGTTGCCCTGCTGGACTCGTTCGGTCTCCTCGGGGTTCTGCCAGTACGCGTGCAGGTTGACGTTCGTCTGCGCCAGCACCTCGCCGTCCTCGTCGGTGGAGATGCGTACGCCGATCGCCGGCGCACCCGCACGTCCGAGCAGCCTGGCCTGTTCGTTCGGGTCGAGATCGTCCCACTCGTACCGCATGCGGTTCATCGTGAGCAGCGGTGACGTCTCCGTGAGTCCGTAGATCTGGATGAACTCCCACCCGAGCTCCTCGCGTACCCGCTCGATCGTGCGGGTCGGCGGCGGCGCTCCGGCCACGATGAGCCGTACCCGGTCGCGGCCGGGCACCTCGCCCTCCCAGGTCTTTGCGCCGTCGAGCGCCGCCGTGACCACTGCCGGCGCCGCGCACATCATGGTGACGCCGTGCTCCTCGATCCGGTTGAGGATCTCGGTGCCGTCGACCTTGCGGAGCACGATGTGCTTGCCTCCCATACCGGTGACGGCGTACGGCATGCCCCAGCCGTTGGCGTGGAACATCGGCAAGGTGTGGAGGTAGACGTCGTTGTCGGTGACGGTGGCATGCCAGCCGAAGGTCGTCGCGTTGACCCAGAGGTTGCGATGGGTGAGCTGCACGCCTTTCGGTCGAGCCGTCGTCCCCGACGTGTAGTTGATGGTGGCGGTGGCTCCCTCGTCGCCGTCCCATGGCTCGGGTTCGGCGTCGCCGCCCCAGATCTGCTCGTCGTCCTCGCCGAGTACGAAGGTGTGGTTCGCCTTGACGGTGTCGAGCAGCGAGCGCAGCTCCGGGTCGACGATCAGCACATCGGCACCGGAGTGCTCGACGATGTACTCGACCTCTGCCGGCGCGAGGCGGAAGTTGACCGGGACCAGGATCCGCCCCCACCCGGAGACTCCGAAGAAGGAGGTCAGCAGCCGTGCGGAGTTGTGCGACACGATCGCGACCCGCCCACCGACAGGCACACCGAGCCGGTCGAGGTTCGCGGCCTGTGCGCGGGCTCGGCGGGCGAGCTCGGCGTACGTGACTTCGCCCCACGACTCTGCAGGCTGCGTCGGCTCATCGACGACAGCGACCCGTGCGGGGTACACGGTCTCGGCACGGTCGAGGAAGTCGCGCACGGTCAGCGGATAGAACATGGTGCCTCCAGCAGCGAGTGATCCGTGTTCGTATCATCTGCCGTCGCGCCGGTCGCGCGCTACCCGGGTGCGTACGTCGCGGTCAGTCGGTGCAGACGCGGACCATGTCCTCGCGCGGCACGACCTTCTTGCGTTCGCGTCCTTCGGCCTCGCCGAGGGCGAGTTCATGGGCGTCGAGCTTCTCCCAGCCCTCCCAGGTGGTGTACGCAACTCCGCGGTCGGCGAGATGCGCGGTCACCGCGTCCGGCTCGGGGTGCTCAGCGCCCTGCAGTGAGTCGGCGTCCTCGAGGAGCTTCGACACCGTCTCCGAGGCGTCGCTCTTGGTGTGTCCGATCAGTCCGATCGGACCGCGCTTGATCCAGCCCGTGACGTACGTGCCGGTCAGGGCGTCACCGTCGAGGTCGAGTACGCGCCCGCCGTCGTTCGGCACCACGCCCGTACGGTGGTCGAACGGCACGTCCGCGAGCGGCGTACTGAGGTAGCCGATCGCGCGGTACACGGCTTGCACGTCCCAGTCGGTGTACTCGCCGGTGCCGCGCACGTTGCCGTCGCCGGTGAGCTCAGTGCGCTCCGTACGCAGGCCGGTTACGTGGTCGTCACCGAGAACCGCCGCCGGCGCCTCGCAGAAGTGGATGTGGAGGCGGTGCGCCTTGCCGGACGGCTCGCACGCGATGTAGTTCTGCAGCCGGTCGACGACGAGCTTGACCGACTTGGTCGCCCGGATCGCCTCCATGCTGCCCTCATCGAGTTCGAAACCCTCCGGATGGACGATCACGTCGACGTTCGGCGACTGTCCGAGCTCCTTCAGCTCCATCGGCGTGAACTTCACCTGCGCAGGGCCCCGCCGGGCGAAGATGTGCACGTCCTGGGCTCGGTTGGCGGCGAGACCCGCGTACACGTTGTCGGGGATCTCGGTCGTGCTCAGCTCGTCGGCGGTCTTGGCAAGAACGCGGGCAACGTCGAGTGCGACGTTGCCGGCGCCGAGGACCGCGACCGACTCGGCGGTCAGCGGCCACTCGCGCGGTACGTCGGGGTGTCCGTCGTACCAGGATACGAAGCCGGCGGCACCGTGGCTGCCGGGCAGATCGACGCCCGGAATGTCGAGGGGCTTGTCATCGCGGGCGCCGGTTGCGAAGACGACCGCGTCGTAGAACTGGCGCAGGTCGTCGAGTTTGAGGTCGGTGCCGTACGCGACGTTGCCGAGGAACCGGATCGCCGGATGCGCCATCGTCTTGCGCAACGCCTTGACGATCTCCTTGATCCGCGGGTGGTCCGGAGCGACGCCGTATCGGATCAGGCCGTACGGCGCGGGGTCACGCTCGAGGATGTCCACCGCGACGTCGACATCGGACTTCACCAGTGCGTCGGCAGCGTAGATGCCGGCCGGACCGGAGCCGATGACGGCGACGCGCAGTGCGTTCGGCATATGCCGCCTCCTTTCGTGAACGGGTTCACACGTCTTAGGTAAGGCTAACTGTGCGACCGGCGGTATCCCAAGAGGTCTCATACCGTGGACCGCGTGGGTCACATCACGTCCACGCTCGCGCCGCGATCCGGTAGTTTTGAAGTTGAGCGGAATGGACTCAAGTTAGTTGACGTTGAACCAAGTGACTACCGCTCGCACCTTGGAGGGACGCGTACACATGGACGCATCGAAGCTCACCACCCGAACCCAGCAGGCCCTCGCCGACGCCATCCAGGCGGCCGGTGCTGCCGGCAACCCAGCCGTCGACCCGTTGCATCTGCTCGCCGCACTGCTCGGCCAGGAGGGCGGCACCGCTGTGCCGCTGTTGCAGGCCGCCGGTGCTGATCCATCCGTCGTCGCATCCGGTACGAAGACCGAACTAGCCAAGCTCCCCGCGGCGAGCGGGTCGAGCGTACAGGCGCCGGGCTATGCGCGGACGACTCTCGAGTCGCTGCAGCGAGCCCAGGACCTCGCCGCCGAGCTGGGCGACGACTTCGTCTCGACCGAGCACGTCATGGTCGGGCTGGCGACGGTCGACTCCGGGGCCAAGTCGGTTCTCGACGGAGCCGGTGCAAGTGCCGAAGCACTGCAGGCGGCGTTCGCGAGCGTACGTGGGTCTCGTCGAGTCACCAGCCAGGACGCCGAAGACACCTACCAGTCGCTGGAGAAGTACGGCGTCGACCTCACCGAGGAGGCCCGCGAGGGCAAACTCGACCCGGTGATCGGCCGCGACTCCGAGATCCGCCGCGTCGTGCAGGTGCTCAGCCGGCGTACGAAGAACAACCCAGTGTTGATCGGCGAACCCGGAGTCGGCAAGACCGCCGTCGTCGAAGGACTCGCCCAGCGCATCGTCGCGGGCGACGTGCCCGAGTCGCTGCGCGGTCGTCGGCTGATCTCGCTCGACCTGGCCGCGATGGTGGCCGGTGCGAAGTACCGCGGCGAGTTCGAGGAGCGGCTGAAGGCCGTGCTCGCCGAGATCAAGGAGTCCGACGGACAGGTCATCACGTTCATCGACGAGTTGCACACCGTTGTCGGCGCCGGGGCCTCCGGCGACAGCTCGATGGACGCCAGCAATATGCTCAAGCCGTTGCTCGCCCGCGGTGAGTTGCGGCTGATCGGCGCCACGACGCTCGACGAATACCGCGAGAACGTCGAAGCCGATGCGGCACTCGAGCGCCGCTTCCAGCAGGTGTACGTCGGTGAGCCGAGCGTCGAGGACACGATCGCGATCCTGCGCGGTCTCAAGGAGAAGTACGAGGCGCACCACAAGGTCGAGATCGCCGACACCGCGTTGGTCGCGGCGGCGACACTGTCGCACCGCTACATCCCGGGCCGCCAGCTCCCCGACAAGGCCATCGACCTGATCGACGAGGCGAGCAGCCGTCTGCGGATGGAGATCGACTCCAGTCCCGTCGAGGTCGACGAGCTACGCCGCTCGGTCGACCGGTTGACGATGGAGGAGATGCACCTCAGCCGCGAAGAAGATGACGCCAGCCGCGAGCGGCTGGAGAAGCTGCGTGCGGAGAAGGCCGATCAGGAGGAGCGCCTGCGTGCGCTCGAGACGCGCTGGGAGCGCGAGCAGCAGAGTCTCAACCAGGTCGGCGAGATCAAGGAGCGCATCGACGAGGTACGCGGCACCGCCGAACGTGCGCAGCGCGAAGGCGACTTCGAGACCGCAAGTCGACTGCTCTACAGCGAGATCCCCCAGATGGAGAAGGCACTCGCGGATGCGCAGGAGGCCGAGTCCGCTGACAAGGCCGACCTGATGGTGCACGAGGAGGTCGGGGCCGACGAGATCGCCGAGGTGATCGCGTCGTGGACCGGCATCCCGACGGGCCGTCTGCTCGAAGGCGAGACCGGCAAGTTGCTGCGGATGGAAGACGAGCTCGGCAAGCGACTCATCGGTCAGAAGTCTGCCGTCGAAGCCGTCTCCGACGCTGTCCGCCGTTCGCGGGCGGGTATCGCCGATCCCGATCGGCCGACCGGTTCGTTCCTGTTCCTCGGCCCGACCGGTGTCGGCAAGACCGAGCTCGCGAAGGCTCTTGCGGAGTTCCTGTTCGACGATGAGCGGGCGATCGTACGCGTCGACATGAGCGAGTACTCCGAGAAGCATTCGGTCGCTCGTCTCGTCGGCGCGCCGCCCGGGTACGTCGGTCACGAGGAGGGCGGTCAGCTGACCGAGGCAGTACGCCGCCGGCCGTACTCTGTCGTCCTGCTGGACGAGGTGGAGAAGGCGCATCCGGAAGTGTTCGACATCCTGCTGCAGGTACTCGACGACGGCCGACTGACCGATGGGCAGGGACGTACGGTCGACTTCCGCAACGTGATCCTGATCCTGACATCGAACCTCGGCTCTACGTACCTCGCGGATCCGGCATTGGACGACAAGGCCAAGCGCGCCGCCGTGATGGAGTCCGTACGCGCGGCGTTCAAGCCCGAGTTCTTGAACCGGCTCGACGAGATCGTCACCTTCGACCCGCTCGGCACCGCGGAGCTCTCCCGCATCGTCGACCTGCAGGTCGACGCACTCGGCAGGCGGCTCGAAGCGCGGCGCATCGGCCTGGACGTGACCACCGCCGCGCGCGAGTGGCTCGCGCTGACCGGGTACGACCCGGCGTACGGCGCCCGCCCGCTGCGTCGACTCGTCCAGCAGGCAATCGGCGACCCGCTCGCCCGCGAGCTGCTGTCGGGCGAGGTGCGCGACGGCGACACGGTCAGGGTCGACCTCGACGAGCAGTCCGACGAGCTGGCGGTGGGCGTACGCGCCTGACCGAGGCGCTCACCGGGCATGGTGGGATAGTCGCATGATGAGCGAGTCGGCGCCCCGCCCGCAGAAGGTCACGATGGCCTGCCTGCTGGCCGGTATCGGCTCGCTCGTCGTGTTCATCAGCTTCACCGTGATGCTTGCCGACTGGGTTCCGCGAGAGCTGCGTACCCAGGTCGAGCAGGTCATCGACGAGCCGCCGCTGTCGACGTACGACCTGCAGACGAACCAGGTGCTGGAGTGGCTGCGCCTCGTCCTGATGGCCGGCGCCGCGATCGCGGTGGCGGCCATCATCCTGGCCATCTACACCGCCAGGCGTCACCGCGGAGCCCGCATCGGCCTGACCGCCGTATCTGCCGCGAGCAGTCTGGCGTTCGTACCGTCGGGACTCACCGGCCTGCTGCCCGCGGCGATGGCCGTCGGCTGCGTGATTCTGCTGTGGTCGCGTGAGGCGAACGACTGGTTCAACCCGGAGAAGGCAGCCCGTCGCGAGGAACGGGCCGCCGCGACCGCGACGCGCGACACGCCACCGGCAGTCGAGGCGCACGCTTCCGCGCGCCCGCTCGCCGAGGTGCCGCCGCAACGCGCCCGGCCGGCCGATGCGCCCTTCGGTGCGCCCCCCGCGCAGCACCCGACGAATCCACCCGCGGCACCGACCCGCTATGCGCTCCCGCCTCAGTACGCAGCGCCCCAGTCGTCGCGACTCCCGGGCTCTGTCCTTGCCGCGATCCTCACCGCGACGATCACGTCGGGCCTGATCGCGATGGCGGCGATGATCGTCGTGGTCGGGTACGCGTCGGCGCCCGCCGACCTCGGCAACGAGCTGCTCACCCAGCGTGCCATCGAGGACAATGCGCACATCCAAGAGCTCGGCTGGTCGGCGGACACGCTCGGACGGGCGGTCGTCTACACGATGGCCGCGATGCTGGTGCTCTCACTCGCCGCGATCGGGGCTGCGCTGTGGATGCTGCGCCGGTCGAATGCCGCCCGGATCGTGCTCGTCGTCCTGTCGGGCATCACCATCCTGGTCTCGGCCGTCGCGACCATCGCGGGCCTGCCCACGATCGCGGCCGCGGTGACGGTGATCATCCTCGTGTTCCGGCCCTCCGCGAACGCGTACTTCCGGTCCCAGCAGAAGGCGGTCCCCACAGCATGAGTGACGCACCTGAGCGAAAGGGCTACGTGCTCACGCTCTCGAGCCCAGACGTCCCCGGCATCGTGTACGCGGTCTCGAAACACTTCATGGACGAAGGCTTCAACATCTTCGCCAGCCAGCAGTTCCTCGACCAGTCCGCCGATCGGTTCTTCATGCGCGTCCATGTGCACGACGCACACGGACGCGACCGTTCCGTCGACGAGGTACGCGCCGCCTTCGCCGCGGTCGGTGAGCGGTTCGACATGACCTGGCTGCTGCGCGACGCCGGCTACCGGTCCCGCGTACTCCTGCTGGTGAGCAAGTTCGGCCATTGCCTCAACGACCTGCTGTTTCGTACCAGCATCGGCCAGCTCAACATCGACATCCCGGCGATCGTGTCGAACCACACCGACTTCGGGCCACTCGCCGCCAACTACGGCTTACCCTTCCATCACATCCCCGTCACGGCCGACACGAAGTTCGAGGCCGAGGATCGCCTCCGCGAGATCATCGCCGACAAGCGCATTGACCTGGTGGTGCTCGCGCGCTACATGCAGATCCTCAGCCCGCAGCTGTGCGATGAGCTCGCCGGCCGCGCGATCAACATCCATCACTCGATGCTGCCGAGCTTCAAGGGCGCTCGGCCGTATCACCAGGCGCACGCCCGCGGCGTGAAGCTGGTCGGTGCGACGGCGCATTACGTCACGTCGAACCTCGATGAGGGCCCGATCATCGAGCAGGAGGTCGCCCGCGTCGACCATTCGATGAGCCCGACTCAGCTCGTCGATGTCGGCCACGACGTCGAGCGCCTCGCGCTGCAGCGGGCCGTGCGCTGGCACACCGAGAACCGCGTACTGCTCAACGGCAGCCGTACGGTCGTGTTCGACTAGGGTTTGGAGACACACCCTAGTCGGGTACGGGCACCTCGAAGGCGTGCGTGACCTGCAGGGCGTCGCTGGCCGTGCCGCCGCCGGTGCGCCAATGCGGCTCGATCCAAACGCCGATCTCTGCGTCGTAGCTTTCGCCTCGGTCGTACGCGCCGCCGTCGAGGCGTCCGCCGAACGCGCCGACACTGCCCGCCTCGTAGACGTCGCGTGCCGTGTGTCGACTGCCGCGTACGGCAACCCAGCCGTCGTCGTTCTTGCGCACCAATCCGGCGCCGATCTTGCTGACCCGGGCATGACTTCCGCACTCACCGGTCTCGTCGAGTGTTCGCGCGGTCACCGAGAAGTCCACGTTGTGCAGGCGGAGGTTCTCCCAGACCGTGATCGGCCCGGTGAAGCCCCAGGTCGGTCGCGCGTTGCCGGAGATATCGCCGGCGAGATCGACGTCCAGGCACAGATCGGCGTAACGCAGCTTCTCCTGCCAGCTGTGTTCGACTCTGATCGACTGGGCGGTATCGCCGTCGACGACCTTTCCGGAGGACGGGCTGGACAGCCGCATCAGCACGACCACGGCGATCAGCAACACAATGAGCGCTCCGATACCTACCCAGAGCAGCTGCCGACGCGGAACCCGAAGCGCGACCATGAGCAAGGACCTTAGTGGTAGGCAGTGAGTGCTGCCACCCGCGAGGGGCCGGCCCACTTCGCGCGGGGGAAGGATCGACGCGCGTTCGCGAGCAGGCTGGGTCGTATGAGACACATCGACTCGAGGGTGACCGACCAGACACGTGATCCCGCAGACAACGGGCCATTTGGCGGCGACATATCGGCTCCGATCGCAGTAGGTTCGTGATATGGACGAGAACGAGGCAGTACGCACCGATCGTCCGCACGTCGTCGTCGTGGGGGGTGGCTTCGGCGGGCTCGCCGCCGTACGAAAGCTGCGCCGTGCAGACGTCGACGTCACGCTGATCGATCGGCATACGTACAACACCTTTCAGCCGCTGCTGTACCAAGTCGCCACCGCGACGCTGAACCCCGGCGACATCACGTGGTTCCTGCGCTCGGTCCGGTCGCGGCAGGACAACGTGCACTTCATCAAGGGCACCGTCCTGCGGATGGACCACGAGGCACAGACCATCGAGCTGGACGGCGGTCAGTCGGTCGCGTACGACTACCTGATCATCGCGAGCGGAGTGACGACGAACTTCTTCGGCGTCCCCGGCGCAGAGGAGTTCGCGTTGCCGCTCTACCGCCGCAGCCAGGCGCTGGCGGTTCGCGACCGGATGTTCGCGAACCTCGAGGACTCAGCGATCAACGGCCAGCAGGAAGACCTGCGCATCGTGGTCGTCGGTGGTGGTGCGACCGGCGTGGAGACGGCCGGTTCGCTCGCCGAGCTGCGCAACAACGACATGCCCGTGACCTACCCGGAGCTCGACACCGATCGCGTGCACATCACGCTGGTCGAGATGTTGCCGCACGTCTTGGGCCCGTTCCATCCGAGCCTGCAGAAGTACGCCCGTAAGTCCCTGGAGAAGCGTGGCGTCGACCTGCGCGTCGGCACCTCTGTCAAGGAAGTGCACAAGGACGGCGTCGTACTCGACGACGGCGAGTTCCTTCCCGCCGGCATCGTCGTGTGGGCGAGCGGCATCACAGTGCACGAGGTCGTCAAGGACTGGGACGTACCTCAGGGCCGCGGCGGGCGCATCGAGACGGGGTACGACCAGCGCATGCGCGGAAGCGATCGGGTGTTCGCAGTCGGCGACATCGCCCTCTCGCCTACGCCGCTGCCACAGCTTGCGCAACCCGCGCTGCAAGGGGGCAAGCATGCGGCGAAGACCATCCGGCGCCTCGAAGCGGGCAAGCAGGCGAAGGCTTTCGTCTACCGCGACAAGGGCACCATGGCCACGATCGGTCGTAGTTCGGCGGTCGTGGAGATCAACCACGGGCCGCGGTTGAAGGGGTTCATCGCCTGGGTCTCGTGGATCGTGCTGCACGTCTTCTACCTGCTGGGCAACCGCAACCGGCTAGCGACGATCATCAACCTGAGCGCTAGGTACCTGTTCTGGCATCGCAACCACAACGCGATCGTCGGGGAGACGCCGCCGACCATCATGCGAACGCCGACCCGGTTCGGTGCGAAGGAACGCCCACTCGACTGACCTCTGCCGGTTGGTCGCGTCGACGTACGCTGGCCGAGTGCTCGAACATCTCGCGTCCGCCGAGGCGTTGGGTCGTGCTCATGACTTCCTCGGCGGTGCGCACGTCGCCGTCCTGACGGGTGCGGGTATCAGCACCGACTCGGGCATCCCCGACTACCGCGGCCCGGACTCTCCGCCGCGCAAGCCGATGACGTACCAGGACTTCGTCTCGGGGCCGGCCGCCCAGCGACGCTATTGGGCGCGGGCGCACGTCGGCTGGGGTCACATGTCGGCAGCGTCGCCGAACGCGGCACACCATGCGCTGCGGCGGATGGAGCGAGCGGGACGGCTCACCGGCGTCATCACCCAGAACGTCGACGGACTGCACGAGGCCGCCGGGCAGCAGCAGCTGATCGCCTTGCACGGGCGTATCGCCGACGTCATCTGCCTGCATTGCGGTACGAGGTCGAGCCGTGCCGATCTGCACCAGCGTCTCGCCGACCTCAACCCGGGGTACGCCGAGCGCGATGTCGAGATCGCCCCCGACGGTGATGCGGTGCTCGAAGACGTCGAGGACTTCGTCGTCGCCGCCTGCCAGGTGTGCGGCGGCGTACTGAAACCCGATGTCGTGTTCTTCGGCGAGAACGTCCCCCGAGCTCGCGTTGCGGATGCCACGCGGCTGGTCGATGCCGCGGAGTCCCTGCTCGTCGTCGGATCGTCGCTGCAGGTGATGTCCGGGCTGCGGTTCGTACGGCAGGCGAGCAAGGCGGGCAAACCCGTGGTCATCGTCAACCGGGGTACGACCCGCGGCGACGATCTCGCGGACGTCAGGATCGACGCCGGCACGTCGGAGACGCTGCTCGCGTTGGAGGCCGAATCAGTCGAACGCTGATGCGACGACAGGCTCGAGCACCTCGCGGAGCGTGGCGTCGACTGCGCCGTGGCTGGTGCTCGCCAGGATGTAGCCGTCGAGTGTGAACATGATGCGTTGTGCGTCGACCTCGGCGTGCTGCGCGCCTAGGCCCTGCAACAGGTCAGCAGCGAGCTGGTTGAGCCGACGCCGAGACTCGGCGACCCGAGAGGCGAGTTCCGGTCGGGTCGCCGCTTCCAGGAACACCGCGTACCGCGCGATCGTGGTCGTGCGGGCCGGGCCGAGCAGGTCTTCGCCGACAGCAATGAACAGATCGGTCAGCGCTGCGGGATCTTCTGGCATGCGGCCCGCGGTTATGCGGGCGAGGTTTCGCTCGTCTTCTGCCACGAGATGGTCGAGTACGCCCCCGAGGAGCGCGTCGCGGGTTCGGAAGTAGTTCGACGTGGTACCCGGCGGCACACCAGCGCCGCGGTCGACCGCGCCGTGGGTCAATGCGCGGGCGCCGCGATCGGCGATCACGGTAACGGCGGCGGTGAGCACACGCGGCCGGTGCCGCGACGCAGCGGGACTCATGCACAGATCATCTCGCGGCAGGAGGGAACACATTCGGCGACACGGTGTTGATCTTGGTGTAGACCTGAGGAAGGGGCCCGCAGTGACAGCGCATGGTGAGTACAAGGTGCCCGGCGGCAAGCTCGTCGTGGCCGACGTCGAGGTTGCCGACGGGCGACTCGCCGACGTACGCATCTCGGGCGACTTCTTCCTGGAGCCGGACGAAGCGCTGGAGCGTATCGACAAGAGCCTGATCGGTTTGCCGACCTCCACCCCGGCCGACGGCCTCACGAGCCTCGTCGCCGAGGCCGTTGGTCCCGAGGCAGTGCTGCTCGGGTTCGAGCCGAAGTCGGTCGCGACTGCCGTCCGTCGCGCACTCGGACACGCCACCGCCTGGCATGACCACGACTTCGAACTCGTCGACTCCGGACCCCAGCACCCGCCGATGCAGATGGCACTCGACGAGGTGATCGCCCGCCAGGTCGGCGACGGGGTACGAAAGCCGTCACTGCGATTCTGGGAGTGGGCGTCGAATGCGGTCATCATCGGTTCGTTCCAGTCGCTTTCGAACGAGGTCGACCTCGAGGGTGCCGCGCGTCACGATGTGACTGTCGTCCGCCGAGTCTCCGGCGGGGGCGCGATGTTCGTCGAGCCGGGCAACACCATCACCTATTCGCTGTACGTACCGGGCTCGCTCGTCGACGGTCTCTCGTACTCCGACTCGTACGCGTTCCTCGACGACTGGGTGCTCGGCGCGCTGGCAGAGCTGGGCATCAAGGCGACGTACGTACCGATCAACGACATCGCCTCACCCGAGGGCAAGATCGCGGGCGCCGCGCAGAAGCGGTTCGTCAACGGTGCGGTGCTGCACCACGTCACGATGTCATACGACATGGACGCCACCAAGATGCTGCAGGTCCTGCGTATCGGACGGGAGAAGCTGTCCGGCAAGGGCGTGACCAGCGCACGCAAACGGGTCGATCCACTGCGCTCGCAGACCGGTATGACACGGGAGTCGATCATTGCCGCGATGGTCGACCACTTTCGGTCCAGCTACGGTCTCGACGAGGTCGGCGTCGACGATGCGACGCGGGCCGAGGCCGAACGACTGGTGGCCGAGAAGTTCGGCACCCAGGAGTGGACCGCCCGAGTGCCGTAGCGATGGCACTGCGTTCTTGCTTCGATCCGGTGCGACTACCCGCCTTCGTTCGCGCGACTACTCGTCTGCCCGATTCCGGCTCCCTGTCGGCTTTCCCTGCTGCTTCAGCCGGGCAAAAGACGCGGCGACGCGGGAGCCGCCAGCTACGTGGCTCGGATTGCTTGCCGGCTTTCCCGTTTCGGTCGGCTTTAGCGGGGTCGTGGTGGTGGTTCACCAAGTAAGCATGGTGAAGTACCGCTTTGCATGGCAGGGACACCGTGCAAAGTGACAGGTTGCCGTGCGCGTTGGTACGTACGTGGCTACCGGTACGGGTGTAACACCGAAACCGAACGTTACCCCGATCCCATATTAAGGTCCCGGGAAAGCCGCCGAGCAACCGAACCGGAATGGCGCCGCCGCGCGTCGCCGCGTCTTTTCCCGGCCGAAGCAGCAGGGAAAGCCGACAGCGAACGAGCATCGGGCAGACGAGTAGTCGCCGAAGAAGTACGAAACGCCGACAGTGACGCCGACGGCGATGTCAGCGCCGTGTGAGAGCGGCCACCGAACGGGCGCCGGCGGATGCGGCGCGTGTTAGATTCGATGGGTTCCGCAAGAGGAACGCCGCACGCCGCAGGGGAAGCCGGTGCAAATCCGGCGCTGTCGCGCAACCGTGAGCCGAAAGGCGAGCCGGGATACCTCGACCGTGCGAATCCGCTCGACACGCTGTCGCGACGAACAGGGTGGAGCCCTCGTCGTACGACGGCGAGTCCTCCGCCCTGAGCGGCGGAGAGGACCCCATGAACCGATCCATCAGGCGGCGAGGCTGTGCGCTCGCCGTTGCAACCGCGTTCGGCCTGGCCGGTACGGCGCTCGCGCCGTCGGCCGTCGCAAGAGATGCCCCGCGTCCGGCCAAGGACGCCGCCCGTTGGCAGGCCGGTGAGCTGACCCGCGGCGTCATTCACAACGACCAGTTCGGGTTCGATGACTACGGTCTGACGATCGACTCGCTACTCGCACTGGACGAGGCTCGCGTCAAGCCCGCTAAGCGCAAGGCCGTCGT
Organism: Nocardioidaceae bacterium SCSIO 66511; assembly: GCA_023100825.1. Taxonomy (NCBI): domain Bacteria; kingdom Bacillati; phylum Actinomycetota; class Actinomycetes; order Propionibacteriales; family Nocardioidaceae; species Nocardioidaceae bacterium SCSIO 66511. The sequence goes on along the minus strand of CP095846.1, from coordinate 4,267,912 downwards.
ACGCGCGCTGCGACGCAACGTCGAGGCCTACATCGGTGACGGGTCCGGCGGTACGTACGCGGGCTCGGTCGCGAAGCTCCTGACCGCGGCGACGACGGTCGATGCGACGCCGCGGGCCTTCGGCGGAGTCAATCTGGTCAAGCGGGCGACCTCCCTCGTAGACGCTGACGGACCGGACAAGGGCCGGCTCAAGGACAGCGGCAGCAGTGACTTCTCGAACCTGATCGGGCAGGCGTACGCCCTTCGCGGGTTCGCGGCAGCCAAGGCGCCGAGGCCGTCAGTCAAGAAGTTCCTGCTCAAACAGCAGTGTCCCCGCGGGTTCTTCCGCATTGCGTACAACGACGCAGCCTCCAACCCGAAGCTGCGTTGCGGCACGGCGAAGCCCGCGAACCGTACGCCGGACCTCGACGCGACCGCCATCACCGTTGCCGCGATGCAGTCGGCACGCGCCGACGGCGTCGGCGGACTCGCGAAGCCAATTGCCTCGGCGACGCGTTGGCTACGTACCAAGCAGCTGCGCAACGGAGCATTCCGCAGCGGTCAGCCGGCGACGGCGAATACGAACAGCACAGGGCTCGCAGCCCATGCCCTCGCACGTACGGGGCATCCGCGGGCTGCCCGGCGAGCAGCGGTCTGGATCGCGTCCCGGCAGGCGACCAAGCGCCGCGCCGGTTCGACGGGCCTGGTGAAGGACGTCGGCGCGGTCGCGTTCGACGATGCGGCGCTGCGGTCGGGCAAGAAGACAGGAATCACCAAGAAGTCGCGTGACCAATGGCGTCGGGCCACTGCCCAGGCGACACTCGGCCTGACCGAGCTCCAGACGAAGAGATTCGCCGTGCGGCCAGCGCGACATCGCGTACGCGTGGGTGCCAAGGTGCTGGTCCGTGCCGCGGGGCTTGTCCCGGGGGAGCGTTACGACATCGCGGTCGCGGGCAAGGTGCGCAGGTACGGCAAGGCGAATGCGAAGGGCAAGGTCAGCGTTCGCGTGCGAGTGCCGCTGGCGACGAGGCCGGGCAAGCGGGTGGTGGCAGTACGCGGGGCCGTCGCCGCGCGATCCGGCAAGGCGCGCATCCGAGTGCGTCCGCGTACGTCGTCGACCGGACTGTCGCGCGTGCGGCCGGGCGCTGCCCGTAAGGGTTACGCAGGCAAGTGCAAGCGCAAGACGCGTAAGGGCCGCAAGGGGGTCACCGCGGTTGTCGACTTCCGCAAGCTCGGGAAGTTCCGCAAGCACAAGGGCAAGACCATCGTTCGTTGTGCGCCCGCGAAGTTCACGAAGACCGGCAAGGTGAAGAAGCGCACCGGCTTGCAGGTGCTCAAGCAGGCGGGCATCTCGGTCAAGGGCACCCGGATGCAGGGCAAAGCCTTCGTGTGTCGCCTCGACGGGCGGCCCGCGCGAGCCGAGAAGCTGCCGGTCAAGGGCAGTCCGAAGTACCACGAGAAGTGCGTCACCACACCGCCGAGCAACGCGTTCTGGGCATCCTGGCACGCGACCGGCAAACGCGGAGGCTGGCGCTTCGCGAAGTCCGGCCCGGCGAGTCGATACGCGACGCCCGGCGGGTTCGAAGGATGGGCGTTCGCGTTGAATGCCAAACGCGCCGATCTGCCCAAGCCGCGGGTCAAGCCGCGCCGCTGATTCGCCAGAGCAAGGATCGAGGTACGTCGATGCGAAGGCCGTTGATCGCTGCGACTATTGCGGGTCTGGTCGGGGCCCTGCTGGTCCCCGGCCAGGTGCCCTCAGTTGCGCGTACGGCACCGGCGGAGCTCAATCGCGCAGAGACCACCGGTGCGTGGATCGCTCGCGAGGCCGTCGACGGTTCGCTACCTGGCCCGGCGACGCGCTATGACTGGGGGCTCACGGCGTCCGCCTTGTTCGCGCTGTACGCCAGCGGAGTAGGTGAGACGGCAGCCAAGCGAATGACCGGGTCACTGGCTGCACACGCCGGTGAGTTCCTCGGCCCGGACCTCTATCGAGACAAGCGGGCGCGTATCGCGGGTTCGGCGGCGGCTCTGCTCAACGTCGCCGTCGTCACCGGGAGCGACCCGCACGCGTTCGGTCGTGGTCGCTATACCGGCCGAGGTACGTACGACATGCGCCAGGAAGTGCTCGACCTGGTGGCGCCGTCGGGCTCGAAGCAACCGGGTCGACTCCGCGACCGTGGCACCGGGCGAGACAGCACCAATCTGTTCGGGCAGTCGCTCGCCGTCATCGGGCTGGCGCGGTCGGGTGGTGATCACGAAGCAGCGTTGACGTTCCTTCGCAGTCAACAGTGCGCAGCCGGGTACTTCCGGATGACCTACAACGACGGCAAATCGTGCAATGCCGCACGCGGTGTGCCGGACATCGACGGCACGGCGATTGCTGTTCAGGCGATGCTCACCGCGCGCGCCAATGGCACGGACGGCCTCGACGGCGCGATCGCGAGGGCGAGCGGCTGGCTACGCCGGGTGCAACGCCCGGACGGGTCGTTCGGGGGAGTCGGCACCAGCGAGCCGCCCAATGCCAACTCCACTGGGCTCGCTGCACAGAGCCTGCACGCGACGGGCGCCACGGGTGCGTACGAACGGGCGCGAGACTGGGTTGCCGAGCGCCAGGTGTCACCCGTACGCGCGGCGAGAACTCAAGTGAGCAAGGAGGTCGGCGCCATCGCGTATGACCCGGCCTCGCTCGCGAAGGCACGTAGGTCGGGCATCGACGACAATGGGCGAGACGAGTGGCGCCGGAGCACCGTGCAAGCGGTCTTCGCGTTCTCTCCGGTGTCGTTCGCGACGCTCGGCGACACCCCGCCGAAGGGGGATCCGCGGGTGCTGAACGCGTCTGGCCCGACCGACGACGGCAATGACGACGGCAACGACGAGACCGAGCCGCCCGACGATGACCAGCAGACCGGCCCGCCGGAGGACGACTCGACCACGGATCCGCCCGACGACGAACCGACCGATGAGCCGGACCGTGAGTCTGAGGACGACGCCGATGAGCCCGGCGGTGAGCAGCAAAAGCCGACGCAACCAACCCGCCCGACGGCACGACTCGCGTCCTTCATCGCCGACCAACTCGTCGACGGTACGCATATCGAGGTACGCGACCGAGGGAAGCTGTACGTCGACTACGACCTGACCGCCGACGCGGTGCTCGCCCTGCGCGTCCTCGGAGAGCGACCCGATGCTGCCCGGAGCGCGTCCGAGTTCCTGCTGTCTACCGAGTCCGTCGACGCGTACGCATACGGCAAACCGTATGAGAGCAAGGGTGCCGCGTATGCCGAACCACTCGCAAAGCTGTCGCTGATCGCCGGCTGGCTGCCGACCAAGCGAGCGACGAGGGCGACGAGCTCGTACGCCGACGAGTTGGCACGGCTGCAGAACGACGACGGCGGGTTCGACGACACCGGCGAGCAAGCCGATGTGGGCAGGTCGACCGAACGCCAATCGTGGTCGGCGCTTGCGCTTCGTGCAGCCGGGCGCGACGCAGACAGCGACGCGGCGTTGGAGCCGATCCGGGAAGTGCAATGCGACGACGGTGCGTTCGGAACCGACTTGACCCAGACCGACTGTGCAGCGGGCGAGGTGGCGTCGACCGCGATGGCGGTGCAGGCGCTCAACGCGACTCGCGAAAGCGCCAGTGCGGCATACGCGCCGGCCAGCGCGACAGAGGCACACGCGCCCGACGGTTCTGATCCCCTCGTACGCGCCGCGTCGTACCTGTACGACTACGGGTCGGTGCCCGACGTACGACCGGCTTCGACCGGCAACCAGCAGTGGTCGACGCTCGCGGCCGTCGCCGCCGGAAAGCAGGCTCTCGGGCTCGACGCGACCTACCTCGCGGATCGTATGGGGCAGCTCTTGCGCAACGACGGCGGAGTTGCCGGTCCGTCGGGTACGAAGGCCGCCGATCGAGCTCCGAGTGAGGTCGAGGCAAGCATCGGCGCTGCTCCGGCGGTCGCCGGTCGCTCACTGCTGAGCGCGAAGGGGTCCGCCCTCACACCTGCAGTGCGCGTACCCGTCGGCGTTGATTCCACCGAGCAGGCCGCGCCTTCATCCGACGCGGCCGATGACCCGCTGCTTCCCGGTTGGATGGTGTACGCGCTTGCCGGGCTGCTCGCAGTTGTCTTGTTGCTGGCGGCGGTCGTACTCGCGCAGCGGATCGTACAAAGCCCCAGGGGAGATCGCTCATGAGAAGACTGGCGATGTTCCTCGTCGCCGTCGCAGCGGTGGTGGCCGGTGCTGCGCCGGCGTCGGCGATCGACGACTCCAAAGGGACACCCGGATTCTGCCCTGACGGCGACGGTGTCACTGTCGTCGTCGACTTCGGCTCGATCGGCGGCGACGTGGTCGTCCGATGCGCTCCTGGCTCCCAGCAGCGCGATGGGCTGGACGCACTGCGCGATGCCGGATTCCTTGTCGACGGCACGAGCCGGTTCGGCGCCGGCGCCGTGTGTCGCATCGAAGGTCGCCCCGGCGCGGGCGAGTCCCTCGCGGTCGACGGCGACGACGGATACCGCGAGGCGTGTGTCGACATGCCGCCCTCGTCGGCGTACTGGAGCTACTGGGGCGCCGAGAACGGCGGCGATTGGGCGTACAGCCAGCGCGGGCTGCAGAACCGCGAGGCGATCGTCGGCGGGTTCGAGGGCTGGTCGTTCGCGTTGAACGAGACGCGCTCCTCGCCGTCGGCGCCACGCATCGATCCGGTGCGCCCCGACGACGACACTGGCGACTCCGACGGGGCTGAGAGCTCCGAGGGCGCGACGACCGACGAATCGGACCAGGGCTCGAAGAGCGATGACGGGCAGACCGACGGCGGGGCATCCGACGACTCCACCGACTCCACCGGCGATTCCGGTGCCGGGCTGCCGATGCCGAAGAAGCGCGACGTCGGTTCCGCTCCGACGGAGGGGGCGCAAGACGGTGTCAAGTGGACGGGTGGCGAAGACACCGAGTCAGCCGCTAGTGCGGACGTCGACCCCGAGTCCTCATCGGCCGCACCGTGGGCAGCTGCCGGTGTGATCGCCGGGATCGGCGTACTCATTGCCGTTACGGTGGTACGCCGGCGCGCATCGCAACGGTTGAGGTGAGATGACCGCCGCGTACTTCGTACCTCGTGATCTGCATCCCGGCGCCTGGTGGATCTGGGCGATCGGCCTTGCCGTCGCGGCGAGTCGAACCATCAACCCCTGGCTGCTGCTGACGATCATCGCGGTTGCGTCGTACGTGGTGGTCGCCCGTAGATCGGAGGCGCCTTGGGCACTTGCCTTTCGGATGTACCTCTATCTTGGCCTGTTCGTCGTCGTGCTCCGGGTGGTCTTTCGGATCCTGTTCGGCGGTGGCGGAGGCGATACGCTCGTGCTCGGCTTGCCCGAGATCCCATTGCCCGACTGGGCCGCCGGAGTCCAGCTGCTCGGAGACGTCTCGCTGGAGTCAGTTCTCGGCGCCCTGTACGACGGTCTCCGTCTTGCGACGATGATCATCTGTCTCGGCGCGGCCAACGCCCTCGCCAACCCGAAGAGGTTGTTGAAGGCAATGCCTCCGGCGTTGTACGAGGTCGGTACCGCTGTCGTCGTTGCGTTATCGGTGTTTCCGCAGCTCGCCGAGAGCGTCCTGCGGGTACGCCGGGCGCGCAAGCTTCGCGGCCGAGACTCCCGACGGCTCGATCTCGTACGCACGGTCGCCGTGCCCGTACTCGAAGACGCACTCGACCGCTCGCTTCGGCTGGCTGCCGCGATGGATGCGCGCGGCTACGGGCGTACCGGAGCAGCCGGCCGCCGGCAGCGTCTCGCGAGCGGGAGTCTCTTGATCGGCGGCCTTTCCGGCATCTGCGTAGGTGCGTACGCCTCGCAGGACCTCACGATGACCAGAGGCGTCGCATTCGGTGCGCTTGCGGCGGGGTGCCTGCTCGCGTTCGGCGGCATCGCGCTTGCCGGCCGTACGGCTCGTCGTACGCGCTATCGACCCGACCGCTGGCGTACGGCTGAGCTCGTGACCGCTGGTTCCGGAATCGCCGTGGTAGTTGGGTTCTGGGCCACTGCGACGTACGACCCGGTCGGCATGAGCGTAGTCACCGGTGGTTGGCCGGCGTTGAGCTGGGCGCCGCTGTGCGTGGTGTTGATCGGCATGCTGCCCGCCTGGCTCACTCCGGCTCCTGAGTCACCGTATGACGACGCCGACGAGACGTCGACGCTGCGAGCGACCGAACGGGTGACCGCGTGATCACTCTCGACCAGGTGACGTTCACGTACGACGGTGCACTCGAGCCATCGCTTCGAGATGTCGACTTGCGGATCGACGAAGCCGAGCTGGTACTCGTGGTTGGGCGCACCGGTGCAGGCAAGTCGACCTTGCTGGGCACCTTGAACGGGCTCGTCCCGCACTTCACCGGCGGTCGGCTCGCTGGCCGAGTGACCGTAGCGGGTGAGACGACGCAGGAGCGGCCGCCGCGCGAGCTCGCGCACCTGGTCGGCTTCGTCGGTCAGGATCCGCTCGCGGGCTTCGTGACGGACACAGTCGAGGAGGAGCTCGCCTACGGTATGGAGCAGCTCGGCGTCGAGCCGCAGGTGATGCGGCGTCGAGTCGAGGAAACCCTTGACCTGCTGGGGATCGCGGGTTTGAGGCGGCGTGCGCTTCGTACCCTTTCAGGCGGCCAGCAACAGCGCGTGGCTATCGGGTCGGTGCTGACTCCGCATCCGAAGGTGCTGGTGCTCGACGAGCCGACGTCCGCGCTCGACCCGACCGCGGCCGAGGAGGTGCTCGCAACACTGGCGCGTCTGGTGCACGACCTGGGCACGACCGTCGTACTGGCCGAACACCGCATGGAGCGGGTGGTGCCGTTTGCCGACCGGCTCGCTTACGTTGCTGGAGACGGCACGGTCGTGTGTGACGATCCCCGTGCGCTGTTGCTGGACATTCCGGTCGCTCCGCCCGTCGTACGCCTCGGGCGGCTTGCAGGTTGGAGTCCGTTGCCGTTGTCGGTACGCGATGCGCGGCGGGCAGCGCGCAGTCTGCGCGACGACCTGAGTGACCACGCCGGACACGTCAGTCGCCCGACGCCGACCGAGGCACGGCTACGTGGCAAGGACGTTGTCGTGCGATACGGCTCGAAGATCGCCGTCCGCGGAGCCGACCTCGACCTGCATGCGGGTGAGGTGACCGCGCTGATGGGCCGGAATGGATCTGGCAAGTCGTCCTTGCTCTGGGCGCTGCAAGGTTCGGGGCCGCGAGACGGGGGCTCGGTCGCGGTCGAGACGAACGACGGTCCGCATGACCCGTCGCGCATGTCGAGCGCGGCTGCGCGAAGGCTCGTCGGGCTCGTACCGCAGACCGCGACCGACCTGCTGTATCTCGAGTCCGTCGCCGAGGAATGTGCCACGGGGGACCGGGAGTCCGGCGCCGCGTCCGGCACCTGCCGAGCGCTGCTCGATCGACTCTCGCCGGGCATTGCGCCGGAGACACATCCGCGGGATCTTTCGGAGGGTCAACGCCTCGCGCTCGTGCTCGCAATCCAGCTGACGGCTGCCCCCGACGTACTGCTCCTCGACGAGCCGACGCGCGGCCTCGACTACGCCGCCAAGGACGCGTTCGCTGCGGTCATCCGCTCGCTCGCTGCCGACGGCCGCTCCGTTGTCGTGGCGACGCACGACGTCGAGTTCGTTGCAACGGTGGCCGATCGCGCGATCGTGATGGCCGAGGGGGAGGTCGTTTCGGACGGCCCGGCCGTGGACGTGCTGGCGGCTTCACCGGCGTTCGCGCCGCAGGTGTCGAAGGTGCTCGGACCCCAGTGGTTGACAGTGGATGACGTTGCTGCGGCGGTCGGAGATCGCGATGGCTGACACTCGGGTCGTTCGGATCGGTCCGCGTTCGGCGATCACCCTGACCGCGGCATCGCTCGCGGGCTTGACGATGTTCCTCTGGCCGCTGCTGTTACGCGTCGGACCGGACAGTGCGCAGCACAGCGTAGACGCACCATTCGTCTTCATCGCGATTCTGCCGGTCGTGATCGTCGTTGTGCTCGTCGAGCTGTCCGAGGGTGGCATGGACTCCAAGGCCCTAGCCATCCTCGGCGTACTGGCCGCGGTCGACGCCGCTCTCCGTCCCCTCGGCGCCGGAGTAGCCGGCATAGAAACCGTCTTCTTCCTGCTGGTGCTGGCCGGACGCGTGTACGGCGCCGGTTTCGGTTTCGTACTCGGCTGCGCCTCGATGTTCGCCTCGGCGCTGCTCACCGGCGGTGTCGGACCCTGGCTGCCGTTCCAGATGATGTGCTCCGCGTGGATCGGCATGGGCGCCGGTCTGTTGCCGCGCCGCGTCACCGGCAAATGGGAGATCGCGATGCTGGTGGCGTACGGGATCGTGGTCGCGTACGCCTTCGGCTTCCTGATGAACCTGTGGTTCTGGCCGTTCGCGATCGGCATCGATGTGCCCGGCGCCGACGGTGGCGTGTCGTACGTACCCGGTGATCCGGTACTCGAGAACCTGCACCGCTTCGTCACCTACACACTGCTCACCTCTACCTTCGGCTGGGACACCGGCCGGGCAATCGCCAACACAGTCGCGATCCTGGTGCTCGGACCCACGGTGCTCGCCGTGCTGCGGCGGGCGTCGAGGCGGGCGTCATTTGCGGCTGAGGTGACCTTTTCGCCTCCGCCTGGCGGGGGCACCGTCCGCGCTCGGTGACTGGCTGCGGGCTTGCGTCGGCTGGTGTCCTTCATCGATTCCCGTGCGCTTTGGTGCAGGCCGTATGGCGGCGACGAGGATCTCGCCGCAGTGGGCCCGGGTTGTTTGTCGGCTGACCCGATCCGCCGGTTTCCCCGGTTGCCCGTCTGACTCACGTGACCGTCCGAAAAGTTTCGTCAAGAATCTTCGTTTTCCCTTGTGGATAAGGACTTCTGAGGACCCTTCCTGTCAGTGGCGGGTGGCATGATGTGGGTTATGAGGACGGCGAACCTGATCGACGATGTCGAGACCACTGACGGTCTCGATATCGCGGCGGCCGCTCGTGCTCAGCTCGCCCGCACCGAGGCCGCGCAGTTTGATGCGGTGTTGGCGTATCTGCGGCAGATCGCCGTCGAGCCGCTCGCACGGGCGGGTGGGGTGAATGAGTGGACCCGTTACGGCGGCTCGGGGACGCCGTCGGTGTCGGAGTATGCGGTCGCTGAAGTCGGCCCCGTCCTCGGCCTGTCTGCGAATGGCGCCCGTTCGCTGATCGCGGATGCACTGGATTTGGCGTATCGGCTGCCGCGGCTGTACGCGTGTCTGCACGAGGGAAGGGTGGATGGGTGGCGGATCCGTAAAGTCGCGCGTGCGACGCGGGAGTTCACCATCGCCCAAGCCTCCGATGCCGACCGGCGGCTGTCGGCGGCGAATGTCGACGGGACCCCGCTGATTGGGCGGATCACCATGCCGCGGCTGCAGCTGGTGCTGGATCAGATCCGGTTCGTCGACGACCCCGACGGTGCCGAGAAGAAGCGACGTGAGGCACGCAGGCGGCGGGGTGTGACGATCTGGTTCGAAGACGGCGTCGCCCACATTTCAGGCACCCTGTCGGTCGACGACGGCCAACGACTCGACCAGCGGTTGGATCAGTTGGTGGAGTCGATGCGGTTCCTCGGCGACACCCGCCCCGACCACATCCTCCGGTCGGTCGCGATGGGCATGGTCCACGAACCCGACAGCCTCGACGACCTCTACACCCTCGTCGCCGACAAAACCGACGGCGACACCGACGACACCGAAGCGGATGTACCCGCCGAACCAGAATCGCAGCCCGAGCCCGAGCCCGAATCCGAGGCCAAGTCTGAGCCGAAGCCCTCTCGTAGGCGTCGTCGTCGTGGGCTGCGCGAGACCGTGCTCTACCTCCACTACGACCGGTGCTGGGGCACCTGGTCACTCGACGACGTCGGCGCGATCACCCGTACCGAGGCCGAACAGATCCTCGGCAAATCGTCGCGGATCGTGGTGAAGCCGGTCATCGATCTGGAGACGACGATCTCGACCACCGGCTACGTCGCACCGCCACGGTTGCGGGAGCAGACGGCGCTGATGAATGCGCTGACGTGCACGTTCCCGTACTGCAACCGGCCGGCGAAGCTCGGCGACAATGACCACATCCGTAACTATGCCGACGGCGGCCCGACGGATTCCAGAAATGGCCACCGGTTGTGTCGGTTCCATCATCGGGCGAAGACGTTCACCGCCTGGACCGTCACCACACCGGCACCCGGCATCTGGTTGTGGTTGTCACCGGACGGACGGTCGTACCTCGTCACCGCCGGCACCACCACCAAACTCCCCGGCCGAACAGACACCACCGTCCAAGAGAAGCGAAAACCCAGCGCCGCCTAGCCCCCGCCACCACAGCACCACCGTGGCGGGACACAGGCATGCCGTGAGCATCGCGTGGGTCTAGCCACTGGTCCCGTCGTCCACCAGCCAACGGAGTAGATCGGACGCGTCTTGGCCACGTTCGGCCGCGCTTGCGTACCTGGATTGGGACTCCGGCTGTTCGCGGATCCGAAGGGCCTCCTCGGCGATGGTCCTCCAACGCGAGTCGAGCTGGTCAATGATGTAGCGGCCAGCCCCGCTCTTGGACGTCATGGTCTTCGAGCGGAGCAGATGGTGCAATCGTGCCGGACCGAGGGTGACGAATGCGACCGACGCGTCATGCGCACCGAGTGCCGCCGTGCCCACCTCATCGACTTGCTTGATGAGGTCGCGCCAGAACGTGTCGAGGTTCGCGCGTGTGAACGCCAGTAGTTCGTCCAGGTCGGTGTAGATCGGCGGGATGGGTCCGCGTACGACGATCGGTCGCTCGGCAAGCTCATGCCACGAGACCAGGTTGAGGTCCAGGGTTCCGCGTACGTCGAACTCGCTGCGAAAGAACACCGGCCGCCTATCTATCAGAGCGGGACTCCTCGACAGATCGCGCGCCTCGCAATGGAAGCCATCGAAGTCATGCGCAGGAAAGCTGGAGCTCACGGCGGCGTGGGCATCACTGAGCAGCTCGAGGTCCGCGCCGACCGGGAGCTCGTCCCAGAGGCCGACAAAATCGACGTCGCTGCCGGAGAAGAACTCGCCCCAACCTAATGACCCGCGCAGGAACAATCCCGACAGACGACCGGGCAGTGCCTCGTCCACAGCGGAGAGGAAGCATTCGGTCAGCTCGGCGACGTACTTCGGGAGTGCCATGCGGGTGACGCTATCGCCTCAGCGCAGTGTCAGGACGATCTTGCCGATTGCACGCCGCTCATCGAGCTCACGCAGCGCGTCGCTGACCGAATCGAGCGGGTACGTTGCGCCGATCGGCGGTTGGAGCGCGCCAGACTCGATATGCGGCACCAGCTCGGCCCACTGCGCCGCGACGTACCCGGGTCGTTGCACGATGAAGCCACCCCAGGCGACGCCGCGTACGTCGATGTTGTTGAGCAGCAGGCGGTTCACCTTGACGGTGGGGATCTCCCCGGCAGCGAAGCCGATGACCAGCAGCCGCCCGTTCGGGGCGAGCGAGCGTAGGGAGTCGGTGAACCGGTCGCCGCCGACCGGGTCGACGACGAGGTCGACACCGCGTCCGCCGGTGAGGTCGCGTACGGCGTCCTTGAAACCGTCTGCGGCGACGACGTCGTCGGCGCCGGCGGCGAGGGCGACCTGGGCTTTCGCGTCGCTCGAGGTCACGGCGATGACCTGACCTGCTCCGAATGCCTTGGCCATCTGGATGGACGCCGTACCGACGCCGCCGGCAGCGCCGTGCACGAGCACCGACTCGTCCGGCTGCAGGCCGCCTCGTCGGAGCAATGCGAAATGGGCGGTCAGGTAGTTCAGCGGCAGAGCCGCACCCTGTTCGTACGAAAGCGCATCGGGCAGTGCGAACACCATGTCGCCCGACACGACGGTTCGTTCGGCGAAGCCCCCGAGCAGAGGGAACGCCGCCACCCGATCTCCGGCCGCCAGCCCGGAGTCGGCGGGCGACTCCACTACGACGCCTGCGACTTCGGATCCCGGTACGAACGGTAACGGCGGCTTCAGCTGGTACAGCCCACGCGTTTGCAGGACCTCCGGGAACGAGACACCTGCCGCATGCACGTCGATCAGGACCTGCCCGTCACCGGGCACGGGCACGTCGACATCGGTGACGCCGACCGCAGCCGGCCCGTCGAGGCTGGTGATCTGAGCCGCTCGCATCCGGTTCGTGCGCGGCGCGTCGGTCATCGAGCCGTCACCACGACGCGTGCCTTGCCCTTGGGCACACAGGTGATGTTGCGGATCCGCGTACGCTCCGGCTTGCGTTCGTTCATGCTCAATTCATAGCGCTGCAGGATCTCGCGCAGGACGGCGGTCCCCTCCATCAGTGAGAACCCGGCTCCGATACAGCGGCGTACGCCACCACCGAACGGCAGCCAGGTGTTCGGGGCGACGTCGCCGTCGATGAATCGCTCCGGCCGGAAGCGGTGCGGATCGAGGTGGTTCTGATCGCGCAGGTGGGCGAGCCTGATCGACGGGCTCACGGTGGTGCCGGCCGGCAGTCGGTGGCCGGCGACGGTGGTGTCCTCGGTCAGCATCCGCGCGACCTGATCGATGATCGGGTGTACGCGCATGCCCTCCTTGAGCACGGCTTCGAGGTACTTCAGGTCGCCGTCGTCGGCTGCGGTCCGTGCCCGGTGTTGTACGTCGGGATTCATGGCCAGCTCGTGGATCGTCCACGACAGTGCCGATGCCGTGGTCTCGTGTCCCGCGAGCAGCAGGGTGACCAGCTGATCGCGCAGCTCCGCGTCGCTGAGCGCCTCGTGGTCGGCATCGTCGTCGGCGCCGACGAGCAATAGCCGAGAGAGCACGTCACTACGCTCGTGAAGGTCGGACGCCTTGCGTCTCTGGGCGATCTCCGCGTACAACACCTCGTTAAGTGCCACCTGGTTGTCGAGGTACGACGACCACGGTCGGCGCTGCTGCAACTTCGGGTACGCCCATCCGAGCAGGATGAGCGGCCCGATGTTGACGGTGCGGTTGACGAGCGGGCGCAACTCGGCGAGCCGGTGCTCGTCGGTCACGCCGAACACCACCTGCATGATGATCTCGAGTGTCAGCGCGTTCATCCGGTCGAGACTGACAAGGGTCTGACCCGACTCCCAGGAGTCGACCTCGCGTTTCGCCAACGTCGCCACCAGCCCTTCGTACGAGCGCAGGGCGGCTCCGTTGAACGCCGGCATCAACAGTTTGCGGGCGCGCAGGTGCACATCCTCGTCGGTCAGGAGCACCGAGTGCTCGCCCATGACCGGACCGAGGATCGCGTTGCCTTCACCGGCATGGAAGACCTTCGGGTCCCCGGCGAAGACCTCCTTGATGTGTTCGGGCCGATTGACGAAAACCAGTGCCCGGCCGCTCGGGGGTACGCGGAGGGTGAACAGGTCGCCGTAGCGCCGATGCATTGCGGGTACGAAACGCGTCCGCGCACGCATCAACGCGATGGTCTGTACGAACCACGGGAGTGGCGGGCCAGGAGGCAGGCTCGGCGCGTTCAGCTCGGTCGTGGTCATAGTCGGCCTCCCAAAGGCTCAGACGGTCAGCGTGCGACGAGGACGACTCGCGCCTTCCGCCTGGGAACCGTCGTGATGTTGCGAATGGTCTCGCGTTCCTTGCTCTGCGGGTCGGGGCGTACCGCGTACCTCTGCATCACCTCGCGGAGGATGATCGTGCCCTCCATCAGCGAGAACCCGGCGCCGAGGCAACGGCGTACGCCACCGCCGAATGGGAGCCACGTGTTCGACGCGACCTCTCCGTCGGTGAACCGCTCTGGGCGGAACGTTTCCGGATCGGGGTAGTTCACCGTGCTGTCGTGCGCGAAACGCACCGACGGCACCACTGTGGTGCCTGCGGGCAGGCGATAGCCGGCGACCGTTGCATCGGCCTTGAGTACCCGGCGCACCTGGTCGATGACGGGGTGGACCCGCATCGCCTCCTTGAGCACGGCTTCGAGGTACTTCTGGTCGCCTTCGTCGGCGGCCCGTTGCGCACGCTCTTGTGCGTCGGGGTTCTGCCCCAGCTCGTACAACGTCCACGACAGTGCGGACGCCGTCGTCTCGTGGCCTGCCAAGAGCAGGGTGACAAGTTGGTCGCGCAGCTCAGCATCACTGAGCGGCTCGTGCGCGGCATCCTCGCCCGCGCCGACGAGTAGCAACCGGGAGAGCACGTCGTCGCGATGGTCGAGGTCGCGAGCCTGCCGACGATCGGCGATCTCGGCGTACAACAGCTCGTCGAAGCGCTGCTGGTTCGCCATGTACGAGCGCCACGGTCCGAACGCTTGAAGCCTCGGGTACGCCCACGAAAGCAGCGTGATCGCGCCGATGTTCACAGTGTTGTTCACGACCGGGCGCAGCTGTGCGAGACGGTGTTCGTCGGTCACGCCGAACACCACCTGCATGATGATCTCGAGCGTCAGCGCGTTCATTCGGTTCAGCGACACCAGCGTCTCGCCGGGCTGCCACGAGTCGACCTCGCTCTTGGCCAGAGTGCCGACCAGGCCTTCGTACGAGCGCAGGGCCGCACCGTGGAACGCCGGCATCAGCAGCTTTCGCGCGCGTAGGTGGGTCTCGTCGTCGACGAGCAGCACCGAGTGCTGACCCATGACGGTACGAAGTAGCTCGTTGCCCTCACCCGCATGGAACACGTGCGGGTCGCCGCTGAAAACCTCCTTGAGGTGCTCGCGGCGGTTGATGAACACCAGCCGCTGGTCGCGCGGAGCACAGCGCAACGTGAAGACGTCGCCGTACTTGCGATGCATCGCGGGTACGTACCAAAGCGCACCCGACATGAACAGTGCCGTCTGCACTGCGACCGGGATCGGCGGGCCGGGCGGCAACTGCGTCGGGGCTTGCTCTGTTGTCGTCATGCGGCTCTCACCCACTCGTAGTCGGGCGCTTGGACCTTGCGGGTCTCCCACCAGTACATGAAGGTGAACCCCGGCCAGATCGTGCGGTTCTTACCTTGTGAGTCGAGGTACCAGCTCGTGCAGCCGCCCTGCGTCCAGATGCCCTTGGTCAGCTTGCGTTGGACGGTGTCGTTGAACTGTCGCTGTGCCGCAGGGCGTACGTCGGCCGCACTGGCGCCGCGGCGGTCGAGCTCGTCGAGGAACCTGACGATGTACTTCGCCTGCTGCTCGATCATGAACACGACCGAGTTGTGGCCGAGACCGGTGTTCGGGCCGAGCATGAAGAAGAGGTTGGGAAAACCGGTCGCGTTGATGCCGAGGTAGGTCTCGACGCCGTCCTCCTCGAAGACCTTGCCGAGGTTCTTGCCCTCGCGTCCGGTGATGTCGAGGTACTCGAGAGCATCGACGACGTGGAAGCCGGTGCCGTAGATGATCACGTCGACCTCGTGTTCGACACCAGCGTTGTCGACAACCCCGTTGGTGGTGATCTCGGCGACCCCGGAGTCGACGAGCGTGACGTGGTCGCGGTTGAACATCCTGTAGTAAGTATTCGACTGGAGAATGCGCTTGCAGCCCATGCGGTACTGAGGGATCAGCTTCTCCTGCAAGGCAGGATCGTCAACCGCTTTGCGTATATAGCGTTCGACGATCTTCTCGGCGAACTTCAAGATGTTGACCTGGCCGTTGAACCCGATCGCGCGCGACTCGATCGTCCAGTAGAGGGCGTTGCGGTACGCGCGTTGTGCCCGCGGCACGGAGCGGAAGAGCGAACGCTTCCATTGCGGGATCGTCTTGTCGTTCTTGGGCAGCACCCACGGGGGAGTGCGCTGGAAGACGGTGAGGCTGTCGACCTGGTCGGCGATGATCGGTGCGAACTGGACGGCACTCGCGCCGGTGCCGACGACTGCCACGCGTTTGCCGCGGAGGTCGACGCCGTGATCCCACTGCGAGGAGTGAAACCGCTCGCCCTGGAACGTCTCAGTGCCTGGCAGATTGGGGATGTTCGGGATGTGTAGGGCGCCGACGCCGGAGACGACGGCGCGGGCGTCGTACGTCTCACCGCCATCGGTGAGGACGGTCCAGCGTTGCCGATCGTCGTCCCATTCGGCGCTGGTGACCTCGACGCCATAGTGGATCTTCTCGTCGAGACCGTGGCGCGCGGACACATCGCGCAGGTAGTCCCAGATCTCCTGGTTGCCGGAGAAGTTCTTGCTCCACTCGGGATTGAGCTCATAGCTGAACGAGTACATGTGACTCGGGATGTCGCATTCGCAACCCGGGTACGTGTTGTCGCGCCACGTACCACCGACATCGCCGGCCTTTTCCACGATGATGAAGTCTTCGCGGCCGGCCTTGCGCAGCTGGATGCCCATGCCGAGACCGGAGAAGCCGGTCCCGATGATCAGCACGTCGGTAGTCTGGACCATACTCAGATACTAACGGTATCTGGAATCGCCGCCAAGGGGTCAGGCGTAGGCTGTCTGCCCGACGACGTACGCGCCGAGGAGGTTGGATGGTCGCCGGTACGCGCGCCGAACGGCAGGCGCAGACACGCGAGGCATTGATCTCGGTCGCACGAGACCTGTTCCTGCGCGACGGCTTCGCCGCAACATCTCTCGATCGCGTTGCTGTCGAGGCCGGCTTCTCGAAGGGTGCCGTCTACTCCAACTTCTCCGGTAAGGAGGCGCTCGGCCTGGCAGTTCTCGACGATCTGCATTCCGAACAGGTCAGGGCCGCCGCGGAGGCGATGGAAGGCAAGGACACGCTCGACGAGACGCTCGAAGCGCTCGCGTGGTGGGCGCGCGAGCACCTGGGTCAGCCGAAATGGACCGCGCTCGAGGTCGAGTTCGCGTCCATCGCCCGGCACAACCCGTTCGTCGCCAAGCAGATCGCGACGAGACACCAGTCGGTGCGACAGGCGATCGAGCACCTGGTGAACAAGGGTGTTGCCGATCTGGGCCTCAAACCGGTCCTGCCCGCCGAGCAGATCGCAACCATCGTGCTCAGCCTGTCGATCGGGCTCGGCGCACAGCGCTCACTCGATCCGAATCTCGACGTCGAGGTCTTCGCCGCGACACTGCGTCAGTTGCTGGTGCCGTAAAGCTGCGGTCGAGTCGCAGGCGCGAACACGAAGGAGATGCGCTCCATCAGTGTCTTGCGCTTGGTGTTGTGGAACGCCGCCACCCGCCACTCGCCGCCGTCCTCGCGTACGAGCGTGTACGACTGAACCTTCGTGAGCCTCTTCGGTGTCCCTTTCGCATTCTCGCCGCGGGTCACGACCACGGCGGTGTCCGTGCCGTAACGGTGCAGCTCGACGAGTTCGTACGAGAGTCTGGTGCCCTTGAGGAAGGTCTCGAACAACGCCCGATGTGAGGCCACGATGTCGGCGCGCCCGCGGTAGTGCGTGCCGACGTACGTGACATAGGAAGCGTCCTCGGTGAACAGCTCGCCGTACGCCTCGGCGTCTCCGCGATTCCAGGCGTCTGAGAGGTCGTCGAGTAGTCGGATGACGTCGGTACGAGTGTCCGTATGTGGGTTGGAGGTCTGCATGGAGGTCCAGCTCCTTCTCGGCTGATATGGTCGAAACAACCTGCACAATGACAATATCTGCACATATGCAGATAAATCAAGGAGGAGTCCACCATGCCGAGTCCGAAGCCGGGCGACCGGCAGACGGCCTATCGCCGTTACCTCGACGCGGTCGGCCTGTACAGCATGGCCGCGGCCGAGGCGGCCGGGCTCAGTCCCTCGGAGTGGTACGCCCTCAGCCTGATCGAGCTCGAAGGCGCGGCGACCTCCGGGCAGCTCGCCGTGCGGACCGGGCTCACGACGGGTGCGACGACGCGGCTCATCGATCGCCTGGAGCGTGCCGGTTACGTACGCCGGGTGGCCGATCCCGCAGACCGGCGCAAGGTGCTCGTCGAGTCAATACCGGATGCGTTGGACCTCGAGCGAGCGGTCGAGCCTGCGCGGCGCCGGCTGGGCGAGGTGATCGGTGGCTACTCGGCCGAGCAGCGAGCGGTGCTGTTCGACTACTTCGAGAACGCGGCCGTCGCGTTTCGTGAGGTGGCCGAGGAGGTCCGGGTCGGTACCGCACCCAGCCGCAGGCGCACCTAGTGCTGCGGGCATGCCACGATGCCCACATGCACTCTCGCGCCGGCACGCCCGCACAACCGCAAGACCTCACGGACATCGATGCGCTGACCGCGGCGTACTACGACCTACGGCCCGATCCGCGCGACGTCGCCCAGCGTGTTGCCTTCGGTACGTCCGGCCATCGCGGGTCGAGCCTGGACGGTGCGTTCAACGAGCACCACATCCTGGCGACCACCCAGGCGATCGTCGATTACCGGCGAGCCCAGGGGTACGACGGCCCGATCGTGATCGGGCGCGACACCCACGCGCTGTCGCTGCCCGCGTGGCGCAGTGCATTGGAGGTGCTCGTCGGCAACGACGTGACCGTGCTCGTCGACTCGGCCGACGGATTCACGCCCACGCCTGCGGTATCGCATGCGATCCTGCGGCTCAACCGCCTCGGCACGCACGGCACCGTCGACGGCATTGTGGTCACGCCGTCGCACAACCCGCCACGTGACGGCGGATTCAAGTACAACCCGCCGAACGGCGGCCCGGCCGACACAGACGCCACCTCGTGGATCGAGGACCGCGCCAACGACCTACTGCGCGGGGACCTCGATGGCGTGCGGCGAGTGGCGTACGAGCGGGCGAGGGCGGCTGCCGATACGTACGACTTCCTCGGGCACTACGTCGACGACCTGCCCTCCGTCCTCGACCTCGACGCGATCCGAGCAGCGGGCGTACGCATCGGTGCCGACCCGCTCGGCGGCGCAAGCGTCGCGTACTGGGGCGCGATCGCCGAGCGACATCGGCTCGATCTGACGGTCGTGAACGGCACCGTCGATCCGCAATGGGCGTTCATGACGCTCGACCATGACGGCAAGATCCGGATGGACTGCTCGTCCCCGTACGCGATGGCGTCGCTGATCGAGCAGCGCGATCGGTACGACATCGCGACGGGTAATGACGCCGACGCCGACCGCCACGGAATCGTCACACCTGACGCCGGGCTGCTGAACCCCAACCACTTCCTGTCCGTCGCGATCGACTACCTCGCTCGTCACCGCGACTGGGCGAGCGACGTCGCGATCGGCAAAACCCTCGTTTCGTCCGGCATGATCGACAAGGTCGTCGGCGGCCTCGGGAGACGGCTCGTCGAAGTTCCGGTCGGCTTCAAGTGGTTCGTGCCCGGTCTGCTCGACGGCACGATCTGCTTCGGTGGCGAGGAGAGCGCGGGTGCGTCGTTCCTGCGCAAGGACGGCACGACGTGGAGCACCGACAAGGACGGCATCATCCTTGCCCTGTTGGCATCGGAGATCAAGGCCGTGACGGGCAGCAGCCCTGGTGAGCTGTACGCCGGGCTGACCGAACAGTACGGCGAGCCCGCGTACGCGCGGGTGGATGCGCCGGCCGACCGGACGTCGAAGGCGAAGCTCAAATCGCTGAGCCCCGACGCGGTCACAGCCGATGAGCTCGCCGGCGACCCCATCACCGCCAAGCTGACCGAGGCTCCCGGCAACGGCGCCGCGATCGGAGGCCTCAAGGTGTGCACCGACCAAGCGTGGTTCGCTGCGCGCCCGTCCGGCACCGAGGACATCTACAAGATCTATGCCGAGTCGTTTCGCGGCGCCGACCATCTCGCTCGCGTCCAGGAGGAAGCACGTGCGGTGGTCGACGCCGCTCTGCGTTGAGGACACTAGCGGGAGACCTGCTCCGGCGTGAGCGGGTTGCCCTTCGGAATCGAGCCGCAGTCCGACGGAGCCCGGGTGCCGGCGAACCGGTCGTCGAGCCAGCCCATCGCGGTTGGCGCCCATGCGAGAGCCGTGGGCACGTGGCTCAGCAGGTTGTACTGCTTGTACTTCACCGTCGCGCCGTCCGAGCAGTACTGACGCGCGAGCGTCCGTACGTCTCCCGCGATCATCACGCCGTCGCCCGGGCCGATGCCCGCCTTGTTGCCAGGTGTGCCTTCGAGGATGCCGTTCGCTCCCTGCCCGATGAACATCGGCACCGTCGGGGACGGACGCGAGCCGAGGTTGATCTTGTTGACGGCGCTTACGTACTCCGGAATCGAGTTGGGGTCGGAGTACTCAGGTTTGACCAGCTGTGCCCAGGTGAGGCCGGGGTACTGGAAGAGCACGTTCGCGATGGAAGCCTTCTGCATCTTCGTCATCACCTCGCGGCCGTGCGCGTTGAGGTACTTGTCGAAGTCGATGTCGTACGCGCGGGCGACCCCGGCGACGGCCATCGCCGCGACACCCGCCCATCCCGGCGTACCACTGATGTAGTCGAGGTTGTGTGCCGGCGCGACCAGAAGTCCGCCCTCGGCGGCGCCGACGATCTTGTCGTTGACGCCGGGCGCGTACGTCGGAGCGAGCGTTGCGGCCCAGTTGGTGGCGATTGCGCCACCGGAGTAGCCGAGCAGGCCGATGTCGGTCTGCGGGGTCAGGCCGGTCTTGCTGGACCGTCGTGCGGCGCGCAGCGAGTCGAGCGTCGCCTTGCCGTACTCGGGTCCGGCGGCGAAGTCGGCGGTCGGCCCCTGAGTGTCCGCGACGACAACGGGGTAGCCCTTGGCCAGCAGCGGTGCGAGGAACACCGTCTCGACGTTGGCGATTGCGCCACCGAAGCTGACGTCGCCGGCGAAGATGCGCGACGGGCTGTCGGCCGGGTTGAGTGAGTCGTAGAACGACTGGTACGCAACGGCGCGCACGCTGTGCTTGGGCCCCGGCGGCAGTACGACCGACGTCGCGTTGGCCGTCGGCCGGCCTTGCGCGTCAACGGTGCGGTAGAGCAGCTGGACGACGTCGACCGGCGTCGGAATACCGGTGACGTGATACGGCACGGTCCGGGTCTTCAGGACGGCACCGGGCTTGTACGACCTGAGCGGCTTGTCACCGTGATAGCTGAAGAACGGGTCGTCCGATGCCTGTTGGGCGGGTGGGGGAGCAGCGGATGCCGACACGAGGAGCCCGGCTGCGAGGAGCGTGCCGAGAAGGGCGGCGGCGAATGCGCGGAGGCGAGACATGGGCGCGAGGTTACCGTCGAGTAACAGAACTGGCAGGGGCGGATCTCGTATCGCGGACGGGTTCATCGTGGATGCCGAAGCCGGTCGCTGTTGCGAACAACCTCACAGAGACGGGCAGGGTGAATGAGCCGTAACATCGGCCCCATGAACCCCCAGTCGGCTCCCCAGCAACCCGCTGCGTACGAAAGCTGGCGGCGAGCCGTTGCCGGTGTGCTCGCCAAGGGTCGCAAGGTCGATCCGGCAGAGCTCGGGCCGGAACCGGAGCGGTTGCTCGACACGGAGACGTACGACGGGGTCACCGTCGCTGCGCTGTACACGCCGGGCGACGAGCTCGCGGAGGCTCCCCTTCCCGGCGTCGCGCCCTTCACCCGAGGAGTCAGTGCCGATGCGGCCGGCTGGGGTGTCTGCGCACGATATGGCGAGCGCGGCGATGCGGCGGCAACGAACCGTCTGCTCCTTGACGATCTGAACAACGGCGTCAGCTCGGTTTGGCTGGCCGTCGACCGTGATGGGGTCGTCGGCGTCGTGCCGAGCGATCTCGCCGCGGCTTTGAAGGGCGTACTGTTCGACCTCGCGCCGGTGCGACTGGACGCCGGGTCTGCATTCGCAGAGGCATCCGATGCGCTGCTCGCTGCGGTCGACGGGACAGCAATCGATGAACCCTCCCAGGTGCGGTTGCGGTTCGGCGCCGATCCGTTCGGGCTGCACATCCGTAACGGCACGACGGTCGACGGAGCCGGCATCGACGACGCGGTCGCGCTCGCCGTACGCGTGGCGGACCGCCCCGAAACCATTCGTACGCTCGTGGTCGACGGCACCGTCTTCCACGATGCCGGCGCCAGTAACGCAGAGGAGCTGGGCGTCAGCCTCGCGGCGGGTGTCGCGTACGTACGCGCGCTCGTCGATGGCGGGCTCACTGCCGAGCAGGCTCTCGAAGCAGTGGAGTTCCGGCACGCGGTCACCGACGACCAGTTCGCCGGGATCGCGAAGCTGCGGGCGTTCCGCAAGGCGTGGGCACGCATCGCTCAGGTGCTGGACGCCCCGGAAGCCGGTGCTGCGGCCCAACACGCCGTCACGTCACAGGCGATGATGGCGCAGCGCGATCCGTGGGTGAACATGCTGCGCACAACGCTCGCCGGCTTCGCGGCCGGTGTCGGCGGTGCGGATGACGTGACGGTGCAACCGTTCGACAGCGCCCTCGCCGGTGGTGCCCCCGGTGCCTCTGAGCGGTTCGCCGCACGCATAGCACGTAACACCCAACTGCTGTTGCTGGAGGAGTCGCATGTCGGCGCCGTGATCGATCCCGCCGGGGGTTCCTGGTACGTCGAGCAGTTGACCGAGTCGCTCGCCGACCAGGCGTGGCAGGTGTTCCAGGAGATCGAGCGGGCGGGTGGATTTGCCGCCGCGCTCGATTCCGGCGCCATCGCGGAGCGGCTCGACGCAACGCGTACGACCCGCGCCGACGACATCGCACACCGGCGGACGAGCGTCACGGGGGTGAACGAGTTTCCCAACCTCGGCGAGCCGAGCGTCGAGCCGAAGCCGAGTCCCGACGGCGGTCTGCTCCCGGTGGCGAGGTACGCCGAGCCGTTCGAGGCCATGCGCGACCGATCCGATCGCCACCTCGCCGAAACCGGCGTACGCCCGAGCGTCTTCCTCGCGACGCTCGGCCCCGTAGCCGAGCACAACCAGCGCGCGACGTACGCCAGAAACCTGCTCGCGAGTGCAGGCATCGATGTTGTCGAGTCGGGTCTGACCGAGGAGGCCGAAACACTCACCGCCGCGGTACGCGAGGCGAGCCTGAAGGTCGCGGTGCTCTGCGGTGGCGACGGTCGCTACGAGCGCATCGGGTCGGATGCCGTTGATGCGCTGCGATCTGGGCATCTCGCGCGGGTGTATGCCGTCGGCTCGGAACGCTCGTTCATCAGCTCCGTCGGCTCGCCGGACGACTATCTCGCGCCCGGAATCGACGTCGTCCACGTGATGACCGAGCTGCTCGACCTGCTGGAGGTGGCGTGATGGTCCGCAACTTCGCCGATGTATCGCTCGAGGGCGAAACATCAAGTGACAAAGGCACTAAACCCGCCCCTACGGCATGGACCACCCCGGAGGGAATCGACATCCGGTCGGTCTACACCGCGGCCGACCGAGCGGCTGCCAACCATCCGCTCGACACGATGCCGGGCGCCGCGCCGTACCTACGCGGGCCGTACCCCACGATGTACGTCAACCAACCGTGGACGATCCGTCAGTACGCCGGCTTCTCCACCGCCGCGGAGTCGAACGCGTTCTATCGGCGCAACCTCGCGAGCGGCCAGAAAGGTCTTTCGGTCGCATTCGACCTCGCGACCCACCGCGGGTACGACTCCGACCATCCGCGGGTAGCCGGTGACGTAGGCATGGCCGGCGTCGCGATCGACTCCATCTACGACATGCGCCAGCTGTTCGACCACATCGACCTCTCCAGTGTTTCGGTGTCGATGACGATGAACGGTGCAGTGTTGCCGGTGCTCGCGCTGTACGTCGTCGCCGCGGAGGAGCAGGGCGTCAAGCCCGAGCAGCTCGCTGGGACCATCCAGAACGACATCCTCAAAGAGTTCATGGTCCGCAACACCTACATCTACCCGCCGTCGCCGTCGATGCGGATCATCTCCGACATCTTCGCGTTCACCAGCGAGCGAATGCCGCGGTTCAACTCCATCTCCATCTCCGGCTATCACATCCAGGAGGCCGGTGCGACCGCCGATCTGGAGCTCGCGTACACGCTGGCCGACGGCGTCGAGTACATCCGTGCCGGGCTCGATGCGGGCATGACGATCGACTCGTTCGCCCCGCGGTTGAGCTTCTTCTGGGCGATCGGGATGAACTTCTTCATGGAGGTTGCGAAGCTGCGCGCCGGTCGACTGCTGTGGAGCGAGCTGGTCGAGCAGTTCGAGCCGAGCAACCCGAAGTCGCGCAGCCTTCGTACGCACAGTCAGACGTCCGGCTGGTCACTGACTGCACAGGACGTCTACAACAATGTCGTACGGACCTGCATCGAGGCGATGGCGGCGACGCAGGGGCACACGCAGTCGCTGCACACGAACGCACTCGATGAGGCGCTTGCGTTGCCGACCGACTTCTCCGCGCGCATCGCGCGCAACACCCAGCTGCTGCTGCAACAGGAGTCGGGCACGACCCGACCGATCGACCCGTGGGGCGGCTCGTACTACGTCGAGAAGCTCACCAGTGACCTCGTCGAACGCGCCCGCGCGCACCTCAAGGAGATCGAAGACGCCGGCGGCATGACGCAGGCGATCAACGAGGGGATCCCAAAGCTGCGGATCGAGGAGGCTGCGGCGCGCACCCAGGCGCGTATCGACTCCGGTGTGCAGCCGGTGATCGGCGTCAACAAGTACGTCGTCGACGCGGGGCAAGGCGACGACGACATCGAGGTGCTCAAGGTCGACAACGCCCGCGTACGCGCCGAGCAGCTCGACAAGCTGCGCCGCCTGCGCGAGGAGCGGGACGAGGCCGAGACTCAGCGAGCACTCGACGCCTTGACCGAAGCAGCCCGCGCCGACGGCGGCGGGATGGAGCACAACCTGCTGGCGCGCAGCATCGATGCTGCGCGAGCGAAGGCGACAGTCGGAGAGATCTCCGACGCGCTCGAGAAGGCGTACGGGCGTCACTCGGCGCAGATCCGTACGATCAGCGGTGTGTACCGCGACGAGGCGGGCAAGGCGCCCAATATCGCGAAGGCGATGAAGCTGGTCGAGGCCTTCGAGCGCGAAGACGGACGCCGGCCACGCATCCTGGTCGCGAAGATGGGTCAGGACGGTCACGACAGAGGGCAGAAGGTCATTGCAACCGCCTTCGCCGACCTCGGCTTCGACGTCGATGTCGGTCCGCTCTTCCAGACGCCGGACGAGGTCGCCCAGCAGGCGGCCGACGCCGACGTACATCTGATCGGTGTGTCGTCGCTGGCCGCCGGCCATCTGACGCTTGTACCCGAGCTACGTGACGCACTGGCGAAGGTCGGGCGCTCGGACATTCTCGTCGTCGTGGGCGGCGTCATCCCACCCGGCGATTTCGACGCGTTGTACGAAGCCGGCGCGACCGCGATCTTCCCGCCGGGCACGGTCATCGCCGACGCTGCCGCCGACCTGCTGCGCACACTCGCCGCGCAGCTCGACTTCACGCTCGAGGACGACGAAGGCTGATGGCGCGCCGTCGAGTTGACGTCGACGCGCTGGCCGACGCCGTACGTAACGACTCGCGAGCGGACCTGGCACGCGCGATCACCCTGGTCGAGTCGACCCGTGCCGACGACCACGAGTCGGCGCAGCAGTTGCTGCTGCGACTCCTCGACGACGCCGGCGGAAGCCATCGCATCGGCATCACCGGCGTACCCGGTGTCGGCAAGTCGACTTTCATCGATGCGATGGGTACGTACCTGATCGAGCGAGGCCATCGCGTCGCCGTACTTGCGGTCGACCCGTCCTCGACGCGTACGGGTGGCTCGATTCTCGGCGACAAGACGCGCATGGAGCGTCTTGCCACGAGTTCGGACGCGTACATCCGTCCGTCGCCGACCTCCGGAACGCTCGGTGGTGTCGCCAAGGCGACCCGGGAGACGATCGTGTTGCTGGAGGCTGCCGGGTTCGACGTGATCCTGGTCGAGACGGTCGGCGTCGGGCAGTCGGAGGTGACGGTCGCCAACATGGTCGACTGCTTCTGCTTCCTGACCCTGGCTCGTACCGGCGACCAGTTGCAGGGGATCAAACGCGGTGTGCTCGAACTGGCCGACGTACTCGCGGTCAACAAGGCCGACGGTCCGCACGTACGCGATGCGGAGAAGGCGGCCCGCGAGCTCGCCGGTGCGATGCGGCTCATCCATCCCCCGGAGTCGTTGTGGCGGCCACCGGTGCTCACGACGAGCGCACTCGAAGACACGGGGCTGGACGCGTTCTGGGAGGCCGTCGGCAAGCATCGGCGCGTACTCACCGAGGCGGGTGAGTTCGACGCGAAACGCCGTCGCCAGGCGGTCGACTGGACCTGGTCGATGGTGCACGACCAGATCCTCGGACGACTCGAGCGCGACGCAGACGTACGGGCGATTCGGGACAAGACCGAGCAGCAGGTACGCGACGGTGACCTCACGGCAGCGCTTGCCGCGCGGCGCATTCTCGACGCCTTCGACTCCTGACGTACCTCAACCCCTGAGATTCACGACACCGAAAATATGAGTGAGTCGCTTGATTTAATGCTCCGCTCCGCGACATGATGACGGCTATGTCGATCAAGTTTCATTGGTACCTTCCGGCGAGCCGGATCGAGCAGTCCCGCCCGTCAACGTTCGACTACCTCGCACAGATCGCCCGCACGACCGATGACCTCGGTTTCACCTCCGTTCTGACGTCGACCGAGGCGTCATCCGAAGATGCGCTCATCGCGACGGCCGCGCTTGCCCGCGAGACCGAGCGGTTGAAGTTCCTTGTTGCTGTCCGCCCCGGCGTGCTGAGCCCGAGGCTCGCCGCTCAGCTGGCGAGCGCGTTCCAGTGGATGTCGGGCAAGCGGTTGTTGCTCAACGTCGCGGCTGACGGCGCGTCCACCGACGAGCGCCGTTGCGATGAGTTTCTGCACGCAATGCGTGCTGCATGGGACGACATGCCGTACTCGATGCCCGAGATCTACTTCGGCGGCTCGTCCGCGGAGTCGGGGGAAGTCGCGGCGCGCCACGCCGACGTCTACCTCGCGCGGGGTGAGACGGTCGAAGCTGTCGCGCAGAGGGTCGAGTGGATGCGTGGGTTGGCGCGTACCCGCGGGCGAACTCTGCGCTTCGGCATCCGGCTACCCGACCTGGTTGGCTCCGACGAGGAAGTTGCCGAATGTATCGCGGAGTATCACGACCTGGGCATCGACGAGTTCATCGTTTCGAGTAACCCGCAGGTGGGAGAGGTACGCCGGTTTGCGGCGGGTGTGATGCCGCTGTTGCGTCGGCGGGGAATCTTCAGCGCGGCGGATGCGCAGGGGTGTGCCCTCGCGACCGCTTGAGCCTGGCGCTGTCGGACTTTCCTGGTCCGGTAGGTGCGTCGTTTACCAAGTAGACATGGTGAAGGGCCGCTTTGCACGGCAGGGACGCCGTGCAAAGCGGTCGGTTGCCGTGCCCGTTGGTACGTACGTGGCTGACGTGGCAGGAGTGCGCCAACTCGTACGGGCGCGCGCGGATCGTCGTGCGGTTTGCCTTGGTACCAAGGCAAACCGCGCTGTCCCGAGGGAGACTTCCCGTGGACAGTGACCATCGTCCTTGGGAAGCAACCAACGTTACCTCGCGGCCAGCCTAAAGTGGCGGGAAAGACGCCGAGCAACCGAACCGAAGAGCCGCCTCCGCGCGTCGCCGCGTCTTTCCCGAACTGAAGGAAGCGGGAGACCGACAGCGACGAGGAATCGGGGCAGACGGTAGTCGAACTGGCAGATGCGGGAGTCTGCAAAGCGGAGAAGATTAAAACTACAGCGCTGTAATTCACAAGCCGACACGCCGTGTGATTCAAGTTATTTGAGTGAGAAGTGTTCCCATTGTGGCGAATGGGGACTAAGTTGCCTATCGGTACGAACCTTCGCGGTCGGTCTCGGTGATCCCGGGTCGTACGTGAGGCGTGTGCCCGAGCCCTGGGGAAGGGGCTCGGTCCTCTACCG
The DNA here is from genome assembly GCA_023100825.1 of Nocardioidaceae bacterium SCSIO 66511. NCBI lineage: Bacteria > Bacillati > Actinomycetota > Actinomycetes > Propionibacteriales > Nocardioidaceae > Nocardioidaceae bacterium SCSIO 66511. Next base: position 4,240,238 of record CP095846.1, on the reverse strand, counting down.
AAAGGGATGCATCGTGCGTCCATCGAGCTCATCGCGACGCGCCAGCGTGCGCACCCGACGTACCCGCCTTGCCCTGGCCGCCGTCACCACCTGTGCGTTGTGCGCGGCCTCTCTTACGACGGCGAGCGCCGACGAGGACACTCCCACCCGCGCGGAGGTGGAGGCGGCCAAGGACGAGGCCGCCCAGGCAGCGCGTGACGTCGGAGCCATCAAGGCCGAGCTCGCCACGGCCGAGCAGAACGTCATCGACCTCGGCGTCGAAGCCGGGCGGATGGCAGAGGCCTACAACGGCGCGATCTACAAGCTGCACCAGGCCCGCCGACAGGAGCGCAAGAGAGTCGATGCCGCCGCGGCGGCGAAGCGACAGCTCGACCGCACCATTGCCAGGATGTCGACGGCGCTCGCCGCGAATGCGAGCCGCAACTCCGACTTGGAGAACCTGTCGGCGCTGCTCGAGCAGAACGGCCCGCAAGACCTGCTCAACCAGGTCAGCGGCAACCGGAGCATCGATGACGCGTTGTCGGCCGACCTGCAGAAGTACGACGCGCGCAAGCAGGTGTACGAGCTGCTCGCCAAGCGTTCGGCGCGCGCCGTCGACCGGCGAGAGAGTCTCGCGGACGAGGCGCGCGCTGCAAAGGCGGAAGCCGACGCCGCCGTCGCGACGGCAGAGGACGCGGCGGCCGGCCTACGAGCCAAACGCGGTGAGCTGATCTCGGAGCTTGCGAAGGCGCAGGGCGTATCGAAGTCACTCGTCCGCCAGCGGCAGCGCGATCTGCGCGAGCAGGCGCAGCAGGATGCGATCGACGAGGCGCAGCAGGAGCAGGAGCAGCAGGACACGTCGGAGGAACCTCCCGACGACAACACCAACCCGCCCGACGACGGCTCCGACGACTCGACCGACGGCGGTGACGACTCGACCGAAGGCGACGACAGCGGTGACAATGCGCCGGACTCCGGCGACACGAACACCGGGGACACGGACACCGGCTCGGATGAGCCCGAAACCGACGGGAACACCGAGGGCGACAACGGCCCGGATGACAGCACCGACGAGCCGGATCACGATGGCAACAACAACGGCGGCGGTGACAACGGAAACAACGGCGGCAGCAACAACAACGGCGGCGGTGACAACGGAAACAACGGCGGCGGTGACAACAACGGCAACACCACGCCGGCGACCGGTGTGAACCGCGCGATCTCGTTCGCCAAGGCGCAGCTCGGCGAGCCGTACGTCTACGGTGCGGCGGGGCCGAGCTCGTGGGACTGCTCCGGACTGACCATGATGGCCTGGGCAGCCGCGGGCAAGTCATTGCCGCATTGGAGCGTTGCGCAATACCAGTCGACAACCCCGGTCTCGATGAGCTCGATCCGGCGCGGTGACCTGCTGTTCTGGAGCAACGGCAGCTCGAGCTCGATCTACCACGTCGCGATGTATCTCGGAAACGGCATGATGATCCAGGCGCCGCGGCCCGGCAAGAGCGTCGAGATCGTTTCGATGTACTACTGGATCCTGCCCGATCTGGCCGGCCGCGTCTGATCGGTCGCTCCGCGCTCGTACGCTGAGCACGATGACCGTCGACGCGTACGCACCAGCGGGTCGGTTCGCGCCGAGCCCGTCGGGAGACCTGCACTTGGGCAGCCTGCGGACTGCGTTGCTCGCTTGGTTGTTCGCGCGTTCGACGAGCCGGCGCTTCGTACTGCGAGTGGAGGATCTCGACCGCGTACGCCCCGGCGCGGCGGAGCGTCAGCTCGCCGACCTCGAGGCGATCGGGCTCGACTGGGACGGCGAGGTCGTACGCCAGTCCGAGCGGACAGAGTTGTACGTGCAAGCAGTACGCCGGCTCCGCGCAGACGAGCGTACGTACGAATGCTTCTGTACGCGCCGCGAGATCCGCGAGGCCGCATCAGCTCCGCATGCTCCGCCGGGGGCGTACCCGGGAACCTGCCGGGACCTCGGTGCAGCCCAGAGGTCTCGTCGCCGAGCGGAGCGACCCGCGGCCATCAGGCTGCGCAGCGAGGTGGATGAGTTCACCGTGCACGACGTGCTGCAGGGGCGGTACGTCGGAGTGGTCGATGACCTCGTGCTTGTGCGTAACGACGGAGTGCCGGCGTACAACCTCGCGGTCGTGGTCGACGATGCCGAGCAGGGGATCGACCAGGTGGTACGCGCCGATGACCTGCTCAGCTCGGCTCCCCGGCAGGCGTACCTCGCATCATTGTTGGGAGTGTCCGAACCCTCGTACGCGCACGTTCCCCTCGCGGTGAACGCCGAGGGTCGGCGACTGGCAAAACGCGACGGCAGCGTGACGCTTGCCGACCTCGAGTCAGCGGGCGTCAAGCCGCGGGACGTGTTCGCGCGTATCGCTGCGTCGTTGCGACTCGAGGGACGTCGGCCCGACGAATTGCTCGAAGGGTTCGACCCGGCACGGCTGCCGACCGAACCCTGGGTGATCTCTCAGTAGCCGCCGTTGTCCTCGAAGCGCTTGCGGCTCGACTCGATCTCGGCCTCGGCCTCGGTGCGCCCCACCCAGGTGGCGCCTTCGACGGATTTGCCCGGCTCGAGGTCCTTGTAGACCTCGAAGAAGTGCTGGATCTCGAGGCGGTCGAACTCCGGCACGTGATGGATATCGCGCAGATGCTCCTGACGCGGATCGGCTGCCGGCACGCACAGCACCTTGTCGTCGCCGCCGGCTTCGTCGGTCATTCGGAACATCCCGATCGTTCGGCAGCCGATGACGCAACCCGGGAAGGTCGGCTCGGACAGCAGGACCAGGGCGTCGAGCGGGTCACCGTCGAGACCGAGGGTCTCCTGGATGTAGCCATAGTCGGCCGGGTACTGCGTGGCCGTGAACAGCGTGCGGTCGAGCCGGATCTGGTGCGTCGTGTGGTCGACTTCGTACTTGTTGCGGTTCCCTTTCGGGATCTCCACAGTGACGTCGAATTGCACGGTTCCTCCGGATCAACTGCACGCGCGACAGCGCTTTGGGTGGCTGCGGATATTGTCGCGCACATGACACGCTACGGGCTACGCAGGGGGATCGCATGTGACGTGGGCCGCATCCGCCCGCTGGTCGTGCTGATCGTGCTCGTCGTACTCGTCGCGGGCGGCGGGATCACGGCGTATGCGCTCGGCGGGTTCGACCGCTGGCTCGATGACTCCGACACGGACTCGGCGCTCGATGTCGAGCCGCCCGAGGAGCTCGATTTCCCGCCGGCGCGTACCCCGCAGTCCGTGCTCGACGCCGCGCGGCCGGCGCCGCTCGATCGCCAGGCCGTTGAGCAAGCGGTACGCGCCGTGCTGAAGGACCGAAAGTTCGGCAAGCACACGGGAATCGCGGTCGCACCGCTCAACCGCGGTAAGGCCGTGACCGTTGGTTCGGGCACGTACGTACCGGCGTCGACGTTGAAGAACTTCACCAGCCTCGCCGCGTTGAAGTCACTCGGCGCCGACACGCGATTCGATACCCGGGTCGTCCAGGCCGGCGGGGGCAAAGTCGCCAAGCTGACCCTTGTCGGGGGCGGAGACCCCTTGCTGGCAACGAAGGCGCCCGCGGACTCCGATGAGTACCCGCGCCCGGCGACGCTCGCCGATCTCGCCGACCGTACTGCCCAGCAGCTTCGTCAGAGCGGCGTGAAGCGGGTGTCGCTCCAGTACGACGACACCCTCTTCAAGGGTCCAGGCGTCAACCCTCGTTGGGAAGACAGCTACATCACGACGAACGTGAACACCACGGTGAGCGCGCTCTGGGTCGACGAAGGCATCACCAACGATGCAACGGGCGAGCGTACGACCGAACCCGCGCGCGTCGCCGGTGAGACGTTCGCGGAGCAGTTGGAGAAGCGCGGCGTGACGGTGAAGGGCAGTGTCGGTTCCTCCCGGGCGCCTGACGGTGCCGACGAGATCGCCAGCGTGAGCAGCCCCCCGCTCGAGCAGATCGTCGAGCATCTGCTCACCGTCAGCGACAACGATGCGGCTGAGGTGGTTCTGCGCCAGCTTGCGATCGGAGAGGGCGAGCAGGCGAGCTTCAACGGCGGCGTCGCGGCGATGAAGTCGGTGCTCACCTCGCTCGGCGTTCCATGGGACGGCATCCGGGTCTACGACGGCAGCGGGCTGTCGCGCTCGAATCAGGTGACTTTACGTGCGGAGCTCTCGGTGCTGAAGATCGCGGCCACGTCCCGCGACCCCGATGTGCACGTCCTGACGTCCGGGCTGCCGGTTGCCGGCTTCAGCGGTAGTCTCGCCGACCGGTTCACCTCCGGATCGTCTACCGCGGGTCTTGGCGTTGCCCGGGCCAAGACGGGAACGCTCACTGGCATCCACGCGTACGCCGGCATCACCACCGACAAACAGGGCGCTCCGCTGGTGTTCGTGGCGATCGCCAACAAGGTCAAGGACAAGAACGTCCTGGAGGCCCGTGCCGGGCTCGACGACATTGCGGCCGCGCTCACCGCGTGCGCGTGCACACGCTGACCGGTCACCATGATCAACGTAACGTTGGCGCCATGACCGACAAACCGCCTTCGATGGTCGACTGGGAGTTCGCGCGCCAGACGGCCGGCCGATTCGTACGGCCGGGTCCAGAGATCCCGGCCGAAGAGATCGCGGCGGCGGTCGCCGAGCTGCGCGAAGGTGCGGAGGCCTCCGAGGGGCCGGTACGCGAGTACACCGGGCTGCACGCGCGTACGGCGTCGGCTCCGATCCTGGTGGTCGACCGTCCGGGCTGGGTCACTGCCAACACCGAAGGCTTTGCGTCCATCCTGTCCATACTCGAGGCCAAGATCGCCGAGTCCGGCAAGTATCCGAAGGGTCCGACGCGCCTGGTTGGCGCCAAGGTCGCCGGTGCCGAGGTCGGGGCCCTTCTCGCGTTCATGTCGAGTAAGGTGCTCGGCCAGTTCGACCCGTTCTGGGAAGGCAGCGCACAGGAGACCGGCCGGTTGCTGCTCGTCGCACCGAACATCGTGACCGTCGAGCGTGAGCTCGACGTCGATCCCCGCGACTTCCGGCTGTGGGTGTGCCTGCACGAGGAGACACATCGCGTCCAGTTCACCGCCGTGCCGTGGTTGCGCGACCACGTCCAGGGCTTGATCGCATCGTTCGTCGAGTCGACGGAGGTCGACCCGAACGGCATCAGCCGGCTGATGTCCGACGGCGCTGCCGAACTCGGCCGCGTACTCCGCGGCGAGCCGGACAGCAGCATCGTCGACGTGTTGCAGAACCCCCGCCAACGCGAGGTGGTCGACCAGATGACCGGCGTCATGTCACTGCTCGAGGGGCATGCGGACGTCGTGATGGACGGCGTCGGACCCGAAGTCATCCCGTCCGTGCGCAAGATCCGCAAACGGTTCAATCAACGACGCAAGGGCAAGGGCGGGCTCGACTCGCTGCTGCGGCGGCTACTCGGCCTCGATGCCAAGATCCGGCAGTACCGCGACGGTGCGACGTTCGTACGTGCCGTCGTCGACAAGGTCGGCCACGATGGATTCAACGCCGTCTGGGCCGAGCCCGCGAATGTGCCGTCGAAGGCAGAGATCGCCGAGCCCGACACCTGGCTCGCGCGCGTACACGGCTGAAATGGGTGGCAAGCCACACCCTGATGTGGCCCGGGCGCGTGCGCTCGTACGCGACAGCGTCGCCGGTCTCGGCAAAGGGTCGATGGTGCTCGTCGCGCTGTCGGGCGGTGCCGATTCTCTTGCTCTTGCCGCGGCAGCGGCGTTCGTCGCGCCGCGTATCGACCTGACCGCCGGCGCGGTCGTGATCGACCACGGGTTGCAGGACGGATCGGCGACGGTCGCCGCACGTGCAGCCGACAACGCGCGGGCACTCGGACTCTCACCGGTCGAGGTCGTACGAGTCGAGGTCGGATCCGACAGTGGGCCGGAAGGCGCCGCGCGTACGGCGAGGTACGACGCGCTCGCAGCCGTCGCCGAGCGCCACGGCGCGGCCGCCGTACTCCTCGCACACACCCTCGACGACCAGGCCGAGACGGTTCTGCTTGGCCTGGGTCGCGGCTCCGGAGCGCGCTCTCTCGCCGGCATGGCGCCGGTCGACGGTCTGTGGCGTCGACCGTTCCTCGCGTTCTCGCGTACGCAGACCCGATCGGTGTGCGAGGCGAGCGGGCTGACCTGGTGGGACGACCCGCACAACGAGGATCGTTCGTACACGCGCGTGCGGGTACGAAAGGACGCCCTGCCCGCTCTGGAGGCCGCGCTCGGTCCCGGGGTGCGAGAGGCGCTCGCGCGGACCGCTGGCCTGCTGCGAGCCGACGCCGACCACCTCGACGACCTCGTGACCGAGGCAGGGTGGGAAGCGCACGACGGCGATCGCCTCGAGGTCGCGGTTCTCGCGGCGCTACCGCGGGCCATGCGTACCCGGGTGATCCGGCGCCACGCGTTGCGGATGGGGTGCCCTGCCGCCGACCTCACGGCCGCGCACGTCGTCGAGATCGAACGGCTGGTCACCGAGTGGCACGGTCAGAAGCACATCGACCTCCCCGGCAAGGTGACCGCCCGGCGTACGGGAGTGTGGATCACGTTCGAGCGCTGAGCCAGTCAAATCGGCTTCTTTGGAACGACTACCAGCCTGCCCGGTTCCGGCTCCCTGTCGGCTCTCCCGCTTCTTGGGTCGGGAAAGACGCGGCGACGCGCGGAGCAGCCACTTCGGTTCGGTCGCTTGGCGGCTATCTCGTTCCGGTCGGCTTTCGCGGGGTCTGTCGGTGGTGCTTCACCAGGTAAACATGGTGAAGCACCGCGTTGCATGGCAGATTTGCCGTGCAAACTGGACGGTTGCCATTGCCGCTGGTACGCGCGGGGCCCGCCTGACCGTCGCGTACCGACCGCACCGCACCTGTGGCAGGCTGACCGCGACAACCTCGGGACGCACAACGGGAGCACGCGTGGACATCGAGCACATCACCGACGACGTCGACCTCGACAAGACGCTGCTGAGCGAGGACGAGATCCGAGACCGGGTCGCCGAGCTGGCCGCTCGCATCGAGTCCGACTACGAAGGCAAGGACCTGTTGCTCGTCGGGGTGCTCAAGGGCGCCGTGATGGTGATGGCCGACCTCGCTCGCGCGCTCAACCGGCACGTCGAGATGGACTGGATGGCGATCTCGTCGTACGGGTCCGGTACGACGTCGTCGGGTGTCGTGCGCATCCTGAAGGACCTCGACACCGACCTGATCGACCGGCACGTGCTCGTCGTCGAGGACATCATCGACACCGGGCTCACGCTCTCGTGGCTGATCTCCAACCTGCGTTCGCGAGGCCCGGCCTCGGTCGAGATCTGCACCCTGCTGCGCAAGCCCGACGCGGAGAAGATGAGCGTCGACGTGCGCTACGTCGGCTTCGACATCGCCAACGAGTTCGTAGTCGGCTACGGTCTCGACTACGCTGAGAAGTACCGAAACCTACGCAGTGTCGGAACCCTCGCACCGCACGTTTACTCGTGACGTTGCACACGCAAACACATCCGGGAACACCGCGCTCTGACGGTTCGTTGAAACTACACGCATACGCGTACGCGCGCGCCTGTCCACACGGCGCCCCGTGTAACGTCTGTTGTCTGAGTACCCGGTTCTAGAAGGAGTGGGGCGCGCCCCCGATCATGAACGTCAAGCGTCTGTTCAAAGGTCCCTGGCTGTGGATCGTCATCAGCGTGTTCGCCGTACTCGGAATCCTCCAGTTCGTATCGTCGAACAACGGGTACGAAGACATCAAGACGAACCAGATGGTCGGGCACTTCACCGACGAGAAGGACGTCAAGGAGGTCACCTTCGTACACGGTGACCAGCAGGTACGCGCGACGCTCGACAACGACGACAAGGTCCAGGCCAACTGGATCAACAACAAGCAGTTGAACACGATGGTCGAGGCCGCCGAGTCGGGCGTGAAGGACAACACGATCGACTCGTACAACGTCGACGTGCCCAAGCCCAGCTTCCTCGGTTCGCTGCTGGGCACCCTGCTGCCGTTCCTGCTGATCATCGTCGTCTTCTTCTTCCTGATGAACTCCCTGCAGGGCGGCGGCAGCCGCGTCATGCAGTTCGCCAAGTCGAAGGCCAAGCAGGTCACCAAGGACACCCCGAAGACCACCTTCGCCGACGTCGCGGGCGCCGACGAGGCCATCGAGGAACTCGAGGAGATCAAGGAGTTCCTGCAGGAGCCCGCGAAGTTCCAGGCCGTCGGTGCGAAGATCCCCAAGGGTGTGCTGCTCTACGGCCAGCCCGGCACCGGTAAGACGCTGCTCGCACGCGCGGTCGCGGGCGAGGCCGGCGCACCGTTCTACTCGATCTCCGGCTCCGACTTCGTCGAGATGTTCGTCGGCGTCGGCGCGAGCCGGGTCCGCGATCTGTTCGAGCAGGCCAAGGAGAACGCCCCCGCGATCATCTTCATCGACGAGATCGACGCCGTCGGCCGGCACCGCGGCGCGGGCCTCGGCGGCGGCCACGACGAGCGCGAGCAGACGCTGAACCAGCTACTCGTCGAGATGGACGGCTTCGACGTACGCGGCGGCGTGATCCTGATCGCCGCGACCAACCGCCCCGACGTGCTCGACCCGGCGCTGCTGCGTCCCGGCCGCTTCGACCGTCAGATCGGTGTCGAAACCCCCGACCTCGAGGGGCGCACCCAGATCCTCAAGGTGCACGCGCGCGGCAAGCCGATCGCACCCGAGGTCGACCTGCAGGCGTTCGCCCGTCGTACGCCCGGCATGACCGGCGCCGACCTCGCGAACGTCCTGAACGAGGCCGCCCTGCTCACCGCACGCGGTGACCAGAAGATGATCGACGCCAAGGCGCTCGACGAGGCGATCGACCGGGTCATCGCGGGCCCGCAGAAGCGCACGCGCCTGATGAGCGAGAAGGAGAAGCAGATCACCGCGTACCACGAGGGTGGTCACGCGCTGGTCGCCGCCGCGCTACCCGGCAACGATCCCGTGCACAAGATCACGATCATGCCGCGCGGTCGCGCACTCGGCTACACGATGGTGCTTCCCGACGAAGACAAGTACTCACAGACGCGCAGCGAGATGCTCGACAAGCTCGCGTACATGCTCGGTGGCCGCGCCGCCGAGGAGATGGTCTTCCACAACCCGACCACCGGCGCCGCCGACGACATCGAGAAGGCGACCAAGCTCGCGCGGGCAATGGTCACGCAGTACGGCATGACCGAGCGGATCGGCGCGATCCGGCTGGGCGAAGACAACTCCGAGCCGTTCCTCGGTCGCGATATCGGGCACAGCCGCAACTACTCCGAGGACATCGCGGGCATCGTCGACGAGGAGATCAACCGGTTCATCACCAACGCCCATCAAGAGGCGTTCGACATCCTGGTCGACAACCGTGACGTACTCGACCGACTCGTCACCGAGCTCTTCGAGAAGGAGACGCTCGACAAGGCAGAGGTCGCCGAGATCTTCGCCGACATCCGGATGCGCGAGCGTCGACCGGCGTGGACGGGTTCCGACACTCGCATCCCGTCCGACATCCCACCGGTGCGGGCGCCCAGCCGTAACGGCGCCGGTCAGCACGACGACGGTTCGATCATCCTGGCGCCGGGCAGCGAGGGCGATGTGCACGGTCCCGGCGGTGGCACCCCTCCGCCCAACGTCACCGAGCCCCCGTTCGGCAGTTAGCGACTCGCCATGGACGGTGTCGACCACGCGCGCGCTGAGAAGGCCGTACGCGAGCTGCTGATCGCCGTCGGCGAAGACCCCGACCGCGAGGGTCTGCGGGACACCCCGCGCCGAGTTGCTCGCGCGTACGCCGAGATCCTCGTCGGCAATACGTTGACGGCAGAGGATGCCCTCAGCACCACGTTCGCCGTCGACCACGACGAGCTGGTGCTGGTACGAAACATCGAGCTGTGGTCGATGTGTGAGCATCACCTGGTGCCGTTCACCGGGTACGCCCATGTCGGCTACATCCCAGGCACGCACGGCCGAGTGGCGGGCCTGTCGAAGCTCGCCCGACTCGTCGACGTCTTCGGCCGTCGGCTACAGGTGCAGGAGCGGCTCACCACACAGATCGCCGACGCACTGATCGAGCTGCTCGATCCGCGCGGCGCGATCGTGGTTATCGAGGCCGAGCACCTCTGTATGTCGATGCGCGGCGTACGCAAAGCGGAGGCCAAGACCGTTACCAGCGCCGTTCGGGGTCAGTTGCGTGACCCTGCAACCCGAGCCGAGGCGATGGGCCTCATCGGGCGTTCGTGACCGGCCCGCAGCGGACCCAGGTGATGGGGGTCGTCAACGTCACGCCCGACTCGTTCTCCGACGGCGGTCGCTGGTTCGACACCGACCGGGCGATCGAGCACGGTCGCGCGCTGTTCGCACAGGGCGCCGACATCGTCGACGTCGGCGGTGAGTCGACGCGTCCGGGTGCGAACCGAGTCGAGCCCGAGGAGGAGCTGCGACGGGTCGTCCCGGTCGTACGCGCGCTCGCCGACGATGGTCACCTGATCTCGGTCGACACGATGCGCTCCGAGGTCGCCGAGCAGGCACTCGCGGCGGGCGCAGGAATCGTCAACGACGTATCCGGCGGTCGCGCCGACCCGCGGATGCTCGAGGTGGCAGCGGAGTCGGGCGTACCGTTCGTCCTCATGCACTGGCGTCAGCACTCTGCCGTGATGCAGGGGCAGGAGCACACCGCGTACGACGACGTCGTACGCGACGTGATTGCGGAGATGCGACCGGCGATCGACCGTGCCCTCGAGCTGGGCGTACACCCCGAGCGGCTGGTCGTCGACCCCGGTCTCGGCTTCTCCAAGACCGGCGACCAGAACTGGACGATCCTCAACGGCCTCGATGCGTTCGGGGAGCTCGGGTTCCCGGTCCTCGTCGCTGCGAGCCGCAAACGGTTCCTCGGCGAGCTCCTCGCGGCATCCGACGGCACGCTCGCCCCGACTGACGACCGTGATGCCGCCTCGGCCGCGGTCACGGCCCTGGCGGCCGCCGCCGGCGCATGGTGCGTACGAGTGCACGACGTACGCCCGAGCGCCGACGCCGTGCGAGTGGTGGCAAGGTGGTCGCGTGGCTGACGACCGTACGCGCTCCGTGCTGAACGCCAACCAGAGCGTCTACGACGCCATCGAGGGCGGCGACATCGATCTGATGCGCTCGTTGTGGGCCGACCGTGACGACGTGGTGTGCATCCACCCGGGGTCAGAGCCGTTGCGCGGGCAGGCGACCGTGTCGCGTTCGTGGTCGATGGTGATGGCCAACACCGGCTACATCCAGTTCTTCCTGACCGATGTGTCGGTGACCTTCGCCGGCGACGACACCGCGGTCGTGACCTGTACCGAGAACGTCCTCGCCGAGGCCGAGGGTGAGTCGACCGACACCTTTGCCGGTGGCAAGGCGGTCGCCACCAACGTCTTCGTACGCGACCGACGTGGTTGGCTACTCTTGATGCGACATGCGTCGCCGGTCGTCATCGTTGAAGAGGGGGATGAAGAGTGACCTGTCCGCAAGGCCTGGATCGCATCTCTGTCTCGGGAATCTCCGCTCATGGCCGGCACGGCGTTCTGGAGCATGAGCGTCGAGTGGGTCAGCCCTTCGTCGTCGATCTCGTACTCGGCCTCGACACCGGACCCGCCGCAGCGGCCGACGACCTATCGCGTACTGTCGACTACGGATCGTTGACCCTAGAGGTTCATGACGTCATCGCGTCAGAGCCAGTGGATCTCATCGAGACCCTTGCCCAGCGCATCGCCGACCGCGTGTTGGCCCATGATCTGGTGCAATGGACCGAGGTGACGGTGCACAAGCCAGCAGCGCCCATCGCGGTGGCGTTTGACGACGTTGCCGTGACGATAGAGCGGAGTCGAACGTGACCGAGACCCCCAACCCATTCGAGCTGGACGCCGACACGATGACGGGCGGCATGCGCCCGATTCGGCAAGCCGTGCTCGCATTAGGCTCCAATCTCGGGGAGCGCTTCAACAATGTGCAGGGCGGCGCCGCCGCCCTCGCCGATACACCCGAGGTGACAGTCGTCTCGGTCTCGCCCGTCTACGAGACCGTGCCGGTCGGCGCGCCACCCGGGTCGCGTGACTTCATCAACATCGTGCTGCTCGTCGACACGACGCTCACGGTGCACACCCTGCTCGACCGATGCCTGGCCGTTGAGGACGCGTTCGGCCGCGAGCGTACGAACAAGAACGATCCCCGTACGCTCGACGTCGATCTGATCGTGGTCGGCGACCGGATCGCCCGTGACGAGACGTTGGTTCTGCCGCATCCGCGCGCGCATGAGCGGGCGTTCGTACTCCAGCCGTGGATGGACATCGACATCGAGGGCGAGATCCCGGAGAAGGGTTTCGTCGCCGATCTGATCCGCAACCTCGACACCAGTGGCATCAAGCGGCGTGAGGACCTCGAGATCGTGCTGTGACTCCCAATCCTCCACGGTTGGGGCGGGTCTCCGCCGTCACGCTGGCGATCGTCGCCGCGATCGGCCTGATCGCGGGACGAGCGATCCGGCCGCTGTTCGAGAGCTTCGACAACTCCGCGCCGACCGTGCCGTGGACGGCCTCGATCGCATTGGTCTTCCTCGCCGCGGTCCTCGGCTGGCTCGCGTACGCAACGCACCAGTCGGTGCACAAGCGGCGAGAGCGGATGTCCTCCGACCGTGCGGTACGCCAGCTCGTACTCGCCAAGGCGAGCGCGATCGTGGGTGCACTCGTGGTGGGTGGCTACTCGGGTTTCACCCTCAGCTTCGTCGATGCGATGGATACCGAGCTCGGCCAGGAACGCGTGATCCATGCGGGTGTCACCGCGCTCGCCGGTGTCGTCGTCGTGATCGCCGCGGTGCTCCTGGAACGCGCCTGTGAGGTACCGAAGGACGACGACGAAGCCTCGGGGTCCTCGAGCACTTGACGGCCGATCCGCAACGCAGCGTACGGCCACTTCGTCACGGAAAGTGACATAACGAGCCACGGGCGGGTCCGTTAGCGAACCACCAATGAAACTTGCCGAGTTGTTACATTTCGCGGCGGCGTGGCGGGCGGTCTGACGCGGCGCCGCACACCTAGTCTTGGCGCATGTCAAAGAGTCGCCGTCGCCAGCGCAGCGTCAGAATTGTCGTTGCCACTTCCCTGTTGGTGGTCGCAGCTCTCGCCGTAGTGCCGTCCGCTATCGCCGCCAATGTCGCGATGCTCATACCTTCGAGCCTGTTCGCCGTCCTTGCCGGTTTCTGCGCGCTTCGCATCATGCGGAATGAGATCCTGCAGACCCGCCGCGACTGGGCCGCCGATCGGGCTGCCCAGGCGCAGAGCTATCAAGAGCTTGCCGTGATCAGGCAGGCCGAGCACGATACGTTCGCCACCGCGATGACCGAGCGGCTCGCCGATCGCGATCAGACGATCGTGACGCTGCGCGGGACGCTCAAGCTGTCGGAGCGCCGTGCCGACGACGCTGAGCGTCGGGCCCGTGAGCAAGCCGAGCGTGCCGCCGAGTTGCAGTCGTCGGTCGAGGACATGACCGCCGAGCAGGCGGCCTCCGTCGATGCTCTGGCGACCTGGGACGGCGCGGATCTGCCGACCATCGTCGACCTGATGAGCTGGGAGCAGACGACCGCCACCCTCACCCAGGAGCCGCAGCGCAAGGAGGCCTGAGCCTCAGGTCGCTAGTGCAACGGGCCAGCGGCCTCCAGATCGATATCGGCCACCTCGACGCCCTCGTCGGCGGCGATCACCGACCGGCGTAGGGCGCCGTGCAGGGAGTCGGGCGTGAGTACGCCCGCGAGTCGGTCGCCGTCGAGTACGGCGACCCAGCCGGCGTCGTGACGCAACATCGTCGACAGCGCCTCCTTGAGCGCGGCGTCACGGGGGACGTACGCCTCCATCCGCCGCGCCCGGTCGCCGACGACGCCCGGGCCCTCGAGCGAATCGGTGGCGACCCAGCCGCGAAGGTTGTCGTCCGCGTCGAGCACGACGGCCCAGCGCGCATCCTCGGCGTCGAGGAGTACGCGTGCCTCGGCGAGCGAGTCGGTCGTACGCACCATCGGCGCGTGTACGAGGTCTGAGTCGTCGATCTCGGTGACGGCGAGCCGGCGCAGCCCGCGCTCCGCGCCCACGAACTCGGCGACGAAGTCGTCGGCCGGTGCGCCGAGTACGGCGGCGGGCGTGTCGTACTGGGCGATGCGGCCGCTCGGCGCGAACACCGCGACGGCGTCGCCGAGCTTGACCGCCTCCTCGATGTCGTGGGTGACCAGCAGCACCGTCTTGCGCAGCTCCGACTGGAGTTCGAGGAATTGGTCCTGCAGGCGGGCGCGAACCACCGGGTCGACCGCCCCGAACGGTTCATCCATCAACAGCACCGGCGGATCGGCCGCCAAAGCGCGGGCGACGCCGACGCGCTGACGCTGCCCGCCCGACAGCTGGTGCGGGTAGCGGGCGCCGAACTCGCCCGGGTCGAGCCCCACCAGGTCGAGCAGCTCGTCGGCGCGCGCGGCCGCCTGTTTGCGGTTCCAGCCGAGCAGGTCGGGAACGGTCGAGACGTTCGTACGAATGTCTTGGTGCGGAAACAGGCCGACCTGCTGGATCACGTAGCCCATGCGCCGGCGCAGCTTGACCGGATCGACCGAAGTGACGTCGTCACCGTCGAGCAGGATGCGCCCCGACGTCGGCTCGATCAGCCGGTTGACCATCTTCAGTGTGGTCGACTTGCCGCAACCGGACGGGCCGACCAGTGTCACCAGCGAGCCGTCGGCGACCTCGAGGTCCAGGTCGTCGACCGCGAGCTTGCCGCCCGGGTACGTCTTGGAGACGCCGTCGAGCACGATCATCGGATCCTCGATACGGTCCATTGTGTGAGTCTATTGGCTGTGAGCGACACGTGTTACAGCGCGACGGCCAACGAGTGGGTGTGCTGGGACTACGTCGTCGACCGACGTTCCGATCTCATCGAGGCGACCGAGCAACACATCTACATCACGGTGGTTGCGGTTGCCCTCGGTTTCGTCATTGCACTACCGCTTGCACTCGTCGCCCGCCGATTCTTGCGCCTGGAGAGCAGCGTCCTCGGCGTGACGACGATCATCTACACGATCCCGTCACTGGCGATGTTCTCGTTGTTGGTCGACTCGACCGGTCTCACGGCCACCACCGTGATCATCGGGCTGGCTCTGTACACCCTGTCCGTCTTGGTACGAAACATGCTCGCGGGGCTTCGCGCGGTCCCAGACGACGTACGAGAGTCCGCGATCGGCCTGGGGTACGGGCGTACGCGGCTGCTGTTCAAGATCGAGCTGCCCCTCGCGTTGCCGGTGATCATGGCCGGCCTGCGCGTTGCGACCGTATCGACGGTGGCGCTGACGACCGTCGGCACCATCATCGGCTTCGGTGGCCTCGGCAACCTCCTCAGCGACGCGATCCCGCTCGAGTTCAACGCTCAGATCCTCACCGCGAGTGTGCTCTGCGTGCTCCTCGCGATCGCATTCGATCTGATCCTGGTGGGTCTCCAACGCCTGCTGACCCCGTGGACGAGGGCGTGATCCGATGCTTGCCGATGCGTTCGACTACCTTTTCGACGGTTCCAACTGGTCCGGTCCAGGTGGGCTGTGGGAGCAGCTCAGCCAGCAGATCCTGCTCACGCTGGTGAGCCTGGCGATCTGCCTGTTGGTCGGCGTCCCCCTCGCCCTGTGGGCCGGACACACCGGCCGCGGCGGCACCTTGGCGATCAACGTCTCCAACATCGGGCGCGCGGTGCCGGTTTTCGCGGTGCTTACCATCCTGTCGATCGGCCCGGTCGGGTCCGACGTACTCGGGCCATTCGGTCGGGCCGGCCTCGCAACCCTCATCTCCCTGGTGTTGTTCGGGTTGCCGCCGCTCATCACGAACGCGTACGTCGGCATGCGCGAGGTGGATCGCGACGTCATCGAGTCCGCCCGGGGGATGGGCATGAGCGAATGGCGGTTGTTCCGCCGGGTCGAGCTGCCGCTGGCCATGCCGGTCGTGCTGACGGGCGTGCGGATCGCGATCGTGCAGCTCTGGGCGACGGCAACGATCGCGGCACTGGTCGCGGGTCCCGGCCTCGGCAACACGATCACCGAGGGTTTCGCGAACTCGCGGTACTACGAAGTGGTCGCCGGCTCGCTGCTCGTTGCGGCGGCTGCGCTCGTACTCGAGGGCATCGCAGTGCTGATCGAGCGGGCCTTCGACCCGATGCGGCGCGCGCGACGCCAGCTGGCACCGAAGCCGGTCGCGGTCGTGTCCTGAGCGATCTGTCGGTGGCCCGGTTTACTGTGATGCTCACCCTGCCGCAGATGTGTGATGCTGGGCCGAGACGCCGACCGGCGTACCGACCGATGAGAGGTTGACCGACCGATGAACGTACGCCGCGTACTTGCCGCAACTATCGGCTCCGTCGCGCTGCTCGGGGTCGCCGCGTGCGGCGGCGGTGACGACGACCCACTCGCCGATGACAACGGCGGAGGTGGCGACAAGGGTTCGCTAGTCGTCTCCGGGCAGGACTTCACCGAGGGCCAGATCATGGCCGAGATGTACGACCAGGTGCTCAGCGCGTCGGGCTACGACGTCGAGCAGAAGCTGGTCGAGACCCGCGACATCTACTTCTCCCAGCTGACCAAGGGCAGTGTCGACGTCGTGCCCGACTACCTCTCTGGAATCGGCGACTACCTCAACATCGACGCGAACGGCCCGGACGCGAAGCCGATCACCACAAACAGCCCCGATGAGTCACTCGATGCGATCTCGCCGTTGGCCGACAAAGCCGGCATCAGCCTGCTCGAGCCGGCCGAGGCGACGAACCAGAACGCCTACGCCGTGACCGAGGAGTTCGCGAAGGACAACGACCTGAAGACACTGAGCGACCTCGGCAAGCTCGACCAGTCGATCACGCTCGCGGCCAATCCCGACTGCGAGGATCGGATGGACTGCGCGAAGGGGCTCGAGCAGGTCTACAAGATCGACATCGAGCAGGTCCTGCCGCTCGGTTTCGGCGGCGCTCCGACGCGCAACTCGGTCAAGGACGGCGAGTCGCAGCTCGGTCAGTTCGGCACGACCGATCCCACCGTCGAGGGCGCCGGCCTGGTCTTCCTCGAGGACGACAAGGGTCTGCAGCCGGCACAGAACCTCACGCCGGCCGTCAACACCGAGTTCCTCGAAGACCACTCCGATATCGCCGATACGCTCAACGAGCTCTCCGCAGGTCTCACCACCGATGCGTTGATGGACCTCAACGACCAGGTCGGCAACGAGCGCGCTGCGGTTCCCGATGTGGTCGAGCAGTACCTCACCGACGAGGGTCTGCTCTGACGGGTTGCTGCGTCTCCATCGGGAAGTTTCCCGATGCCGTAGGCCGCCGTTAACCCGGAGTTGGTGATCGGCGGTCAGGGTGATCCCATGGCCCTCGGTATCGGTGACATAGCCCGTGGTACGCGGCGGCGCTCGCCCGACCACACCGTCGAGACGGAACGCCGTCTAACCAAACATCTGCGTCGACTGGACGAACACCGTAACCGCATCGAGTACGTCGAGGGCGTCGTCGACGACACGACGACCGACCTCGGCCAGCTGGCGGGACGGCTCGCGGCGCTCGAGCGCCGCTTGGTCGAGCTGCAAGTCGCCGCCGACTGCAACTGCGGACACACCCACGATTCGGGCGCCGGCGATTCGCGGCGCCCCTGACGCCGGCCCATGCGCGCGTCACCGTCGATGCGTCCCCGGATCGTCGCGGTCGTCCAGGCGCGCAGCGCATCTGTGCGCCTCCCTCGTAAGGTCCTGCTCGGACTCGCCGAACGAGCGGTGATCGACTGGGTGGTCGGACGCGCACGCCGAGCTGAGACCGTCGATGAGGTGGTGGTCGCCACCACGACCGATGCATCCGATGACGCGCTCGCCGGTCATTGCGTCGAGGCCGGCTATCCGTGTGTTCGGGGCTCTGCCGGCGACGTACTCGACCGCGTCGTCACCGCAGCGGCCTCCGAGCGCGCCGACGTCGTCGTCCGGCTGAGCGGCCATCGTCCCTTCGTCGACCCCGAGGTCATGGACCTCGTCGTTCGTACGCATGTCGACGAGCGTCGTGACTACACGGCGAACCGGCTGCCCGAGCCGCAGCCCCATGCGTACCCGCCGGGCCTCGAAGTCGAGGTCGTGAGCATGGCGGCGCTGACCGGCGCCTGGGCATCGCGACGCGAGCGTACGGGCGATTCCGATCCGGCGTCGTACCTCTACGACGAGCCGGGTCGCTTCAACGTACGGCTGGTCGGCACGCCGGTGTCGGCCCCCGACGTACGCTGGTCGATCTCCAACCGGGCAGATCTCGAAGCGCTGCGCGCGCTCGTGACAGCGGCACAAGCCGGCCTCTCCACCCCGTGGACCGATCTGCTCGCCGTCTGGCAGGGCGCCCCGGAGATCGCGGCATTATCCGGCGGCGCCGAGCTGGCCAGCTGACCGACCGTTCAGCCTGCGAACCCCGCAGAGTTAGGATCGTGCGTCGGATCTGGCCAGTTTCGACGTAGCCGAACCTTGAGGACACCCAGCACGGATGACGACGCGATGGACACCCAGACGGGTCGCGACGGGGATCGGACGACGTGCCAAACGGTGGGCCACCGGGAGCCCGGCGGACGGGAGCGGGCAGCGGCGGCCCAATGGTCCGCCGGCGATCAGCGTCATCGTGCCGATCTACAACGTCGAGAGCTACCTGCGGGAGTGCCTCGACAGCATCCTCGCGCAGAGCGTCGCCGATTTCGAGGTGGTCGTCGTCGACGACGGTTCGCCCGACGGCTCGGCCGATATCGCCGCTGAGTACGCCGAGCGGGACGCCCGGGTGAAGCTCGTCGCCCGTCCTAACGGCGGTCTCGGTGCGGCGCGTAACACCGGCGTCGAACACGCCACCGGTGACTTCCTGACCTTCCTCGACTCCGACGACAGACTGCCCGACGGCGCACTGCGGACAATGCTCGCCAGCGCGCGTACGTCCGGATCCGACATCGTCGTCGGCGCACTGCGTCGGTTCAACTCCTCGAGCAACTGGCTGCCGACGTGGGTCGACCGGCTGCACGGGGAGCAGCGACGAGGCATCGCGATCGACGACTTTCCGCCGCTGGTACGCAACAACTACAGCTGCGGCAAGCTGTTCCGGCGCGATTTCTGGGTCGGGCAGGAGGCGACGTTTCGCGAGGGTGTCGCGTACGAGGACCAACCGCTGATCACCCGGCTCTACATCGCGGCCGACCGCATCGACATCTGCCCGCAGGTGACGTACGACTACCGCGCCCGTGAGGATGCCAGCTCGATCAGCCAGCAGACCGCAACGCTCGCAGACCTGCGCGACCGGGTGACCGCGTGGCAGGAGAGCCGACGCGAGTTCGCCGATACGGCATCCGAGCGGGTGTACGACGCGTGGCTGCAGACGTTGTTCGACGACCACTTCCATTGGTACCTCCGTAGCCCCGGCACGGTCGACCTCTCGTACTGGGCGACGCTGCGCGACGCGATCGTCAGCCTCACCGAGGACGCGCCGCAGTCGATCTGGGACGCCACGGCGCCCGAGCGGCGGGTACCGATCGTGCTCGCGCGCAGTAATCGCCGTGCGGATGTGCAGGAGTACGTGCGAAGCGACGGCTACCGCCCGAGCAAGTTCCCCGCGACCGTCGTCGACGGCGGCGTGTTCCACGAGCTGCCGCTGCATGATGCTCCCGGACTCGACCGGTCGCTGTTCGTGCGCCGACCCGAGCAGCTGACCATGTCGCATTCGGTGCAACGGCTGCATTGGACCGACGGTTCGACGATGCATCTGGCCGGCTGGGCGTACATCCGCCACGTCGACCTGGTCGGCCGCGAGGTCGAGACGGAGCTGGTTCTGCGTAACACGCGCACCGGCGCGGAGCACACCTTCTGCTCGCCCGGTTGCGACGACCCGGGCTTCCCGCCGCCCGACGAGGACGACTGGGTTGAGTACGACGGCGGGCAGTTCGAGTTCGTGGTGCCGATGGAGGACGTCGTCGGCGCCGACCGCAGCGATGGTGACGTATGGGACGTACGCCTTCGGGTCAGCACGCTCGGGTTCACTGTCGAAGACACCGTCAGCCGGGTGCGGCGGAGCAGCTCGCCCGGTGCTCCGTCGCCCGGACGGCTCGCGAACGGCGATCTGATCGCCGTCAAATGGCATCTGCACGCACCGTTCCAGCTCGCCCTTCGTACGCTGCGCGTCGAGGCCGACGAGCTCGCGCTCACCAAGCGGGTTCTGCGCGGCACCCTGGGCGGGCCGGACGCGTCGAGCGTCCGCGAAGTGCGGCTGCTCGGGCCGGCCGGCCGGGTTGTCGAGAGCACCACACCGCAGGACGGAAACTTCGCCCTTCGGATACCGACGGTCGCGCTGAACCACGACACTCCGGCGGCGCCGCACCGCTCGCGGGTCGTCGCGGAGCTCGCCGACGGCCAGGTCGTGCCGGTCGCCTGGCGGAGCGAAGAAGCGGCGCAGACCGGCACCACCCAGGTGTTGCCGACGAGCGCGCTGGCCGTCGAGGGCAACCGCCTCGGCGAACTCGGTCTCGTCGAATGGCTGATGGCCGCGTACGCCGACTCCGTCGAGGTTCTCGACGGAGGTGTCGCCCGGGTGAGCGGCCGGGTCCTCGGTCCGAACGTCGAGTCGGTCGCCCTCGCGCTGAAGAGCAAGAAGACCGAGATCCGCAGCGAGCAGAGCCCGGTCGATGACACGCACTTCGTCATCGAACTGGCACTGAAGTACGACGCGTACCGATTCGGCGAGCTGCCGCTGCCCCGTGGCAACCACGACTTGACCGCTGAGGTCCGGGTCGCGTCGGGCGAGGATCCGATCGCGGTGCCGTTGCTGGTGTCCCGTGAGCTCAACGACGCACTGCCGCTGCGGGTCGAGTCCAAACAGCTCGAAGGCGTCGTCGAGCGCGGTGTCGCGAACATGGTTCGGTTCTCGCTCCGCCGCCCGCTCGGCAGCGCCGCCGGAAAATGCCGACAGAACCGCCTACGCGCCGCGAGCGGTGAGCAGTTCATCATCAACGGACGCCGGCGCGGGCTGCTGATCCGTTCGTACTTCGGCGAGCAGGCGACCGACAGCGGAGTCGGTCTGCAGCGCGAGTTGCAGCGACGCGGCGCTGACATCGACATCTACTGGTCGGTGCAGGACCACTCCATACCCGTACCCGACGGCGCCACTGCCGTGATCCAGAACAGCTACGAGTGGTACGGCCTGCTCAACACCGCGAAGTACTACCTCGACAACATGTACCAGCCGGCGTACCACCGAAAGCCCGACGGCCAGGTCATCATCCAGACGTTCCACGGCTATCCCTTCAAGACGATGGGCCACCAGCATTGGGAGCAGTCGCAGTTCTCCCAGGCGCAGATCGAGTCGTACGACGCGCGGGCCCGAGACTGGGACTACCTCGTGTCACCCGCGTCGTACGCGACACCACTGCTCAAGCGGGACTTCGCGTACGACGGTGAAGTGCTCGAAATCGGGTACCCCCGCAACGACATCCTGTTCGCACCCGAGGGCGCACAGATCCGCTCCGAGGTACGGAAGCTCCTCGGCGTCGCCGATCACCAGACCGCCGTCCTGTACGCGCCGACGTTCCGCGACTACCTCTCACCCGACGACATGCGCGCCGAGATGGTCGACTTCCTCGACCTGCAGCGCGCATCTGCGGCTCTGGGTGACGATTACGTGATCCTGGGCCGAGGGCATGCGTTCAACGCGCGTACGGCCAGCCGGATCGGCGCGCTGGCCGGCGTCGTCGACGTCACCGACTATCCGCGGGTCGCCGACCTCTACCTCGCGGCCGACGCAGCGATCGTCGACTACTCGTCACTGCGGTTCGACTTCGGCGTGACGGGCAAACCAATGATCTTCCAGGTACCCGATCTCGATCGTTACAAGGCGACCCGCGGCTGGTTGTTCGACTTCGAGCCGACCGCGCCCGGTCCGCTCGTCGCCACGACCGACGAGGTGGTCGAGGCGCTCCTCGACCTCGACGTGGTGACCAAGCAGTACCGCAACGCGTACAACACGTTCCGGCACGCGTACCTCGACCTCGAGGACGGTCATGCCGCCGCGCGCCTGGTCGACGCGGTGTTCGTGCCCCGCGGCGACGCGCCTCCCGCCTAGCTCCGCTCGGTACGATGGCGCGACGTTCGCAACAGACGGGAGTGGCGCGCAGGTGAGTTCTCGGACCGTACGGTCGATGGCCCAGTGGATGCCGCATCCGCTGCGCAGACGGCTCACCGTTGCGTTGCACCAGTCGTCGTTCGGTAACCGCGTCGGCCGCGACGCACCGTTCGTCAGCGTCGTCGTCGCCGCTACCGCGACCCACGCTCCGTACCTCGGCGAATGCCTCGACAGCATCCGAGACCAGACGCGGACGGAGCTCGAGGTCATCGTCGTCCCCTATGACGGCGGCGACGAATGCGCCGAGATCGCTGCCTCGTACGGTGCGGACGACTGGCGGTTCGGAGTCGCTCGCCCGGTGTCGGGGCATGGCGCAGCACTGAACGCCGGCGTTGCCCGCGCGAAGGGCGAGTTCATCACGTTCGTCGGCGCTGCAGACACAATCCCGCCGGACGCGTTCGAACGCCTCGTCGGCAGCCTCGAGCGCACCGGCTCCGACCTCGCGGTAGGCAACCTGCACGACGCCGCACCCGAGAAGCACCTGATCCGATCCGAGCATGCTCGTGCACACCAGCGGGATCAGTCCGGCGTTGTGTTCGCAGATGCACCCGATGCGCTCGCCGACACGTACCTGGGCAACCGGGTATTCCGGCGCCGCTTCTGGCGCGGTGCCGATCTGAAGTTCTCCGAGTCGCCATCGGCTCCCGTGTCGTTGCCCGTTGCACGGGCGTACGTACTGGCCGAGCGCTTCGACCTACTCGCGCACGTCACGTACCACCGGACCAGACGTGGCGACGGCGTGCCGTTCGGCTACCTGGTTCCGGCCGCGCCGGGGCTGCGCGAGTGGCGCACCGCGGAGCGTAGGACTCGAGAGGAGCTGGACCGGCCCGATATGCAGCGCTCCCTCGACGCCTGGCTCTACGCCGTGCTCGACATCGGGATCCGCCCGTATCTGGCCGACGTCGAGCGCCTGGACAAACAGGAATGGGCCGTGCTGCGTGACACCGCTGCCGAGGTGGTGGCGGGGGCATCCGCCGACGTGTGGCAGCGAGTACGCCCGGAGGCGCGGGTCGCGGCGTGGCTCGCCGCCGGCGGTTTGCGTACGCACCTCGAGAAGTTCACCGCACAGCGTTGGTTCGAGAACGGTCAGCATCCGTCGTGCGTGCGCGACGGCGTGGTGTACGCCAAGCTCCCGTACCTCGACGACGACGAACTCGACGTGCCGCTCGACTGCTTTGCGGTGACCGAGCGCGAGGTACGCCCAGTGGTGAGCGTGCAACGGCTCAACTGGACCCCCGATGTTCTGCGACTCGACCTGTACGCGTACATCCGGTTCGTGGAGCTGGCGGAGGCGACACTCGACGTCGAAGTCGCGCTCGTCCGCGGCGATGATCGGCTGCCGCTCGACGTGCAGGTGTATGCCGATCCGGTCGTCACCAGACATGCGGCGCAGCCGTACCAGAACTACGATCACGGCTCGGTGACCGCAACCCTTGGGCTCGACGCATTGATGAATGCCCCGCGAGGGGCCTGGTCGCTCGAGGTGAGCGTCTCCGCAGATGGAGTGGCACGTACGAGTCGGGCGACCGAGCTGTCGTGGCAGGGTTCTGCATCGGCCATGCGGTCGTACTCCGGCCCCGCGGTCGCCGCTGCGCCGCGGTGGGACGCCGCGGCCGGGTTGGTCGTCGAGACCTCGGATCCGGAGGCGCCCGTGTCCGCTCCGGCGGCGGGTTTCGAGATCGACGAGGTGCTGCTCGACGGCACCACGATCGAGCTGCACGGCACGTACCCGGCGGACCGGCCGTCGACGATCGCTCTCGAAGGCGGAGGCGGGCGTTTCGAGGCCACGCTGACCGATGACGGTGACCGGCGTGTGTCGGCTCGGTTCGAACTGACCGTCGACGAGTGGTCGCTCGGGGCCCGGGCCGCGAAGGTCGGCGCGTACCACGTGCGTTGCCGCCGTGGAGACGCGGCGATGCGGTCGCGGTTCGCCGACGCGCTGCTCGACGCCCTGCCGCGAGACGAGGTCGGCACGACGTACCGGATGCGGGTCCGGCGTTCGCCGCACGGTACGCCCGTCATCGAGCTCGGAGTGCCGCTGACACCTGACGAGCAGGGCCCGTACGCACAACGCCGACTGCAGCGCGCGTACGCCAGAGAGCACCCGATCGACGAGCGCTCGGTCTACCTGCAGGCGTACGCAGGTCAGAGCGCGACCGACAGTCCGCTCGCGATCCACGAGGCGCTTCGTCAGAAACGGCCGGATCTCAAGCTGTACTGGGGTATCGCCGATCACAGCCAGTGGGTGCCCGACGGCGGCACACCGCTGTTGATGCGGAGCAGCGAGTGGTACGACGCGCTCGCGACAGCGAAGTACGTCGTCTCCAACATCGACTTCGAGCGGTGGTTCGTCCGGCACTCCGGTCAGCAGGTGCTCCAGACGTACCACGGTGTGCCGTCCAAGACCATGGGCATCGGCCTTTGGCGGGAGAAGCGCTTCACTCCGTTGCGCATCGAGCAGCAGCTGGCACGAACCTCCGACCTGTGGGACGCACTGCTCACGCCGACTCCGGAGGTCAATCGCTACTACCGTGAGGCGTTCCGCTACCAGGGCACGATCCTCGACCACGGCTATCCACGCGACGACGTGCTCGTGTCATCGCAGGCGGGCCCGATCCGAGACACGGTGCGTGCGCGCCTCGGCATCGCCGACGGGCAGACCGTCGTGCTGTACGCGCCGACTTGGCGAGACGACGTGGCGACCGGATACCGGTCAGCGCCGTTCGTACGCCACCTCGATGTCGGCGCCGTCACTCGCCAGCTCGGTGACGAGTACGTCGTGCTCGTACGCGGCCATCGGTTCAATGCGCCGACGGCCGGAGACGGTGGCAACGTGATCGACGTGACGTCGTACCCCGAGATCAACGACCTGATCCTGGCCTCCGACGTCGCGGTGCTCGACTACTCGTCGCTGCGGTTCGACTACGCGGTCACGCGTAAGCCGATGGTCTTCCTGGTACCCGACCTCGAGGAGTACTCCGGAGGCGTACGCGGGTTTCTCTACGACTTCCGCGAGACCGCACCTGGGCCGCTCGTCGCCGACACCGAGGCGGTCGCTGACCAGCTTCGCCGGCTGGATGAGCTGGTCGCGGAGCACGCCGATGCGTACGACACCTTCAACGCGACGTACAACCGCTGGCAGGACGGCCACTCCGCCGACCGAGTCGTCGACGCGTTCTTCAGGGACTGAGGTCCTCGGCGGCTTCGACGGCGTCGCGGTGTGAGGCGAACGGGTCCGAGCGGCGCAGGTCGATCACATGCCCGGTGCCGCCGTCGATCAGCGCGTCGAGCGACGCACGCGCGACCGACATCGAGTCGAGCAACGAGTCGGCGGGCTCCTGGCCGAAGGCCTTCGTCCGCATCGGCGTCGCCGTACGCTCGGGGTTCACGCACTGCACGCGTACGCCCGAGCCGCTCCACTCGTCGGCGAGCGCCTGGGTGAGGTTCACGATCGCCGCCTTGGCCGATGAGTAGAGGCTGTAGCCGCTGCGGCCGCGCGTGTACGAGCTGGACGTGAACAGCAGCAGGCAGCCCTGCGACTCCTTCAGCGGAGCGAAGAACTCCTGTGCGATGAAGATCGGCGCCACGTAGTTGGTCTCGGTCGCCTGGTAGATCGTCTCTTCCGACGCGTCGGCAAGAGGACCGCGCGGGAGGACGCCGGCAGTGTTGACGACGAAGTCGATCCGATCGGACTTGTCGAGCACGCTGCGGGCCGCCGCCGCTATATCGGAGCGTCGTTCGACGTGGGTCTGCGTACTCGAGCGGCTGAACGTATGGACCTCGGCGCCGTACTCCCGCGCGAGCTCGGCGATGTCGGCGCCGATCCCGTAGCTTCCGCCGAAGACCACCATTGTCTTGCCCTCGAACGCCGCCCGGTAGTCGTCTTCGGTGAGCGACTCCGGCGCCTCGTGGCTGGTCAGCTGGAAGAGCTTGTCGGCGATGTACACGTCGATCGGCTCGGTGACCTTCATGTTCCGCTCGTCGCCTTCGACGACACCGATCTGTACGTCCGGCAGGTAGCGCAGCACAACCGTGCAGTCATCGGTCGCAACGAACGCGTCGTCGGTCACAGCCAACGCGTACGCCTGTTTCAGCGTGCCCGAACGGAAGGCCTGCGGAGTCTGGCCGCGGCGCAGATGCGAACGCGGGGGGATCTCCCGGATCGTGTTGGCGTCGTCGACCTCGACGATGGTGTCTGCCGACGGGATCGCCGTGTCGACCGCGTCGTACTCGTCGAGCGCGGCGAAGGCAGCGCTGATGCTGCGTGCGCTGACCAGCGGGCGCACCGCATCGTGGAACAACACCTTGGCGTCATCGCTCTCGACCGTCGCAAGCGCCTTCAGGGTCGTGTCGTTGCGGGTGTCGCCCCCCTCGAGCACATGGCGCACCTTGGTGTACCCGCCCGATTTGATGATCGCGTGCACGGCGTCGAGATGGCCGGTCGCCATCATCACGACGATCTCGTCGACGTCTTCGTGTGCGTCGAGCACCGAGAGCGTGTGCTCGAGGATCGTGCGACCGGCGATCTTGATCAGCTGCTTCGGGATGTCGAGGCCCACCCGGGTCCCCGTACCGCCCGCGAGCAGCACCGCAACGTTCGATGTCATGGCTATAAACCTTCCCACAGGTGCGACCGGGGTCTGATGTGCGGGCGGCAGCGCGGACATACCCTCGTCGACATGCGATTCCCCGGCGAACGATGGTTGCGCGCGCACCCGTTGGTCGTCGACGTCGTTCTCGGCGGTGTGCTGATGATGCCGTCGGCGGCCGTGGGCATGGTGACCGGCAACCTCGTGTACGCGCTCGACATCGTGATGTTCTCGGCGATCATGTTTCGGCGTACGGCGCCGACGGCGAGCTTCGCGGTGCTCTCCCTCGCTCTTCTCATCCAGGCGATCGGACTCGACACCGCACAGTGGGGCGACTTCGCCTTCCCGATCGGGCTCTACTCGATCGCGGCGTACGGGCCGACGTGGGCGCGCTGGACGGGTCTCGGAGTCGGCTTCCTCGGTGCGGCACTGGCCGTTGACAGCTGGGGGATCGACCAGGGTGGCGGCGGCGGGAGCGGCGTTCTCGCGTTCGTGGCGCTATCGGCGATCGTGCTGTTCTCGTGGACCTTCGGCGACCGCATGCGTACGCGCCGGGCGTACGTCGCCGGGCTCGAGGACCGCGCCGTCCAGCTCGAGCGCGAGGCCGAGCAGCGTGCCCAGATCGCGGCGGCAGCCGAGCGGGCGCGGATCGCACGGGAGATGCACGATGTCGTCGCGCACAGCCTGTCGGTGATCGTGGTTCAGGCGGACGGCGCGTTGTTCGCGGCGCGCAAACGACCCGAAGTGGCCGCGGAGACGCTGTCGACGATCTCGGCGACCGGACGTGAGTCACTCACCGAGATGCGCAGGCTGATCGGGCTGCTCCGCGGCGACGAGCAGGGCGGGCGCGAGCTCGCCCCGATGCCCAGCGGTGCCGACTTGCCGAGCCTCGTCGCCCAGGTTTCGGGTAGCGGGCTCGACGTGTCGCTGCAGGTCGACGGCGACCTCACCCGCCTGGGAAGCGGCGCCGGCCTGACCGTCTACCGGGTCGTCCAGGAGGCACTGACCAATACGCTGAAACACGCTGGTCCCGAGGTACGCGCGACGGTCGAGGTCTCGTTCGACGGTGACGACGTACGCGTCCTCATCGAGGACGACGGGCGCGGAGCCGCAACGTCCGACGACGGCCACGGCCACGGCATCGCAGGGATGCGCGAGCGGATCGCCGTGCACGATGGCACGATCGACGCCGGACCGCGCGCCGGTGGCGGGTTCAGAGTCGACGCACGCATACCTCTAGGGGACGAATGAGTGAGCAGGACGAGACGATCCGGGTGTTCATGGCCGACGACCAGCAGCTGGTACGTGCGGGATTCCGGATGCTGATCGAGTCTCAGGACGACCTGCAGGTTGCCGGTGAGGCCGGCAACGGTGCCGAAGCGGTCGAGGCGCTGACTGTGACGAGTGCGGACGTCGTGCTGATGGACGTACGAATGCCGCGGATGGACGGTGTCGAGGCGACCCGGCGCATCACCGCTCGCGACGGGCGCCCGCGGATCCTCGTGCTCACCACCTTCGACCTCGACGAGTACGTGTACGCAGCGCTGCGAGCGGGGGCATCCGGGTTCCTGCTGAAGGACACACCGCCTGAGGTGCTCCTCGGCGCGATCCGCGATGTGCATCGTGGTGACGCCGTCGTCGCGCCGAGTGCGACGCGGCGGATGCTCGACCGGTTCGCCGATGCGATGCCGACCGGCGACGAGGATGCCGTCGATCCACGGCTCACGGGTCTGACCGACCGGGAGCGCGAGGTGCTCGAGCTGATCGGGCAGGGTCTGAGCAACCAGGAGATCGCCGCGCGGCTGGTGCTCGCGGAGGCGACCGTGAAGACCCACATCGGCCGGTTGCTCGCCAAGACGGCCAGCCGAGATCGCGTACAGCTCGTCGTCCTCGCGTACGACACCGGCCTCGTTGCGCCGCGCTCCGGCTGAGTACGTACGACTGGGGTATGACGCGGCGGGTGCGAGCCCGGTCTGCGGTCCGATTCCACGCACCCGAGATCTGCATAGCGTGATTCACCTGACCAAACAGGAAAGGTGATCGATGTCCACGCTCTCGCACGCCCCCGCGTACACCGAACCACGCGCCGGTACCGCAGTCACTGCCACCGGGCTGGTGAAGCAGTACGGCACCGGCGATGCCGCTGTACGCGCCCTCGACGGAGTCGACCTGAAGATCGAGAGCGGGCGGTTCACCGCGATCATGGGCCCTTCGGGCTCGGGCAAGTCGACACTGATGCACTGTCTTGCGGGGCTCGACCAGGCCACCGAAGGACAGGTACGCATCGGTGAGTTCGAGCTGTCGCGACTGTCGGACAACGCGCTGACCGACTTTCGGCGCGAGCAGGTCGGATTCGTCTTCCAGGCGTTCAACCTGCTCCCGATGCTCACCGCGAAGCAGAACATGTTGCTACCGCTCGACCTCGCCGGCCGCGACCCCGACTGGGCATGGTTCGACGAGACCGTCGGTGTGCTCGGCCTTGGCGAGCGACTCGACCACCGTCCGGCGCAGCTCTCAGGCGGTCAACAGCAGCGAGTCGCCGTCGCTCGCGCACTCCTCGGCCGCCCGGAGGTGATCTTCGCCGACGAGCCGACGGGCAACCTCGATCGGCGCTCCAGCGCCGAGGTACTCGGATTTCTGCGGCGCGCGGTACGTGAGCTCGCACAGACCGTCGTGATGGTGACGCATGATCCGGTAGCGGCGACCCACGCCGATCGGGTCGTGCTCATTGCCGATGGCCGCGTCGCCGGGAGCATCGACTCGCCCGAGCAGGACGCGATCCTGTCCGCACTCCGAGACCTCGGGGAGTAGTCGCGGTGCGTACGTTCATCAGAGCCTCGCTGCGCACGCATGGTCGCCGCTACGTCGCGGTCGGGCTCGCCGTGCTGATCGCGACCGCTTTCATGGTCACGACGAATGCACTCGGAGCCGCCGCCAAGGACGGGTGGCGCACTGCCATCGCCGGCGAGTTCGAGGGGGCAGACGCCGTACTCACCGACGTGCCGCGCGACGCGTTTTCGCAAGTCGGCGCGACCGGCGGCGTACGCGCGGTCGCGACGAGCGACACCGCCTTCTTTCCGATCTCCACCGGCAGCCTCGACTCCACCGCCAGCGTCGGTACGGCTGCCACCGACGAAGCCTTCCGTTGGCAGCGGCTCGTCTCGGGGGAGTTCCCGACCCGGCCGAAAGACGTGCTGATCAGTACCGATCGCGCAGACCAGGCCGGAGTGTCGGTCGGTGACCGACTGACGGTCGACTCGGGTGCACGCAGCATCGACTTCACGATCTCGGGAACCGTCGAGCCGTCGGCGGGCGACCTCGGCTCGTCGGTGTACGTACCCGAGCAGGCGATGGGCCGGCTGCTCGGAGCTGCGCCGACTCGAGTGCTCGTCACGCTCGACGGCGACGCAGACGCCGCCCAGCTCCAGCGGTTACGCGACGCCGTACCGCAGGCGACGGTACAGCCGGTCGATGAGTACGTCCGTAAACTGCAGTTGCAGGCGACGGGTGACGTCGACGTGATGCAGCAACTGCTCCTGGTGTTCGCCTCGATCGCGGTGATCGTTGCTGGCCTCGTCATCGCCAACACTCTCGCGATCGTGCTCGCGCAGCGTACTCGCGACTTCGCGCTACTCCGCTGCATCGGTGCGAAACGACGGCAGATCAGTCGCTCAGTGCTGGCCGAGACCCTCGTCGTCGCTGTCGTGGCGGCCGCACTCGGGGTCCTCACCGCATTGGGTCTTGCGCACGCCAGCACCGCGTTGATCACGTCTGCGTGGCCGACCATCCCCATCGGAACGCCGAGCCTTTCGGTCGCGGGCGTCCTGCTGCCCGTTGCCGTCTCGGTTGGTGTCGCGGTCATCGCGGCGGTCGCCCCCGCCAGGCGTACGAACCGCCTGTCGCCGCTTGCGGCGCTACGGCCCGAGGCTGAGCCTGCGGTGCGGTCCAAGCCCGGCCTGCTGCGACTCGCCGCGGCAACAGTCGTTGTGATCGTCGGTGTGGTCGCGATGCTGGCTGCGACCGTCTCGGGGGAGCTCGTCGTCGGGCTGGCCGGCGGCGGAGTCTCGTTCGTCGGCGTGCTGCTGTTCGGACCGGTGCTCGTCCCTGCGCTGATCGACGCCGTACGTCCTGTCGTCGGTCGCGTTTGTGGCGTACCCGGTCGCATCGCGGCAGCCAACGCGGTACGCAACAAGCGGCGTACTGCGGCGACGGCGGCGGCGCTGCTGGTCGGTGTCACGTTGATCTCGACCGTGATCGTGGGCACCGCGTCGATGAAGCAGTCGCTGTCGACCGAGATGGACCTCCGGGCGCCGATCGACATGGTGCTCGACGGCGACGGCCCGATCGACGACGGCATGACCCAGCGCGTGTCGGCGATCGACGGTGTCGACGAGGCGGTGGCCTTGGACGGTGCGCGGGTGAAGGTCGGACGAGACCGCCGCGACGTCGTGGCCGTCGGAATCGACGAGTCGGCCGATTCGGTCGTACGCGACGGAGGTGAGCTGCGGGACATCACCGACGGCCAGGTGTACCTACCGTTCGACGTTGCGGGCGATGCGGGCGTCGAGGACGGCGAACGGGTGCGCGTCGCGAGCGCCGGCGGCTCTCGCCGGCTCGAGGTCGTGATCGGCTCCGACTGGGGATCGACCGCTGTCGTTTCGGCGTCGACGTTGGCCGATCTCGACAAGCGTGCCGAACCGTACTCGGTCTGGTTGCGGGCGACCGACGGCGCGGATGTCGGCGTCGTCGTCGGCGAGCTGAACTCGCTGGCCGGCGAGATCGACGGCTCGATCGCCGGATCCCTACCGCAGCGCGAGCAGGTGACCAAGGCGATGGACGTCGTCCTTGCGGTCACCGTCGGCCTGCTCGGGGTGGCCGTCGTCATCGCGATCGTCGGAGTC
This sequence comes from Nocardioidaceae bacterium SCSIO 66511, assembly GCA_023100825.1. Classification (NCBI taxonomy): domain Bacteria; kingdom Bacillati; phylum Actinomycetota; class Actinomycetes; order Propionibacteriales; family Nocardioidaceae; species Nocardioidaceae bacterium SCSIO 66511. Next base: position 4,208,574 of record CP095846.1, on the reverse strand, counting down.
GGGAACACGCTCAGCCTCTCGGTGCTCGAGCGCGTACGCGAGAACGCGTTGCTCCGAGCGCTCGGTCTTCGTCGGGGCCAACAGCGGTCGATGCTCGCCGTCGAGGCGCTGCTGATCGCGAGTGTCGCGACCGTCCTCGGCATCGTCTTGGGGACGGGGTACGCCTGGTTCGGTATTCGTACCTTGGCCGTCGAGGAGTTCGTGACGACTCCGGGGGTCGCGGTGCCGGTCGCTCAGCTGGTTGCGGTCTTCGTGGTCGCAGCGATCGCGGGGCTGCTGGCCTGCGTACTTCCGGCGCGGCGCGCTGCCGCGATCCCGCCGGCAGCCGGGCTGGTCGCGGACTAGACAGGGCGGCCCCCGATCGGCGTGGTGTGAGGGAACCCACGCCGATCGGGGGTTACGCCGTGCGCGCATCGGATTAACCTGGGAAGCAATTCAGCACGCCGAACAACGTCTGGTACCCGCTCGCCGGGACTGGAACGAAAGGCAAGGCGATGAGACGCTTCTCGATCGGTGTGGTCGGAGCCGGACGAGTCGGGGCCGTTCTCGCGGTCGCGTTCGCGGCAACGGGCCACCAGGTCACTGCCGTCAGCGGCCGGTCGGCCGCCTCACAGACCCGTATCGAGACCCTGCTTCCAGGCGTTCCGGTACGCGAGCCGAGTGAGGTTGCGGCGAGCGCCGACGTCTTGCTGTTGTCGGTTCCCGACGACGTACTGGAGCAGGTCGCGGCCGAGCTGACGAACACCGGCGCGATCCGACCGGGCCAGTTGGTCGTGCACACCAGCGGCCGGCACGGCACAGACGTGCTCTCGGCGGCGGCACGCGCTGGTGCGCAGGTGCTCGCGATGCATCCGGCGATGACTTTCACCGGCACCGACGTCGACCTGCAGCGACTCGCCAGCACGGTCTTCGCGCTCACGGGCGAGCCGTCCGTACGCGAGGTCGGCGAGTCGCTCGTCGACGCCCTCGGTGGTCGCCCGGTCTGGCTCAGCGAGGACCAGCGCGTGCTCTACCACGCGGCGCTCGCACACGGCGCCAACCACCTCGTCACCCTCGTCACCCAGGCACAGGAGATGCTCCGATCGACCGGCATGCCGGATCCGTCCGGCGTACTCCGGCCGCTACTCACCGCAGCCCTCGACAATGCACTCGCGTACGGCGAGGCGGCCCTCACCGGTCCGGTCGTACGCGGCGATGTCGCGACGGTCGAGGCCCATGTCGACGCACTCACCGATGCGCCGAGCCCGGTCCGTGACGCGTACGTGTCGATGGCTCGTGCGACGACCGAGCAGGCGGTCGCGTCGGGCAGCCTCGACACGGGGCGCGGCCGTGACTTGAAACGCGTCCTCGACGAAGCGGACTGGGACTCCCTGGCGCAGATCGCGGCCGGTATCCGCTGATGGCGGTCCGCGTCGCGCGTACCTCCGACGAGCTCGACGCCGCCCTTGCACCGATGCGCGCCGAAGGCGGCCGCATTGCGTTGGTGCCCACCATGGGAGCGATCCACGACGGGCATCTCGGTCTGGTCGAAACGGCCAAGCAGCACGGCGATCTCGTCGCTGCGTCGGTGTTTGTCAACCCGACCCAGTTCGGCCCGGGCGAGGACTACGAACGCTATCCGCGTGATCTCGACCGCGATGTCGAGCTGCTCGCAGGTGCGGGCGTCGAGGTCGTCTTCGCGCCGGAGGTCGAGACCGTCTACCCGCCGGGTACGGAAGGCGTCATGGTCGATCCCGGTGAGCTCGGACGCGTCCTCGAGGGAGCGTCGCGGCCGACCCACTTCCGCGGAGTACTCACCGTTGTCGCCAAGCTGCTCGCGTTCGTACGCCCGCACGCGGCCGTTTTCGGTGAGAAGGACTATCAGCAGCTGGTGCTCGTCCGGCAGCTGGCACGGGCGCTGCACACCGGCGTCGACGTGATCGGCCGGCCGATCGTGCGAGATGCCGACGGACTCGCCAAGTCGTCACGCAACGCCTATCTGAGCACGGCAGAACGGGATACGGCGCTCACGCTGTCCGAGGCTCTGCATGCGGGGGCGGCGGCGAGTCCGGGCGGCGCCGATGCCGTGACCATCGCCGCATCCGACGTGCTGGACCGAGCGAACGGTCTCGAGCTCGACTATCTCGCCCTCACCGATGCCGACCTGGGCAAGCCGGTCGCGGGCGGCACCGCGCGGCTGCTCGTCGCGGCTCGCGTGGGCTCGACTCGTCTGATCGACAACCTCGCCGTCGAACTCCCTGCCGATGAAAGGCAACCATGATCAGGACCATGCTCAAGAGCAAGATCCACCGAGCGACCGTCACGCAGGCAGATTTGCACTACGTCGGCTCGGTCACGGTCGATGCCGACCTGCTCGACGCCGCCGACATCCTGCCGGGCGAGCTCGTGCACATCGTTGACATCGACAACGGTGCGCGCCTGGAGACGTACACGATCGAGGGCGAGCGCGGCAGCGGAGTGATCGGCATCAACGGCGCTGCAGCGAGGCTCGTCCACCCCGGCGACCTGGTGATCCTGATCGCGTACGCGCAGCTCGATGACGCCGAGGCCCGTGAGTACGTACCAAGGGTCGTGTTCGTCGACTCCGAGAACGCGATCACCGGCTTCGGCGGCGATCCCGCCGAGGTTCCCGCCGGCTCCGATCTACTGCGTGGAGACGTCGTCCGATGCTGATGTGTATCGACGTCGGAAACAGCCACACGGTCGTAGGGGTACTCGACGGTGAGCGGCTCGTGGCGCATTGGCGCGTTTCGACCGATGAGCACCGGACTGCCGACGAATGGGACGTACTGCTCGGCAACCTCATCCGCGCTCGCGGGCTCGACCCTCGTACCGACATCGACGGCGTCAGCGTGTGCTGCACCGTACCTGCAGTCATCCACGAGATCCGTGACCTGCTGAACCGGCACTTCGCCGATGCGACGACCTCGATGATCGAGCCCGGCACACGTACCGGCCTGGCCCTCCAGGTCGACAACCCGCGCGAAGTCGGCGCTGATCGGATCGCCAACGCACTCGCCGCGTCTCGTCTGTACGGCGGACCATGCATCGTCGTCGACTTCGGGACGGCGACGACGTTCGACGTGGTGAACGCCGCCGACCAGTACGTCGGTGGCGCGATCGCGCCGGGCATCGAGATCTCACTCGATGCCCTCGGCCGCCGGGGCGCCCAGTTGCGCGAGGTCGAGCTGTTGCCGCCGCGGTCGGTGATCGCCCGCAACACCGTCGAGGCACTGCAGTCGGGCGTGATCTTCGGCTTCGCCGGCCAGGTGGACCGGATCGTCGACAAGATGATCGACGCGTTGGGCGGCGACCCGGACGCTGTTTCGGTCGTCGCGACCGGCGGCCTCGCCGAGACCGTCCTCGACGAGTGCGAGACGGTCACCGACCACGATCCCTGGCTCACCCTCACCGGCCTGCGCCTGGTGTATGAGAAGAACAGTTGAGACGGCCCCGGCGAGACAGGCGTCGGCAGTGCCTCAGTACCCTTGCTGACCATGACTGAACCCACCGATAGCCCCGAGCACACGGCGGATGATCTGCCCGAGCAGCTACGGGTGCGGCGGGAGAAGCGCCAGGCGCTGATCGACCGTGGTATTTCGCCGTACCCGATCGTCGTCAAGCAGGATGATTCGATCGGCGATATCGTCGCCAAGTACGATCCGGAGGCTCTCGGACCCGACGCACATACCGATGATGACGTCTCGATCGCGGGGCGGGTCATCTTTCTTCGGAATACCGGGAAGTTGTGCTTTGTGCGCCTTCGGGCCGGCGATGGTGCAGAGCTGCAGGCCATGCTTTCCCTCGACGAGGTCGGTGCAGAGTCGCTCGACGACTTCAAGGCATTCGTTGATATCGGCGACCATCTCGCCGTGCAAGGAGAAGTGGTCACGAGTCGCCGTGGAGAACTCTCCGTACGCGCGCGGTCATGGCAGCTTGCCGCGAAGACGTTGCGTCCGCTTCCGGTCGAACACAAGCCGTTGAGTGACGAGATGCGCGCTCGCCAACGATATGTCGACATGATCGTACGCGCCGAGCCGCGCGAAATGGTCCGCGCGAAGGCGACGGTCCTTCGTACCCTGCGCCGTACGCTCGACGACCGTGACTTCATCGAGGTCGAGACGCCCGTTCTGCAGAGCACGAACGGCGGTGCAGCAGCGCGGCCTTTCGCCACCCATATGAATGCGTTCGACCAAGACATGCTGTTGAGGATCGCGCTGGAGCTCGACCTCAAGCGCGCGGTCGCCGGCGGAGTCGAGCGGGTTTATGAGATCGGCAAGACCTTCCGTAACGAGGGGTCCGACTCGACACACGCGCCGGAGTTCTCGATGCTCGAGGCATATCAGGCGTACGGCGACTACAACGCGATGATGGAGCTGACGAAGGCGCTTGTCGTCAACTGTGGCTCTGCCCTGGGACGCACCGTCGTGCCCGGTCGGGACGGCAGCGAGATCGACCTCGAGGGCGAGTGGCGGCGCGCGACCATCTTCGAGCTCGTGCAGGAGGCCGTCGGGCAGGAGGTCACGCCGCTGTCCGATGCACAGACCGTGCGGGCGATTGCCGACACCCACGGGGTCGAGTTGCAGGACGGCTGGGGCGCAGGCGAGATCGTGCTGGAGTTGTACGAGAAGCTCGTAGAACACACGCTGATCCGGCCGACGTTCGTCTGCGACTACCCGGAGAGTGTTCGTCCGCTGGCGAAGCCGCACCGCAGCGTTCCGGGTCTTGTCGAAGCATTCGATCTGGTGATCAACGGGGTCGAACTCGTGGCTGCGTACAGCGAGTTGAACGATCCGGTCATTCAGCGTGCGCGTTTGACCGAACAATCCTTGTTGGCGGCCGCCGGTGATCCAGAAGCAATGGATCTCGACGAGGAGTTCCTCCGTGCGATGGAGTTCGGAATGCCGCCGATGGGTGGTATGGGCATGGGGGTTGACCGGCTCACGATGCTGTTGATGGGTACCAGTATTCGGGAGGCAATCCTGTTCCCGTTGATGCGACCACTCTAAGTAGTTGGTTTCACATTTTCCCGATGTCGGATTTCCGCACGGGCTGGTAGTCTCCTGATTTGTCGGCACAAATAGGAGTGCCTCCTCCATTTTCTTTCGTATTCAATGAAGGGGTCCGTCATGGCGCAGAAGGTGCAGATTCTCCTCGTCGACGACATCGACGGTGGTGAGGCGGACGAAACGGTCCGCTTCGGGCTGGACGGCGTCGACTACGAGATCGACCTGTCTTCGAAGAATGCCGGAAAGTTGCGCGACACCCTTGCGAAGTACGTCGGCGAGTCCCGGCGAGTCGGCGGCCGTCGTCGCACCGGACGCAAAGGCGCGTCCGCTGGAGCGGCGAGCGACGCCGCGACGATCCGTGAATGGGCCAAGGACAACGGCTGGGAGGTCTCGGACCGCGGCCGCGTGTCCGCAGAGATCCGCGAGGCCTACGCCGCCGCTCACTGAGCGTAAGACAGCAGCCGGGCCGCTCCCCTTGGAGCGGCCCGTTCGCTGCCGGCGAACGGGGCAACGGAACACCCCTACGCCTACCGTGCGTTGATATCCACGTGGGCGTGGACTCCCTGCGTGGACGTTGCGGTTCACGTCTAGCATGGAGACGAGCCCGATCAGTATGGGCAGAAGCTGACCCGGAAGGGTCGAGCATGAGGAGATGTGATGTTCGAGAGGTTCACCGACAGGGCACGCCGCGTCGTTGTGCTTGCACAAGAAGAAGCGCGGATGCTCAGCCACAACTACATCGGGACTGAGCACATCCTCCTTGGGCTCATCCACGAGGGCGAGGGTGTCGCCGCAAAGTCCCTGGAGAGCCTCGGCATTTCGCTCGAGGCCGTGCGCGCGCAGGTCGAGGAGATCATCGGCCAGGGCCAGCAGGCTCCGAGCGGTCACATTCCGTTCACGCCGCGCGCGAAGAAGGTGCTCGAGCTGAGTCTGCGCGAGGCGCTGCAGCTCGGTCACAGCTACATCGGCACCGAGCACATCCTGCTCGGTCTGATCCGTGAGGGCGAGGGAGTAGCCGCCCAGGTGCTCGTCAAGCTCGGCGCGGACCTCAATCGCGTACGCCAGCAGGTGATCCAGCTGCTCAGCGGTTACCAGGGCAAGGAGCAGGCGACGTCCGGCGCACCGAGCGAGGGGGCTCCCAGCAGCTCGCTGGTCCTCGACCAGTTCGGTCGCAACCTCACCCAGGCCGCCCGCGAAGGCAAGCTCGACCCGGTGATCAGCCGCGAGAAGGAGATCGAGCGGGTCATGCAGGTGCTGTCGCGGCGCACCAAGAACAACCCGGTTCTGATCGGCGAGCCAGGCGTCGGCAAGACGACGGTCGTCGAAGGCCTAGCCCAGGACATCGTCCGCGGCGATGTTCCCGAGACGCTGCGCGACAAGCAGATCTACACCCTCGACCTCGGCGCGCTGGTGGCCGGATCCCGCTACCGCGGTGACTTCGAGGAGCGCCTGAAGAAGGTGCTCAAGGAGATCAAGACCCGCGGCGACATCGTGCTGTTCATCGACGAGATCCACACACTCGTCGGCGCCGGCGCGGCGGAGGGCGCGATCGACGCGGCGAGCATCCTCAAGCCGATGCTCGCTCGCGGTGAGCTGCAGACGATCGGCGCGACGACGCTCGACGAGTACCGCAAGCACTTCGAGAAGGATGCCGCGCTGGAGCGCCGCTTCCAGCCGATTCAGGTGTCCGAGCCGACGATCGCGCACACGATCGAGATGCTCAAGGGTCTGCGCGACCGGTACGAAGCACACCACCGGGTCACCATCACCGACGAGGCTCTCGTATCGGCGGCGACGCTCGCCGACCGCTACATCTCCGATCGTTTCCTGCCGGACAAGGCGATCGACCTCGTCGACGAGGCCGGATCTCGCCTACGGATCCGCCGGATGACGGCTCCGCCGGACCTCCGTGAGTTCGACGAGAAGATCGCCGAGGTGCGCCGCCGCAAGGAGGGCGCCATCGATGCGCAGGACTTCGAGGCCGCCGCGGCGATGCGCGACGAGGAGAAGCAGCTGATCTCGGCCAAGAACGACCGGGAGAAGCAGTGGAAGGCCGGCGATATGGATGTTGTCGCCGAGGTCGACGAGGAGCTCATCGCCGAGGTGCTCGCGATCGCGACCGGTATCCCGATCGTGAAGCTCAGCGAGGAGGAGTCGACCCGCCTGCTCAACATGGAAGACGAGCTGCACAAGCGCGTCATCGGCCAGGACGAAGCGATCAAGGCGCTGTCTCGGGCGATCCGGCGTACTCGCGCGGGTCTGAAGGATCCACGGCGTCCGGGTGGCTCGTTCATCTTCGCCGGTCCGTCCGGTGTCGGTAAGACCTGGTTGTCGAAGGCGCTCGCGAACTTCCTGTTCGGCGAGGACGACGCCTTGCTCCAGCTCGATATGAGCGAGTTCTCCGAGAAGCACACGGTGTCTCGGTTGTTCGGCTCGCCTCCCGGCTACGTCGGGTACGAAGAGGGCGGCCAGCTGACCGAGAAGGTACGCCGCAAGCCGTTCTCGGTGGTGCTGTTCGACGAGGTCGAGAAGGCACACCCGGATATCTTCAACTCGCTGTTGCAGATCCTCGAGGAAGGTCGACTGACCGACTCGCAGGGCCGGGTGGTCGACTTCAAGAACACCGTCATCATCATGACGACCAACCTCGGTACGCGTGACATCGCGAAGGGCGTCAACCTCGGCTTCAGCCAGGCGAACGACACCGAGGCGTCGTACCAGCAGATGAAGGGCAAGGTCACCGAAGAGCTCAAACAGCACTTCCGGCCCGAGTTCTTGAACCGTGTCGACGAGGTCGTCGTCTTCCCGCCGCTGACCCAGGACGAGATCATCCAGATGGTCGACATGATGCTCTCCAGCGTCGAGGAGCGGCTCAAGGACAAGGACATGAGCCTCGAGCTCACGCAGCCGGCCAAGGAGCTGCTGGCCAAGCGCGGGTTCGATCCGGTGCTCGGTGCCCGCCCGCTGCGCCGCACGGTCCAGCGCGAGATCGAGGACATCCTCGCCGAGAAGCTGCTCTTCGGTGAGGTACGCGCCGGTCAGATCGTGCTCGTCGACGTGGAGGGTGAGGGCGTCGAAGCCACCTTCACCTTCACCGGCACCTCGAAGGGTGAGCTGCCGGACGCGCCGCCGGTCGAGTCCGCAGCCAGCGAGTAGTACGTCCGAAAGGGGCGCATCCGAACCTTCAGATCTGGTTCGGATGCGCCCCTTCGCGTATGCAAGAATCCGCCCATGTCGGCATCGCTCACTACGGCCGCCAACACCCTGACGTCCGGTCCTCGTGGACCGCGGCAGAAGATGGCGGCCGCATCTCTTGTCGTGCCCGAGCTGAAACTCGCGTACGTCACGAACCTCAAGGCCGCCTGCTCGACGGTGAAGTGGGTCATCGCCGATCTGACCCAGCGCAAGCCCGATGACTTCTTCGGTTCGCTCGGGCGTCGACCGACCCGAGCGCAGACCATCCATGACGCGGACAGGTGGAAGGGCCTGCGCAGACTCGCAGACTTCCCCGACCGTTCCGAGCTCTCGGCCGACAACGGCTGGCTCGTGTTCACGTTGCTTCGTGATCCACGTGCGCGCCTGTGGTCGGCGTGGCAGTCCAAGCTGCTGGTCGGCAATCCGAACTTCCTCGGTCAGGTCGTCGAGCAGCCGTGGTATCCGCGGGTGCCGCGGGAGCCTTCCGAGGTCATCGAGGACTTCCGGCGTTTTGTCGAGGTGTTGTCGACCGAGCGTCGCAAGATGCGGCGGGTCGGCAAGGACGGCCACTTCCGCCCGCAGAGCGACCTCATCTACCGCAAGGGCCTCCAGTACACGAACGTGTACGACCTGAGCGAGATCCCGACCTTCGAGCGCGATCTATCGGCGCATCTCGTCGAGGTCGGCCACAACTGGCTGCCCGAGCTGCGCAACGACAACGACACACCGCTGAAGCTCACCAAAGAGGTTTTGGCCGACGGGGTCGGCGATGCGATCGAGGACATCTATCGCGAGGACTTCGACCGGTTCGGCGAGGCGTGGGCCGAAGGGCCGAATCTGTCCGACGCCGAGTGGTCGCCGGCCTCATTCGCCGACATCGCGTTCCGACGGCAGGCCCATCGACGCATCCGCGACCTGAGCGATGCCGCCACCGCTCTCGCGCAACAGAACGCACGGCTCAAGGGCGAGGCGGCGGCTGCGGGCACCGGGGAGAGCACAGATGCTCGCTGATAGTCTCGTTGGGCTTCGGGGTGTCGAGGCATGGCGGAGGTGACCACCGAGGTGGATGAGACCGAAGACTCGTTGGAGCAGACGGGTTCGGACGACACGAACAAGCGCATGGTGCTGGTCACCGGCACCGGGCGCAGCGGCACGAGCACGATGGCAGGCACGCTGGAGACGTTCGGCCTGCATGTGCCCGGCCCTGTGCGACCACCGGACAACGCGAACCCGCGTGGGTTCTTCGAGTCCAAGTGGGTGATCGACTACCACAACCGGATGCTCGACCGTGCCCGCGCGCACACCATGGACGGCGACCCGCACACCGCCCTTCGTACTCGCAAGTCCGTCAACCAGGACACTCGCGAGCAGTTGAACGACTTCCTGTCCGCAGCGATCGAGAACCACGATCGGCTGGTGATCAAGGATCCGCGTACGGTCTGGTTCATCCCGCTCTGGACGCGTACTGCTGCATCGCTGAAGATGCCGGTGTCGTTCGTGACGATGCTGCGTCACCCCGCGGAGGCGGTCGGCAGTCGTACGGTGCACTGGAGCGTTTCGGAGAACCCCGAGCGCGTACGCAACCGGCAGATCGCGAACCTCGCCGGGTGGATCAACGTCAGTCTGCTCAACGAGCGTCGCACCCGTGGAAGCCGTCGCGTATTCGTGCGGTACGACGATCTGCTCGCCGACTGGCGTTCGGCGATGAAGGGCGTCTCGTCGCGGCTCAAGCTCGACTTCGACGGCGATCCCATCGACCAGCGTCCGCACCCCGTCGACGAGTTCATCGACCCGGGCCTGAAGCGGGTCGAGGTGCGCTGGGACGAGCTCGACGTACCACGCCAGCTCAGTGACCTCGCCGAACGCGTGTGGCAGTCGCTGCAGCACCTCGTCGAGCCGCGCAGCGACGCCGCCAAGGCGCGTAAAGAGCTCGAAGACCAGCGCCTGGAGTACGACGCGATGTACACCGACGCACGGGCGATCACGCTCGATGCGACGCGTGCGGCGATCGAGTCGGTCGAGCGTCGCCTGGACGGCAGTGCCGCAACCGTCGGCGTCGACGAGGCCGCCGTCGAGGCACCCCTCGCCGAGGCCGGGTCCACGCCTTAGTACGCACGTTCCTGATTGGTAGCGAGGAAGAACATTGGCAGTAGCGTCTCGCACGTCCCAGCACGGCTCCGGTCGCATCGTGATCGTCGTCGGTCCTGGGCGAAGCGGCACCAGCTCGTTCGCGGGTACGCTCGAGCGGCTCGGCCTGCATGTGCCCGAGCCGGCGATCAAACCGAACCCGACCAACCCGGCCGGTTTCTACGAGCCTCGGTGGGTGGTGGATTTCCACAACCGGATGCTCGAGCGCGCCGCCGTACGCGTACTCGATCTTTCTCCGCAGGCACTCGAGCGCAGCGAGCGCACCGGTGCGAAGCCGGGCGTACGCGCGAAGCTTCGCGGCTGGCTCGAGGATGTGCTCACCAATCAAGGCAACCAGCTGATCGTCAAGGATCCGCGTACGACCTGGTTCCCCAAGCTCTGGGTCGACACAGCGCGTGAGTTCGACATCGACCCGGGTTTCGTGACGATGCTGCGGCACCCGGCGGAGGTGTCGAGCAGTAGGCAGACGTACTACGGCAAGGACACCTCGGGTGCGCAACGCCGTGCCGACGACATCGCGCGAATCGGCGGGTGGATCAACGTCGCACTCGTCGCGGAGCGCACCAGTCGAGGCAGCGCCCGCTCGTTCGTGCGCTACACGGACCTGGTGGCCGACTGGCGTTCGACGATGAAGCGGGTCGGGGACGCACTCGACCTCACCTTCGATCCGGCGCTCGACGTCGACCCGCATCCGGTCGACGAGTTCATCGACCCGAGCCTGCACCGCATCCGCGTCGACTGGGACGACGTCGACGTACCCGACTCGCTGCGCGACGTGGCCGAGCGTGCGTGGACGGTGCTTTCGCGACTGGCGACCGAGGATCCCGACGATCCCACGGTTCTCGCCGAGGTCGATGACGTGTCGGCGGACTACACGGCTCTGTACGCAGACGCGACCGCGCTGTCGCGTCACGACGCCTGGCGTACGCGCATCGACGCTCGCCGCCGCGCCACCCGGGCGTCGAAGGGCGACGACGCTTCGTAGCCGCAGGGGTGGCCCGATCGTTACCGACTGTTGGCCGAACTCGATATCGCGAAGGATCTGGTGGCAGTACGCTCCCGTTCGAAGGAGTGGGTAGATGTCCGATTTTGCGTCGTCTGGATCCGATGAGTTGACCGTGCCGGAGGGCACCCGACTGGTGCACATCGGCCCGCCCAAGACCGGCACCACGGCGATCCAGTTCGCGTTGATGCGGCGCCGCGCGGAGCTGGCCGCACACGGTGTGGTCTTTCCCGGAACCGGAGCCCGGCCGCGGGCCGCCGGTTGGGCCGTGGTCGGCAGGGGTGTTCCGCGTGGGCGCCAGAGTCCGACGATGGCCGACTGGCAGGCGCTCGTCGACGAAGTCACTGCCGCGGGTGATCAGCGGGTAGTGGTCAGCAACGAGTCGTTTGCCGACGGGCACGCCGATGCAGTTCAGACAATCGTCGACGGTCTCGGCGGTGAACGCATCCACGTGGTCCACACGGTCCGCCGGGTCGACAAGCTGCTGAACTCGCACTGGCAGCAGCGCGTACGCGCCGGGCTGACCGTTCCGTACGACGACTGGCTTCGCATCGTTCTCGGAGAACGTAACCCCGAGAACCACCACTGGGACGGCTTCTGGCACCACCATGACCTCGCGGACGTGATGGATAGGTGGATCAAGGCAGCCGGGCGCGACCGGATCAGTCTCGTCATCGCCGACGAGGGCGACCATGAGCTGCTCCCGCGACTGTTCGAGCGGTTCCTCGCCTTGCCGTCGGGCTTTCTCGCCCTCGACGCCGACGACGCGAATCGGTCGCTGAGCCGCAATGAGACCGAGCTGATGCGGCGGTTGCATGAGCTCGGCAAGTCATCGGGTTGGGACGACAGGCTGTTCCGCGAGGTACTACGGTTCGGCGTAACGGCGGCGCTCACGCGCCGGCCGCGCGATCACGACGACACACGCATCGAGCTGCCAGCTTGGGCCGCCGACCGTGCGGCCGAACTGAACGAGGAGCGCATCGAGATCGTCAGGTCGCTTGGTGTGCGGGTGATCGGTGATCCAGAACTCCTGCGCTCTCCCTCGGGCTCGGATGAGTCAGCCAGTGATGCCGAAACCCGGATCTCGCTGGTCACCGCCGCCGAGACGATTGCCGCCGCGATCGACGCCGGTGAAAAACGTCGAGTCGCCGCCGAGCGCACGGCGGAGCAGTATCGAGCGGCCGCTCGGCGACAGCGCACGCCGTCGAGGGCCCAGCTACAGTCGCCGCGGGTCATCGACAGCACGAGTCGAGAGCTGCTCGCCGAAGTACGCCGGCGAGCCCTCCGTAAGGTCGGGCTCCGGCGTACGACGAGCTGATCTCACCTCGGCAGAGCGAACCTGTCGGCCTCGAGCGGCTCGACCAGCCCGTCGGCGACAAGGGAGTCGAGTGCTCGCTCCCGTTGTACGTCGTCGTCCCACGCGGTGCGCAGCACCGTAGCGGAGACCGGGTCGGGGGAGTCGCGGAGCATGCCGAGCAGACGTCCTCGGCATTGCCTGTCGGTACCCGCGTACGTCTGTGCGCGGCGAGGCGGCCCGTCGGCGGCCGGATATCCGTTGCGACGCCATGAGCAGTGATCCGCAAGTGGGCAACGTGCACAGTCCGGTGAGGTTGCCGAGCAGCGCAGCGCGCCGAGCTCCATCACGGCGACGCTCCAGCGGGCGGCGACCTCCGGTGCCTCGGGAAGTAGCGCCTCGGCGAGTGCGCGTTCGGGCTCGGAGAGCGATCGCGGCGGATGTGCATCGCCGGTCAACGCCCGTGCAAGGACGCGGCGTACGTTCGTGTCCAGTACGGCATGGCGCTGCCCGTAGGCGAACGCCGCGATCGCGGCGGAGGTGTACTCGCCGACGCCGGGAAGGGCGCGCAGCTCTTCGCGGTTCTCCGGTACCTCGCCTCCGTGGTTGTCGACGATGGCGCAGGCGCACGCGTGCAGTCGCATCGCCCGCCGTGGGTATCCGAGCCGCCCCCAGCCGCGGATGGCCTCGCCGACCGGTTCGGCGGCGAGGTCCGCCGGCCGCGGCCAGCGTTCGACCCACGCCTCGTAGACCGGAAGCACGCGTACGACCGGTGTCTGCTGCAGCATGAACTCCGAGACCATGACCTGCCAGGGAGTCGCCGTTGCACTGCGCCACGGCAGGTCACGGGCATTCTCGGCGTACCAACCCAGACAGGCATCGTGCAGTCGAGTCACGTCGTGCTCGCTCAGCTGGGATACGGGTCTCATCAAGAGTCGATCCTGACACGTCGAACGGTCGTGCGGTGTGGCAGGACGATAGGGGCGGCATCGCTGACTACGGTGTGCCCTATGAGCGGGATCGCGCGGCCGAAGGGTTCAGCGTCGCCGAGTGTCTACTGGCGCCGCCGACTCATCCTGCTCGCTGTCGTGCTGTTGGTCGCTGCAGGCTTGGTGAAGCTGATCGGCGGAGGTGGTGACGAGGACAAGCCGGCGGCGGGTCCACAGGACACCCAACAGACCTCCGATACCGACGATGACGACGGGGATCAGCAGCCGCGTAAGCGCAAGAAGCATCGTCGCGACGACTCTGCGGCACAAGCCGGAGAACGCAACGTCTCGGTCGTACTCGATCACGGCGGCGTCTGTGATCCAGAAGCGGTACGAGTCACGCCGTCGCTGCATCCTGACTCGCGGGCCGGCCGTGAGGTGCTGGTCAGGCTGGCATTCACCACCGCCGCGGCCAAACCGTGTGTGTTGTCGTTCGACGATCACGCACCGCTGATCTCGATCTCCGACGGTGCCGAGGTGGTGTGGGAGTCGACCCGATGCGACGACCTGCTCGCGGCCGACAGCGTTCGCCTCGAACCCGGCTGGCTCACCTACGTCGACGCCCGCTGGTCGGGCCGCGCAAGTGGTCGGACGTGCGGCGAGAACGCCGACTATGCCGAGGCGGGCGACTACGAGGCGCAGGTTGCGGTGCTGGGGGGCGAACCCGCCTCGGCGAAGGTCACGCTCGAATCGGAGCCGAAGCCGGACGACGACGAGCCCGATAAGTCCGACAAGGACGATAAGAACGACAAGGACGGCAAGTCCGATAAGGGCGACAAGAAACCGGACGACGAGAAGTCCGACAAGACGAACAACCAGAGAGACGGAAACGACGACGCGGCCTGAGGCCGCTACTCTCGTCGTGCTCGTTGGTACGTCAGCGCTACACGTACCGCTCGAGGATGCTCGACTCCGCCAGCCGCGACAACCCCTCGCGTACGCTGCGCGCGCGTAGCTCGCCGACTCCGTCGACCGCCTGCAGATCTTCGATGCCTGCCGCGAGCAGTTTCTGCAGGGTGCCGAAATGGTCGACGAGACGCTCGACGACCGGCGACGGGAGTCGCGGGACCTTGGCGAGCAGGCGGTAGCCGCGCGGGGAGACCGCCGAGTCGAGATGCTCACCGGATCCGAGACCGAGTGCGCGTGAGACGGCCGACAGATCGACGAGATCGGTGGCGCCGACGCGGGCGAGGTCGGCGAGTACGTCGGCCGGCTTGCGGGCGTTGCGGCCGCCGGGTAGGTAGTCACGCACGATCAGCTGCCGGTCGAGGTCGACGCCGGTGACCAGCTCGTCGAGCTGCAAGGAGAGCAGGCGCCCGTCACTGCCGAGCTCGAGTACGTAGTCTTCGATCTCGGCCGCGATTCGGGCGACCATCTCCAGGCGCTGCGCGACCGAGCAGACATCTCGCACCGTGACGAGATCCTCGATCTCCAACGCCGACAGGGCACCGGACACCTCATCGAGTCGGAGCTTGTAGCGCTCCAAGGTCGCAAGGGCTTGGTTCGCGCGACCGAGGATCGCGCCGGCCTCATCGAGTACGCGCCGGTTGTCGCCGACGTAGACGGCGATCAGCTGCATCGACTGCGATACGGAGATGACGGCGTGGTTGGTCTGGCGTGCGACGCGGTCTGCGGTGCGGTGGCGGGTGCCCGACTCTTCGGTGTGGATCGTCGGATCGGGCATCAGGTGAACAGCTGCGCGCAGGATCCGGGTCGCGTCCTTGTCGAGAATGATCGCGCCGTCCATCTTCGCCAGCTCCCGAAGACCGGTCGGCGTGAACGGTACGTCGAGCTCGAACCCGCCGGTCGAGATCGACTCGATGGTCTTGTCGTGTCCGAGGACGATCAGCCCTCCGGTGCGCCCGCGAAGGATTCGTTCGAGGCCTTCGCGCAGGGGAGTGCCGGGCGCGATGCTCCCCATGGTCGCGCGCATACGCGAACTCGCGATGGTCTTGCTGGACGATCCGTCGATGGCCACGCTGCTCCTCAGCTTGTCGAGGTCAGGACCAGTTTAAGCGTGAGCCTGGTTGTGCGGGGGTAGCCGCGTCGGGCGGCTGCTCTGTGATCGGTTGGCGCTGCCGCCCGAGCCCGAGGAGCTCGAGTGCCCCGGCGACGTCGGCGACGGGCAGAATCTTGATGCCGTCGACATCGGAGGACACCGGAGCGGGGCCCGCATCGGCCGGGACGAGCGCATGTTTGAAGCCGATCCGGGCGGCCTCGCGCAGGCGGCTGTGTAGGCCCCCGACGCGACGAACCTCGCCGGCGAGCCCGACCTCACCGATCGCGACGAGGTCGGATGCCACCGCCTCCTCACGTGCGGCGGAGGCGATCGCGAGCGCAACGGCGAGGTCGGCGGCCGGGTCGATCAGCCTCGCACCACCGACCGTTGCGGCGTAGACGTCGACGCCGTGTAGTGGCACTCCGCAGCGTTTCGTCAACACTGCTTGGATCATGGCCATTCGGGCAGAGTCGACCCCGCTGGTCGTGCGACGCGGGGCGCCGGCAACCGTCTGGGCTACCAGCGACTGCACCTCGGCGAGTAGCGGGCGACGGCCCTCGAGCGGAACGGTCACGCAGGTTCCTGGTACGGGAGTCGCGTGGCGCGATACGAACAGGCCGGTCGGATCGGGGACCTCGACGATGCCGTCGTCGGAGAGGTCGAAGCAGCCGACCTCGTCGACCGGGCCGAACCGGTTCTTGACCGCGCGTACGAAGCGCAGCCGTGAGTTGCGGTCACCGTCGAAGGACAGCACGACGTCGACCAAGTGCTCCAGCACTCGCGGGCCGGCGATGCCACCGTCCTTCGTCACGTGGCCGACCATCAGTGTCGCGATGTTGCGGCGCTTTGCCATCTGCACCAGGGTTGCCGCGACCTCGCGTACCTGGGTGACGCCTCCGGGCACTCCCTCGACGGCAGTCGATCCGATCGTCTGTACGGAGTCGATGATGAGCAGGCTCGGCGCGACCTCGTCGATGTGGGTGAGCACCGCAGACAGGTCGGTCTCGGCAGCGAGGTACAGCGAGTCGTGCACCGCACCCGTGCGGTCGGCACGCAGGCGCACCTGAGCGGCGGACTCCTCGGCCGATACGTAGAGGGTGCGGGCGCCCGCGGCGGACCAACGCGCCGCGACCTCGAGTAACAAGGTGGATTTGCCGACGCCGGGCTCGCCCGCCAGGAGCAGTGCCGCTCCGGGTACGACGCCGCCACCGAGTACGCGGTCGAGCTCGGCGACACCCGACGGCGCTGCAACCGACGCTTCGATGTCGATCTCGCTGACGGGTCGGGCGGTGCTGGTCACGGGTGCGGGTTGCGTACGCCCGGTGGGCTCGACGCCGATCTCGTCGACGGTGCCCCACGCCTGGCACTCGCCACAGCGCCCGACCCACTTCGGCGTGATCCACCCGCATTCGGTGCAGCGGTAGCCGGTCTTCGCCGGTTTCGCAGCCTTCGTCGAGGTCTTCGCCATGATCGCCACGCTAGGGCATGGCCCCGACAATCCACGGTCGCCATGCGCGCGGTTGCTAGGCTCGTCGTCGCGGCGAATTAGGGGTCAGATGGCAAGTTCGGCTGGCGATGACGGTGGCGAACCACGCGCACGGTACGTGCTGCACTGTGGGCTGCCCAAGACGGGCACTTCGTTCGTCCAGTCGATCCTGACCGAGAACCGCCCCCTGCTCAGGCGTGGTGGCGTCCTGTACCCGCGGTTCGGCAAACGCGGGCGGCTGCTCGCCGCACTCGATGCGCGCGACCGGCACCGCTACGCCGGCCGGGATCAGCCCGCGGAAGGGCATTGGAAGCGATTCGTCGCAGCGACCCGCTCATTCGACGGCACAGTCGTGTTCAGCCACGAGGTGATGGGAGCGCCGCTGTCGCGCACGACACCGACCGCGCTGGCCGAATTGGCAGAACACCGAACCGACATCGTCATCACCGCGCGTGACCCGGCACGTCAGTTGATGTCCGTGTGGCAACAGAGTCTACGATTTCGGTCGCCGTTGACGTTCGACGAGTTTCTCGCCGAATGCGACTTTCGGGCCGACGGGGCGTACCGCCACGGACATTTTCGCGACCACCAGCTCGACCGGGTGCTCCGAGCCTGGGCCGAACATGTTCCGGCCGATCGCATCCACCTCGTCGTGGTCCCGCAGCCGACCTCGCCACGTGCGCTTCTGTGGGAGCGGTTCTGCACTGCGCTCGGCGTCGAGCCGGCGCAGTACGAGATTCCGGTCGAGCCGCAGTCCAACCACAGCCTCGGCGTCGTACAGGCCGAGCTCCTGCGTCGGGTCAACGCTGCGATGGGTGACCGGGTGACCTCGGCCGACTACTCGGTGATCCGCAAGTTCGTGATCGGGAACGTTCTCGCGCGCACCGAGCCGAGCCCCAAACCGGTGCTGCCTCAGCATGCGCACAACATCGCAGATGAACTCGCCGATCGCTGGATCGACGCCGTGCACGCAGGCGGCTACAACATCATCGGTAAGCCCGAAGACCTTCGTCCGGTTGTCACTACCGGGCCCGGACCCGACGACTGGACCGATTCGGCGGTTGCCGCAGCCGGCGTCACCGCGGGCGCGGAGGTGCTCATCGCGTACGCGCGCGCCCGCGGGCGTACCTGAGGGTCAGACCCGTACGGGCCCGGCGCTTGTTTCGAACCGAGCGGCCACGATGCCGGGCATGCCGTTCGGTGCGACCCATTCGACGTCGATCTCCCCGAGCGCATCGAGCGCCGGCTCGCCGAGCCAGTCGCTGACGCGCTGCGGGTCACCGGCGATCTCGAGCGCGGAGAGCCGCGTCGTCGCGGGACCCGACTGGGACGGGTGCTCTGTCGACGGGATGCTCCACGAGACGACGAACGGAAGCTGCGGATCGGCCTGCAGCCCCTTCACGCCGATCTGCTGCCACTGCAGGTTGTAGCCGTCGGGGCGGCGGCGGTTGCCGGGTACGGCGTGGCGACCGATCCGGTGCTCCACCGGGCCGATGTCGTCGACGGCGACGACCCAGCCGAGCCAGCCGCCGCCGGACTCCGAGCGTTCGCGGACGGCCTGGCCGAACGGTGCCTTGTCGGAAGCGGGGTGGTCGAGTACCTCGACGATCTCGAGGTACTGGTCGTTCTCAAGAGGAAGGATCATGTTCCGAGTACCGAAGCGGGGATGAAGTCCGCCGTCGACGAACTTCGCATCGAGTAGCTCGGTGAGACGGTTCGTGGTCCCGGCCAGCCCATCTGGGCCGACCGCGAACGAGACATGGTCGAGACGCATACCTCATTGTGCGTTGGGGGTATCGCCGGTCGACAGTGGGGGTCTCGGGTGACCCTCGGCTACTCCGGGTCAGCCGGATGCCGCGTCGCTACGGGCGTACGCGCCAGGTGCTCCTCGCACAACGGCACCAGCGCGTCGTACGCGGCCTGACCCATCATCGCGACCAGCTCGACCTCGTTCGTCACGTACAACGGCTGAGGCGCGACGTGCGCCTCGGTGTTCGCGGTGCAGTACCAGTCCAGCTCGTGACCGCCTGCGCCCCACCCGGCGCGTACGTACTCGCCGATCTCGATTTCGAGGTACGAGGTGCCGTCTCCGCGTTCGACCTCGCGGTAACGCCTGCGCAGCGGAAGCTGCCAGCACACGTCGGGTTTGACGTCGTGCGGCTGCATGTCGTTGGCCAGCGCCCAGATGTGCAGGGCACAGCCGTACCCGCCCTCGAAGTCCGGGTCATTGTGGAAGATGCAGGCGCCGTCGACGGCCCGGGTCTTGCGGTCGCCGTCCTCGTCGACTTCGGTCCACCCGTTGCGGCGCCCTTCGGCGCGCTTCTGCCATACGTCCGAACCGAGTCGTTTGACGTACTTGCGCACGCGCTTCTCGTCATCGGAGTCGGCGAAATGGGCGCCGAGTGCGCAGCAGCCGGCGTGCGGCGAGCTCGCGTAGATACCGCGGCAACCCTGGCCGAAGATGCACATGTAGCGCGAGGTGAGCCAGGTCAGATCGCAACGGAACACCTGGTCCTCGTCGTCGGGATCGGTGAACTCGACGTACGACCGCGGAAAGTCGAGCATTATCTCCGGCATCTGCCCAGCGTAAGAGATACTCGCCGCCGAAGTGGCGACAGGTGAGCGGGTCGTCGGCATATGCTGACCGCAGCACCGGGGAAGCCGGGTCACTAGGGGGATAATGCTCATGTCAGCAACGTCGTTGATTCGTCGCGCGGTCGTACTCGTTGCGGGAGCCGCGATGCCGGCCGCCTTGCTGTACGCCGCACCCGTGCAGGCCGCCGATCCGCCGGCCTCCGACGAGGTCGTACGTACGCTCAGACCGGACGACTCGACCCGCGGCCACTGGTCGGCGCGAGAGTCGAGTGACGGCACGAGCCTCGTCTGGAGGTCCGACCGTGAGCTGCCGATGACGTCGGCTCGTCCGGAGTTCCGGGTCGGCCAGAGCGTCATCGGTTACCCGACGGTCGACGGGCGTACGTTGACCCTCGAGGACGCCGACGTCGACGCCGCTGATCTCGAGGTCTGGTTGGGATCGCGTCGTCTCGACGGCCCGACGCCTCCACTGCGACAGACCGGGGCCTCGGAGCTGGCACAGCTCGAGCCGCGCGACATCGGCGTCGACCCGGCCGTGCCGGGCGAGTACGAGACGAGGTCGTTCGACTACCGCTTCGCCAATTTGCCCTGGAAGCGCTACGACGGTGCGATGGAGGTGCTCGGCCAAGCTGTGCTCCCCGAGGGCGTCGACGATGCACCGCTGGTGCTGTTCCTGCACGGGCGTCATCAGGCGTGTTACGGCAAGGGCGAAAACGGCACCTGGCCGTGCGCAGGCGCCTCCAAGCCGGTTCCCAGCTTCCGCGGTTACACCTACCTCCAGCAGCGCCTCGCGACGCAGGGGTACGCGTCGGTGTCGATTTCGGCGAACGCGATCAACCAGCAGGACTACCGCGACGCCGATGGTGGTGCGCGGGCTCGGTCCAAGCTCATCCGCCACCATCTCGAGTTGCTGGCGGAGAAGACGGCCGAGCCCGGCAACCGGTGGAGTGGCCGCCTCGATCTGGACAACGTCGTGCTCGTCGGCCACAGCCGCGGCGGCGAGGGCGCCAACCAGGCGGTCGTCGACAGTGGTCCGGCGGCGCCGTACTCGATCGACGGCCAGCTGCTGCTCGCGCCGACCGACTTCTCCCAGCACACGGCCGGGTACGCCCCGACCGTCGTCGCGTTGCCGTACTGCGACGGTGACGTGTCCGATCTGCAGGGTCAGAAGTTCGTGGACGCCAGTGTCGGCCTGGCCAAGGGCGACAACTCCCTCCGCAGCAGCGTTCTCGTCCGCGGGGCGAACCACAACTTCTTCAACACCGAATGGACTCCGGGCATATCGGCGGCGCCGAGTGTCGACGACTGGTTCGAACCGAACAACCCGGTCTGCGGGCGAAAGGTGTCCTCCACGCGGCTGAGCCCGGCCGGCCAGCGCAAGGCCGGTATGGCGATCACCACCGGCGCGGTACGGATGTTCGTGCAACACGATGCCGAGATGTTGAAGTTGTTCGACGCGCCCGGGCCGTTGACCACGAAGTCGATGGACGACCGTGGGCTGGTCTGGTCGCACGCCGTCGGCGGCGCGCGTACGCCCGTTCGGGCCGGTAACGGTGCGACCGTTGCGGGTGCTGCGACGGACTGCTTGAGCACCACCGGCGTGAAGAAGTCCGGTGGCCTGCGGTCATGCGCTGCCGGCCACGGCAACATCGAGCGGGTTGTGCACTGGATGCAGCCGTTCTACGACACCGTGTCTCGTGCGGTGCTCCACCAGGCAAGGCTCGACTGGGCGAAGGCGGGCCGAGCGGGCGGCCTCGACTTCGCGAAGCCGCTCGATCTGGACTCGGCCGACCGTTCGCTCGACCTGCGAATGATCGTGTCGAAGGGCGTACCGGACGTACGGGTCGAACTGCGCGACGCCGACGGGCAGCGCTGGTCGCAGCCGGTCAAGGTCGTGCGGCTGTCCGGCGCTGGGTGGCTGCGCCCGGCATGGGGCCAGACGGTGCGGCTCGATCCGCCAGCAGCCTCTGACGACTTCGACTCGAGTGCCGTCACCTCCGTGCGGGTCGTGAGCAACAACTCCAAGGGCACGGCATGGATCGTCGACGCGGCAGCGCGGGCGGCGTCGCTGCCGCAGGTGCCCGACCGCAAGCTCCCGAGGCTGCTGCTCGGCAACGTCAAGCAGAAGGAGGGCGACAAGGGCGTCGGCAAGATTCGCCTGCCGTACCAGCTGCGCGGCCCGGTCGGCGCTTCGTCGAGCTTCGACGTGCAGATTACGACGCCGACCGGCACGCAGCGGCTCGTCCGTGTCAACGTCCCGGCCGGAGTACACAAGGGTTCGATCCCGTTGACGTACGACCGCAACACTCTCGACAACCGCGATCGTCGAGCGTTCAAGGCACTCGCGCAGCCGGTACGCGGGTTGGCTCTGCACAAGTACCAAGGCAGCGCGGTCGTGCTCGACGACGATCCGTCGCCGAAGGTGACGGTGACGCCGAAGCGCAAAGTGTACACCGCGGGCAATGTGATCCGGGTACGTGTCACGCTCTCGAAGCACGTCGCGTACCCGTTCCGGGCCAGCGCCGAGCTGCGCGACCCGAAGGGGTTCGCGCCTCTGCGAGGCGCTGATGTGAAAAGGAAGTGGCTGCAACGCCACGGTGACGCCACGCATCCGAAGCGGAAGCTCAGCAAGGTGGTCTACTCGCTCGCCGCCAGGATTCCGCCCGGAAAGCGTAAGGCGACCGTCGCGATACCGACGGTACGACGCGGATCGAAGGCGCCGGTCAAGCGTCTACGCATTGTCTGGTGGACCCCGGATCACAAGCCACACACTACGACGGTTGCAACGGTTCGACCGGCCAAGCGCTAGCGTGGGGGTATGCGTCTAGGCGTCCTCGACATCGGCTCGAACACCGCTCATCTCTTGGTGGTCGACGCCTACCGCGGCGCGCCGCCCCTACCGGCATACAGCTACAAGGATCCGTTGCTGCTCGCCGAGCATCTCGATGACGAGGGTGCCATGACGTCCGCGGGCGTCGACGCGCTGGTGAAGTTCGTATCCAACGCGCAACAGGTCGCCGAGGACAAGGGCTGTACGTCGGTGCTGGCCTTCGCTACGTCGGCGATCCGCGACGCTCCGAACTCCGACGACGTGCTTCGAAAGGTGCTCGAGGACGCCGGCACTGAGCTCGTCGTACTCTCCGGTGAGAGCGAGGCGCGGCTGACGTTCCTCGCCGTGCGACGATGGTTCGGCTGGTCGTCGGGCCATCTCGGGGTCTTCGACATCGGCGGCGGCTCGCTGGAGATCGCCGCCGGATCAGACGAGAAGCCCACCGTAGCCTTCTCGATGCCACTCGGCGCCGGTCGGCTCTCTCGCGCATGGCTCGACCCGCAACAGGTGCCGGATCCGGAGCAGGCGCGTTCCATGCGACGTGACGTCCGGGCCGAGATCGCGGAGCACGTCGGCATGGTGATGCGTGGCGGCGACTTCGTGCACGCGGTCGCGACCAGCAAGACGTTCCGTTCGCTTGCCCGCATGACCGGTGCCGCGCCTTCGTCGGAAGGCCCCTACGTACGCCGCTCGCTGACCCGCGAGGCGCTGCATCCCCTGCTCGCGGAGCTCGAGACGCGTACCGCCGACGAGGTGGCACAGCTACCGGGAGTTTCGGAGAACCGCGCCCACCAAATGCTCGCCGGCGCAGTCGTCGCCGACGCCGTACTCGATCTGTTCGGCTTGGAGACTTTGGAGATCTGTCCGTGGGCCCTTCGCGAGGGCATCATCCTCGAACACCTCGACCGGCTGTGAGCCTTCTGCGGCGACCTCTAGAGTTGAAGCGTGCAATCTGACTCGGATCGGGGTCGCGTCGTCGGCGTTCCGGAAGCCTCGGTCTCGCTGTCGACCTCGTCTGTGTACCCGGAGTCGACCGCGGCCGGGTTCGAGCTGGCGACCCGGTTGGGCTACGACGGGGTCGAGATCATGGTCGGAATCGACGCGACGAGCCAAGACATCGACGCCGTACGCGATCTGCGCGAGTTTCACGGCATCCCTGTCGTATCGATCCATGCGCCTTGCCTGCTGATCACGCAGCGGGTCTGGGGCACTGAACCATGGGGCAAGCTCATCAGGAGTGCCGAGATGGCGCATGCGCTCGACGCCGACGTGGTCGTCGTGCATCCGCCGTTTCGCTGGCAGCGCGAGTACGGCAAGGGTTTCGTCGAGGGCATCGCTGACCTGGAGAAGGAAACCGGGATGACGTTCGCCGTCGAGAACATGTACCCGTGGCGTACTGGGCGTCGCGAGTTCCAGGCGTACGTACCGGGGTGGAACCCACTCGAGTTCGCGTACGACCACGTCACGCTGGATCTCTCGCACACGGCGACTGCGAACGCCGATCCCGTCGAGCTGGCCACCCAGCTCGGCGAGCGGCTCACCCATGTGCACATGGCCGACGGACTCGGTTCGGCGAAGGACGAGCATCTCGTACCCGGCCGCGGCTCCCAGCCGTGCGCGGAGGTGCTGGAGCTGCTCGCGAAGCGTGACTTCGCCGGTCACGTCGTCGTGGAGATCAACACTCGGCGCTCCGACGACAGGGAGCAGCGAGAGACCGACCTGGCGGAGGCGCTCGCGTACACCCGGCTCAACCTCGTGGCACCCGCGACGGACGAGGGGGCGTACTGAGATGGCCGGTCGTCGGGCCGGTACGCCGGATACCCGCGGTGAGATCATCGCCGCGGCGCGTGAGGCGTTCGCTTCGAAGGGCTTCGACCGCACATCGCTGCGCAGCATCGCGCGTAGTGCGGGGGTCGACCCGGCGCTGATACATCACTACTTCGACGGCAAGGACGAGTTGTTCATGGTCGCCATGGACCTCCCGCTCTCGCCGCGCGAGAAGCTCGTGGAGGCGCTGGATGTGCCGCGCGAGCAGGTCGGTGGGACGCTCGTCGCCACGTTGCTCGGCGTATGGGACGACGACGCGTACCAGCCGGCGCTGCTCGGCGTACTCCGCTCGCTCACGAGCGGAAGCGAGGCAGGTACGCGGATGCGGACGGCCTTCGTCGAAGGCATGATCTTCCCGGCTCTTCGCCAGGAGGTCAGCGGTCCTGTCTCGGATCGGGCGCTGAGCCTGATCGGCACCCAGCTCGTCGGTCTGATCGTCGCCCGCTATCTCGTCGGGTTGGAGCCGGTGGCGTCGATGAAGCGCGTTGAGCTGGCCGAGCTGATCGGACCGACCGTGCAGCGCTACCTCGACCTCTGAAAACCCGCGACCGCGAAATGACTCACGTCTCTTGTCTGAGGACCGTTGCGACGGCATAATTCATCGCATGCTGAAAAGCGATGCTGTGACGATCACCGGTCTGACGGTCGTACGCGGCGGCCGAACCGTACTTCCCGGCATCGACGTCGGCCTGCGAAGTGGGGTGATCACGGGCCTGCTCGGCCCATCCGGCTGCGGCAAGTCCACGCTGATCAGGTCGATCGTCGGGGTACAGCGAATCGAATCCGGCAACGTCGAGGTGCTCGGCGTCGAGGCGGGCAGTAGGCAGCTGCGCGACCAGATCGGTTACGTCACTCAAGAGCCGAGCGTGTACGACAATCTGACCGTCGTCGAGAACCTCACCTTCTTCGCCCGCGTACTCGGCGTCTCCGTGACCGACGAGGTCGACGCCGCCATCGAGGGTGTTGGCCTGACCGGCCACCGCGACCAGCTCGTCGGGAACCTCTCCGGCGGTCAGCGATCGCGTGCGTCGCTGGCGGTCGCTCTGTTGGGCAGGCCGCCGTTGCTCATCCTGGACGAGCCGACGGTCGGGCTCGACCCGGTTTTGCGCGTCGAGCTCTGGGATCTGTTCGCCGAGCTGGCTCGCGGCGGTACGACGTTGCTGGTTTCGAGTCACGTGATGGATGAAGCCGAGCGCTGCGAGCGTTTACTGCTGATGAGGGACGGCCGCATTCTCGCGTCGGACACGCCGCAGGCGCTGTGCGAAGCGACCGGCACCACGTCGGTTGAGGGTGCGTTCCTCTCGCTGGTACGCGACGACAAGGGGGTGGTCGGATGACTCCGCGGATCACCGGCGCCGTCGCGCTGCGCGTACTCAACCAGTTGCGGCGTGACTACCGCACGGTCGTGTTGCTGATCGTCGCGCCCTGCATGCTGATGGTGCTGCTCTGGTGGCTCTACCTCGATCAGGGGCACATCTTCGACCAGATCGGTGCACCACTGCTCGCGGTCTTCCCGTTCATCGTGATGTTCCTCGTGACGTCCGTGACGACTCTGGGTGAGCGCAAGTCGGGCACCTTGGAACGCCTGCTCGCAATGCCGATGGGCAAGGTCGACTTCCTGCTCGGGTACGCCATCGCGTTCGGCGTACTCGCAATCGTGCAGAGCATCTGCACGGCGTCGTTGGCGCTGGGTCTACTCGGACTCGACATCGAGGGCAGTTGGGTGACGCTCGGACTGATAGCGGTGCTCAACTCCGTCGTGGGCACGGCACTCGGGCTTTTCGTTTCTGCGTTCGCCGAGACGGAGTTCCAGGCCGTGCAGTTCATGCCCGTGTTCGTGATTCCGCAGATTCTGCTGTGCGGTCTGCTGGTGCCGACCGATGACATGCCCGGCTTCCTCGACGGGCTGTCGCGCGTACTGCCGCTCACGTACTCGGTCGACGCGATGCAGAACGTCGTCGCGTACGAGAGCTGGACCACCGACCTCACGACCGACCTGATCGTCGTCGCGGCATTCGCCGTCGGCGTACTGCTGCTTGGGGCGGCGACGTTGCGCCGGAGGTCTGCTTAGACAATCGAACCGGCAGGGGGGTGCCGTGAGAATGGAATATCGAAGCGAATCGAAAGCGCCGCCACGGCGCCGTTTCGCGCTGCTCCGCGAGGTCGGCCTGCTCGGGCTGCTGTACGTCGGGTACACGATCGGACGGCTGTTCGCAGACGACGACCTCGCGTTGGCGCGTGCGCACGCCGACTTCGTGGTCGGCATCGAGCGGCAACTGGGTATCGACGTCGAGCAGCTGTTCAACGAGGTCCTCAGCGGACTGCCGGTGTTCGAGGTCGCCGCGTCGTACCTCTACGCGACGCTGCATTACATCGTGACGCCGGTCGTGCTGGTCGTGTTGTGGCGCAAGACGCCCGAGCAGTACGCACACTGGCGACGGGTGCTCGTCGTGGGCACCGTCATCGCCTTGGTGTGCTACCTGTTGTTCCCGACCGCACCGCCTCGGCTCGTACCCGGTTTCGTCGACACGCTCGCCGACACGGCCGGTTTTGGCTGGTGGGGCGGCGATGCGTCCGCACCGCGCGGGCTAGGTACGACCACCAACCAGTTGGCCGCGATGCCGTCGATGCACGTCGGCTGGGCGTTGTGGAGCGCGTGGGCGTTGAGCTCGATCCTGAGGTCACCGGGCGCTCGTGCCCTGGCCTGGAGCTACCCGGTGCTCATCACCATCGTCATAGTGGCGACGGCAAATCACTGGATCCTCGACGCGGTGGTCGGCGCCGCTCTGATCGTGCTCGCCGCGCGACTGGTCCGCCCGTGGCGCGAGTACGAGGAACAACACGCGGACCGCCCACCTGTGCCCTCGGCCTGAGGTTCGCGCCGATGTGCCGTACGGTTCCAAAAGGTACGGCTACCTGAGGAAGGCACCATGTCTGTGATCGCTGTGATCGGCGCTGGGGTGATGGGCGAGACGATCGTCGCCGGGATGATCCGGAGCGGTCGACGCCCGGCCGACCTGATGATGGCCGAACGCCGTCCGGAGCGCGCCGAGGAACTACGTGAGCGTTACGGCATCGCCGTCGTCACCAATGTCGAGGCCGCCGAGCGCGCCGACACGATCATGCTGGTCGTGAAGCCGCAGGACATGCCCGACGTACTCGACGAGATCGCGCCGCACGTCGCGCCCGGCCAGCTGGTCATCTCCCTCGCCGCGGGCATCACCACCGCAACCATCGAATCCCGACTGCCCGACGGCGTCGCCGCCATCCGGGTCATGCCGAACACCCCCGCGCTCGTCGACGAGGGCATGGCCGCGATCTCGCGCGGATCGCATTGCAGCGAGGACGACCTACAGCACGCAGAGTCGTTGCTCTCGGCGACCGGCAAGGTCGTACGCATACCGGAGAAACAACAGGATGCCGTCACGGCGATCTCGGGCTCGGGGCCCGCGTACATCTTCTTCGTCGTCGAGTCGATGATCGAGGCAGGCGTTCACCTGGGCCTACCTCGTTCTACGGCGACCGAGCTCGTCGTACAGACCCTCGTCGGCTCCGCTCGCCTCCTCAGCGAGAGCGGCGACCATCCCACCGAGCTCCGCGAACGAGTGACCTCCCCGGGCGGTACGACCGCCGCCGCACTCCGCGAGCTAGAGGACCACAAGGTACGCGCCGCATTCCTTTCCGCGCTCGAGGCAGCGCGCAACCGGTCGCGGGAGCTCGCCGGCTGACTCGGAGTCCCGAGTTGCTCAGATGGGTCGGAGCATCAGCGACACTTGACGACGGAGCGGTTGTCGAACAACCCTTTCGCGTGCGCCATTCGGCTGACGATGTTCCCGGCGTGCTTCGATGGGCACGCGGTTCGGCGTGCCGCTCGCGGCGGCTCTTGGCGACGCGCTCACCGCTGCCGTGTTCGGCAAGTTCGGACTCGGTCCGTCGAAGCTGCCCGCGATCATGGGCATTGACGATCGCCTTCGCGCGGACGCTCCGCAGGTATCGGCTTCGCTGACCTTCCAGATTCAATGGGACGACGAGCTGTTCACGACGGCCGGACAGCTTGAGCTGTTCAACCTGCTCGGGTCGCCCGACAATCAGTTGCTGGTGCACCGAGGTCGGCACGGCGACACCGAAGACGCCGCCGTTGAGGCGTGGCGAGAGTTCATGGCGACTGGACTCGCGCGGTGAGGCCAGTACGAGCCGGCTGAGGCTGTCATGCGGTCGGTTGGACATGCCTGTACCCCGCCACGGTGGTGCTGAGGTGGCGGGGAAGCTAGGCGGCGCTACGTTTTCGCTTCTCGTGGACGGTGGTGTCGGCTCGGCCGGGGAGTTTTGGTGGTGGTGCCGGCGGTGACGAGGTACGACCGTCCTGCTGGGGAGAGCCATAACCAGATTCCGGGCGCAGGTGACGTGACGGTCCAGGCGGTGAAGGTGTTTGCCCGGTGGTGGAACCTACAGAGCCGGTGTCCGTTTCGTGAGTCGGTCGGTCCGCCGTCGGCGTAGTTACGGAACGGGGCACCTCCCGGCCGCCTCGCGGCTGGGGGAGGGTCGTAGTCGCCGAGTTTCGCCGGACGGTTGCAATAGGGGAAGGTGCAGGTGAGGGCGTTCATCAGCGCGGTCTGCTCGCGTAGCCGGGGCGGTGCGACATACCCGGTGGTCGAGATCGTCGTCTCCAAATCGATCACCGGCTTCACCACGATCCGCGACGATTTGCCGAGAATCTGTTCGGCCTCGGTACGGGTGATGGCGCCGACGTCGTCGAGTGACCAGGTGCCCCAGCACCGGTCGTAATGAACGTAGAGCACCGTCTCCCGCAGCCCACGCCTTCTGCTGCGGCGCCGCTTCGACGGCTTCGGCTCAGACTCGCCCTCGGGTTCAGGCTCGGACTCAGGCTCGGGCTCAGGAACGGGCTCAGGTTCGGGCTCGGCGGGTATGTCCGCTTCGGTGTCGTCGGTGTCGCCGTCGGTTTTGTCGGCGACCAGGGTGTAGAGGTCGTCGAGGCTGTCGGGTTCGTGGACCATCCCCATTGCCACCGACCGGAGGATGTGATCGGGACGTTGGTCGCCGAGGAACCGCATCGACTCCACCAACTGATCGAGACGTTGGTCGAGTCGTTGTCCGTCGTCGACGGTCAGGGTGCCCGTGATGTGGGCGACGCCGTCTTCGAACCAGATCGTCACACCCCGACGCCTGCGCGCCTCACGGCGCTTCTTTTCGGCGCCTTCGGGGTCGTCGACGAACCGGATCTGATCGAGCACCAGCTGCAGCCGGGGCATGGTGATCCGTGCGATCAGCGGGGTCCCGTCGACATTCGCAGCGCTCAGGCGTCGGTCGGCATCGCCGGCTTGGGCGATGGTGAACTCCCGCGTCGCGCGGGCGACTCTACGGATCCGCCACCCATCCACACTCCCGTCGTGCAGACAGGCGTACAGCCGTGGAAGCCGGTACGCCAGATCAACCGCGTCGGCGATCAGCGCCCGTGCCCCGTTGGCGGACAGGCCGAGGACGGGGCCGACTTCAGCGACCGCATACTCCGACACCGACGGTGTCCCCGATCCGCCGTAACGGGTCCACTCATTCACCCCACCCGCCTGCGCGAGCGGCTCCGACGCGATCTGCCGCAGATACGCCAACACCGCATCGAACTGTGCGGCCTCCGTACGGGCGAGCTGAGCACGAGCGGCCGCAGCAACGTCGAGACCGTCGGTGGTCTCGACATCGTCGATCAGGTTCGCCGTCCTCATAACCGTCATCATGCCAGCCGCCACTGACAAGAAGAGTCCTCAGAAGGCCTTATCCACAAGGGGAAACGAAGTATTTTGAGAATCTTTTCGAAGGGTCACGTGGAACGGTGCGGCCAGCCCAAAGGACCGCAAGGTCGGGCCAGCCGACAAGCAACCCCAACCGAATAGGAACGGATCCTCGTCGCCGCCAAAGCGGTCTGCACCGAAGCGCAAGGGAAACGATGAAGGCGGGACCGCAGAATCGGGACCGACAGAACCGGGGTGACCGGCGATCGAGCCTCCCTGGAGTCTCTCCTCACCGGGCAGAGACCGCCTCGTCACTGGGCCGTCCGCGACGGTACTCACTCGGGGTGATTCCCCGCGTTCGTTTGAACGCTGAGCTGAATCCGAACGCATCGGCATAGCCGACCTGGCGGGCGACTTGGGCGACGGTCGGACCGGGCTCGGCGAGTAGGTCTGCGGCTACGGCCATCCGCCAGTCGGTGAGGTAGGCGAGCGGCGGTTGACCGACCAGGTCGGTGAAGCGTTTTGCGAGCGATGCGCGGGAGACACCTGTTGTGCGGGCGAGTGAGGCAACGGTCCACGGCTGAGCGTGGTCGTCGTGGATGGCACGTAGCGCGACGCCCACGACGGGGTCCGTCATCGCGTGGTACCACGCCGGAGCTGCGCTGTCGGAGGAGTCGAACCAGGCCCGCAGCGTGCAGACCAGAATCCAGTCGAGCAGGCGCTCCAGTACGATCCGCTGGCCCGGTCGATTCACTTGGAGTTCGGCGCTGATGTAATCGAGGATGTCCCCGCAGGCAGGTTCGGCAGGGACGACCAGCAGCGGTGGCAGTGCCTCGAGGAGACGGCCACCGACTTCGCCGCGTACGGGGAACTCTGCTACCAACAGCGAACTCGATCCCTCGGGCGCCTCGGAACACTCGGTCGACAGCGTCGTCGGCGAGTCGGAGTAGCACAGCTCTTCGCAGACCGCGGCGTTCGAATCAGGGCCATCGACGTACGAGAACGTCAGCGGGCCGCGTATGACGGCCGTGTCGCCCGCACGTAGCAGGGTTCGTTCTTCCGAGCCGGGCAAGCTGAGCCAGCCCTCGCCCTGCATGGGCGAGCACAGAGTGAGCGGTGAGCCGGTCTCTACTCGCAGCGCCCACGGTGGGGCCGGTGTGCGGCTGCTCACTTGCACGCCGTCCGCCCGCACTCCCCGAAGCAGATCCGATAACGCATCCATGATGGTGATGCTAGACGAATAGACATGAGGATTGGATCGTCGTCCATGGATCGTCCAGCCGCTCCGTACTTGGCTGGTGACATGACAGACAGATCAGCAACGCAATCGCCCGACTCGCCCATCCTGCTGCTCGGTGCCTCCGGCAAGACCGGGCGCCGGATCCAGGCACGTCTCAGCGCCGCCGACCGGCCCGTGCGTGCAGCCTCGCGTACGAGCGAAGTCCGCTTCGACTGGACGGATCGATCGACCTGGGACGCGGCCCTCGACGGCGTGTCGACCACCTACATTGCGCTGCCGCTGACTCCCGTTCCGATCCGAGAGTTCGTCGACCACGCTGTGTCGGTCGGCATTCGTCGGTTCGTGGCGCTGTCCGGCAGGGGCGCGAACACGTGGGAGCCGGGATTCGGCGAAGACATGCTCGCTTTGGAGCAAGCCGTACAAGCGTCCGGTGTGCAGTGGTCCATCGTTCGGGCTAGCAACTTTGCGCAGAACTTCAGCGAGGACGCGTTCTGGGAGCCGATCATGGCCGGCGCGCTCGGGCTGCCCGTCGGCGGAGTCCCGGAGCCGTTCGTCGACGTTGACGACGTCGCCGACGTGGCGGTGGCGCTGCTGACCCGAAGCGACCACGTGGACGAGATCGTTGAGGTCACGGGCCCGGAGTCATTGACCTGGGACGAGGCCATCCGCCTCATCTCCAAGGCGATCGAGTGCGACGTGACCTTCATCGACATGCCATCCGCGGAGTTCGTGTCCGAGCAGGCCAACGCTGGGATATCGAAGGAAGACGCCGAAGGGCTCTCCGCGATGTTCGCCGAGATGCGTCGCGGGTTGTTGACGGAACCGACCGACGGGGTACGTCAGGTGCTCGGTCGCGAGCCGCGCACGTTCGCCGCCTATGCCGTCGCCGCCGCGGCAGCGGGTGCTTGGTCGGCGCCGCAGGCCAGCTGAACGCCGCCGGCTCGCTCACAACCCGATCGCCCGCCGCGCCGCATCGACGACCGGCGCGGCGGCCGCAGTGGCCCGGCGCGATCCGTCGGCGAACACGGCTTCGACCTGATCGGCGGAGAGGTCTGCGTACGCCTTTTGGATCGGTTCGAGCGTTGCGACGACGGCGTCGGTGACGGCGCTCTTCAGCGCACCGTACGTACCGTGCGCGGCGGCGATCTCGGTCGGAGCGCGCCCGGTGCATCCGGCCGCGACGTCGATCAGGTTTGCTACGCCAGGCTGGCCCTCGCGGTCGTACGCGACGATGCCGCGCGAGTCGGTGACGGCGCGGGAGACCTTGCGGCGTACGACGTCGGGCGGGTCGAGCAGGAAGATCGTGCCCGAGCCGGATGCCGCCGATTTGCTCATCTTGGCCGTCGGATCCGAGAGGTCCATCACCCGGGCCGCGACCTTCGGCGTGACGGCTCGCGGGACGGTGAAGACCTCGCCGTAGCGATGGTTGAACCGCTGGGCCAGTTCTCGGGCGAGCTCGACATGTTGGCGCTGGTCTTCGCCTACCGGAACCTCGGTCGCACGGTAGAGCAGGATGTCGGCAGCCATCAGGATCGGGTACGTGAACAGCGAGACCCGAGTGTCGGTGCGGCCACGGCCCTTCTCCTTGTACTGGATCATCCGGCCGGTCTCACCCATCGAAGCGGTGCACTCGAGCAGGTAGAGCAGCTCGCTGTGCGTCGACACCCTGCTCTGGATGAACAACGTCGCCGAGGCAGGGTCGAGTCCGCTAGCGAGCATCAACGCCGCGAGTTCGGCGCGTACGGAGCGCAGCGTCGCCGGGTCGTGCGGGATCGTCAACGCGTGCAGATCGGAGATGCCGTAGAAGCAGTCGCCGGTCGACGTCGCATCGCGCATCGGTCGGAGCGCACCGAGCAGGTTGCCGAGTGTCAGGTGTCCGCTTGGGGTGATCAGGCTCAGTTGCCGGCTGGGCTGGTGTGTCATGGGTCGTCCCTTCGACGGCCTCGCACACAGCACAACATCCGCCCCGTGCGAGGCGGATGGATGGTTTGAGTTGGGTACGCGAGAACCGGTCCGCCTAGGAGGCGGGCCACCAGGTGCAGATTCGGTGCGTACTCACCCGGCCAGCATACCCGCGCCACTTCGTTCGGCGGCACCCCCGCACACTGGTGACATGACGAGAGTGACGCGCACCGCGCTGCACTGGGGCCGATACGACGTCGTGTCGGACGGCAGCCGAGTGGTCGAGGTACGCCCGCTGCCGGGCGACTCGACCGTCTCGCGGATCGGGCCGGGCATGACCGATGCGTTGTACGCGCCGTTCCGTCTGACCGAGCCGATGGTGCGCAAGGGCTGGCTCGACAACGGTCCCAGTCGTGTGGGCAACAACCGGGGCAGCGACCCATTCGTGGCGGTCAGCTGGGAGCGCGCAACCGAGCTGGCCGCGTCCGAGCTGCGCCGGGTCATCGACACCCACGGCAACGAGGCGATCTACGGCGGATCGTACGGCTGGGGGAGTGCCGGGCGGTTCCATCATCCGCAGAGCCAGATCCATCGGTTCCTGCGGTGCCTCGGCGGCTACACCGACTCGGTCGGCTCGTACAGCGTCGGTGCGATGGAGGTCATCCTGCCGCACATCATCGGCGGCGACCCGTGGAGTCTGTGGCAGCGCGGAGCGATGTGGCCGGCGATCGCCGAGCACGGCGACCTTGTCGTCTCCTTCGGCGGCATGGCGACCAAGAACGCCCAGCTCAACTCCGGCGGCCAGGGTCGCGCAGAGCAGGTCGAGTGGCAGCGCAGGGCCAAGGACGCCGGCGTTCGATTCGTCACGCTCTCCCCGCTCGGCACCGACACCGCGCCCGAGCTCGACGCCGACTGGCTGGCGATCCGGCCGGGCACCGACGTCGCCGTCATGCTTGCACTGGCGTACGTACTGCAGGCCGAGGGCCTCCACGACCGAGAGTTCCTCGCTCGAGGCTGTGTCGGCTACGACCGTTTCGAACGCTACTTGCGCGGTCTCGACGACGGCATAGCCAAAACGCCCGAGTGGGCGGCCGCGATCAGCGGCATCGACGCGGCGGCGATCGGCGACCTCGCCCGCCAGATCGCGACCAGCCGAACGGTCATCAACCTGAGCTGGTCCATCCAGCGCCAAGACCACGGCGAGCAGCCGTACTGGATGGGCGTCGTGCTCGCCGCGATGTCGGGCAGTATGGGCCGGCCAGGCGGCGGAGTCGCGTCGGGGCTCGGCATCAACAAGACCGGTGTACGCGCCCGTCGTTGGCCCGTTGCCTCCCTGCCGCAGGGCGACAACGCCGTGTCGACGACGATTCCGGTGGCACGCATCGCCGACGCGCTGCTCGATCCGGGCGGTACGTACGGCTACAACGGCCAGCGGCGTACGTACCCCGATCTGCGGCTCATCTACTGGGCGGGCGGCAACCCGTTCCACCACCATCAGGACCTCAACAAGCTCTCCCGCGCCTGGCAGCGTCCGGAGACGGTGATCGCCCACGACTCGTGGTGGAACCCCCTCACCCGCTTCTCCGACATCGTCTTCCCCGTTGCGACACCGCTCGAGCGCCGCGACTTCGCCGCCGGCTCGAGTGACCTGTCGTTGTCGGCGATGGAACGCGCCGCCGAACCACCAGCGGGCGTACGCACCGACTACGAGGCGTTCTCCGGCATCGCCGAGGTGCTCGGTATCGACAAGGAGTTCACCGAGGGGCGTACCGCCGACGAATGGGTCGACGAGCTGTACGAGCGTACGCGCCGAACGCTCGGCGACCTCGGTGTCGAAGCGCCAAGCGCAGCGGAGTTCTGGCGGGCAGGAGGGTTCGAGACTCCCGAGGCCACGTCCGTTGTCGCCGGCGACTTCGGCCGGCTACGCGACGATCCCGACGAGTACCGGCTCGCAACGCCGTCCGGCCGCATCGAGATCTACTCCGAGACCATCGCCGGTTTCGGGTACGACGACTGTCCCGGCCATCCGGTCTGGCTGGAGCCGCGAGAGTGGCTCGGCTCGGCTCTCGCGGAGACGTACCCGCTGCAGCTGCTGTCCAACCAGCCGAGCACCCGGCTCCACTCGCAGTTCGACGGCGGCGCGCTCAGCCGACAGTCGAAGGTCTCTGATCGCGAGCCGATCACGCTGCACCCCGACGATGCCGCGGCGAGGGGCATCGGTGACGGTGACGTCGTGCGCGTGTTCAACGACCGCGGGTCGATGCTGGCCGGCGTGCGTCTCGACACGAACCGGCGACCCGGTGTTGCGGTGATCGCGACGGGCGCGTGGTTCGATCCCGCACCGAGCGCGTCGGGTGAGGGGATGTGTCGGCACGGCAACCCGAACGTCCTCACCAGAGACGAAGGCACCTCCCGGTTGGCGCAGGGTCCGTCGCCGGGCTCGACGCTTGTCGAGATCGAGCGTGTGGCAGGAGAGTTGCCGGAGGTACGCGCCTTCGAGCCACCGCAGGTAGTCGGCGGATCGCGCGGTCTATCGTGACAGACGTGCCCGGATCCGCATGCGCCGTCTTCGACGAGCAGCTCACCTCCTACAACTTCGGGCCATCTCACCCGATGGCGCCGATACGGATCGAGCTCACGATCGCGCTTGCCCGCGAGCTCGGCGTGATCGACGATGCGGTGCTACCGATCGTCGGGGCGCAGTCTGCGTCGGACGATCTGCTCACCACCGTGCACACACGCGACTACATCGAGGCGGTACGCGAGGTGAGTGCGCGGCCGTACGAGCCGAAGGTCGCGTACGGGCTCGGCACCGACGATGACCCGACGTTCGAGCACATGCACGACGCGAGCGCGCTCATCGTCGGCGCATCGGTAGAGGCCGCCCGACGAGTCTGGACCGGCGAGCGTACGCGGGCGGTCAACATCGCCGGTGGACTGCACCATGCGATGCCCGGCAACGCCAGCGGCTTCTGCATCTACAACGATGCCGCGGTGGCAATCCGCTGGCTGCTCGACAACGGCGCGTCGAAGGTCGCGTACGTCGACATCGACGCACACCACGGCGACGGCGTGCAGGAGGTGTTCTACAACGACCCGCGCGTACTCACCGTGTCGTTGCATGAGACGCCGCAGACGCTCTTCCCTGGCACCGGGCTACCGACCGAGGTCGGTGGGCCCGACGCGGAAGGTTCGGCCGTCAACGTCGCTCTCCCGCCGGGCACCTCCGACTCGGGGTGGCTGCGGGCCTTCCATGCCGTGGTGCCGCAGGTGGTGGAGGCGTTCGAGCCCGAGATCATCGTCAGCCAGCACGGCTGCGACTCCCATGCGAACGACCCGCTCACGAACCTGATGCTCAGCGTCGACGGCCAACGCGCGTCGTACCTCGCCGTGCGCGATCTCGCGGCGAAGCTGCCGGACAGCCGCTGGATCTCGCTCGGCGGCGGCGGGTACGCCGTGCTCAAGGTCGTCCCTCGCAGCTGGACCCATCTGCTGGCGATCGTCGGTGACCGCCCGATCGATCCGACGACGGCGACGCCACCGAACTGGCGGAGCCGCGTACACGATCTCAGCGGCCGCGAGGCGCCGATGCGGATGACCGACAACCAAGCCATTTCGTACCGAGACTGGACCGAGGGGTACGACCCGGGCACGTGGCTCGATCGGTCGATCATGGCGACCCGCAAGGAGGCGTTCCCGTTGCTCGGGCTGGACCCGATGC
The DNA here is from genome assembly GCA_023100825.1 of Nocardioidaceae bacterium SCSIO 66511. Lineage (NCBI taxonomy): Bacteria > Bacillati > Actinomycetota > Actinomycetes > Propionibacteriales > Nocardioidaceae > Nocardioidaceae bacterium SCSIO 66511. The sequence goes on along the minus strand of CP095846.1, from coordinate 4,171,592 downwards.
CGTGAGCCGGTCAGACGAATGTCGGAAGTATTTTGGCCCCAGGTCAAGCGCGACACGCTAAAATCGAGTACTTTCGGCGATCACTCCTTTCGCAATGGCCCCATGAGGCACTACGCTCACGCCAAGTGACATTCCCCCGAGGGCCGGGGTTTCGATCACGTTTGAAGGCAGGCGAAGACCAATGAGCTCAACCGAACGCGACAACGTTCCGCCCGCAGGTGGTCCGTTCTTGACCGTCGCTGAGGTGGCCGCTCGAATGCGCGTCTCGAAGATGACTGTCTACCGCCTGGTGCACGGGGGGCAGCTCGATGCCATTCGCGTCGGTCGATCGTTTCGCGTGCCCGAGAAGGCCGTTGAAGAGTACCTGCGTCGCTCGTACTACCAGGCCGGTTAGTCGCTGTGACCGGCTATGCGGACACTGCCGCGCTGTGGCCGTCCACCTACCGGTAGCCTTGTGTTGTTTCGATACCAATGAGCAAGGGTGAAACGTGGGCTCCGTCGTCAAGAAGCGCCGCAAGCGCATGGCCAAGAAGAAGCACCGCAAGATGCTGAAGCGTACGCGGGTGCAGCGCCGTCGTCTCGGCAAGTAGGCCGTACAGCCACATCGAACGCTTCGGTGCTGTAGGGAGGTCGAATGGGGCGAGTCGTCCTCGTCACCGGTGTCTCGCGTGACCTCGGTGCCAGGTTCGCACGGCTTCTCGCCACCGTTCCTGACGTCGACAAGGTAGTCGGGCTCGACGTCTATCCGCCCCGGATCGACCTGACCGGGGTCAAATACGTACGCGCGGACATTCGTACGCCCGTCGTCGGTAAGGTACTCGCGGTCGAGGAGGTCGACACCGTCGTCCACCTCGGCGTCGGCCCTGCTCGCGGCCCCCGTGGCCCGGCGAAGGAACTCAATGTCATCGGCACCATGCAGTTGCTGGCTGCCTGTCAGCGCGCTCCGGGCGTCGAGCGGTTCGTACTCCAGTCGTCCGGTGCCGTCTACGGCACGTCGTCACGCAACGTCGCGATGTTCACCGAGTCGATGCCGCCGAAGGGCGGTGTCTCCTCGGGCTATCCGAAGGACCTGATCGAGGCCGAGGGTTATGTTCGCGGGTTCGGCCGGCGCCGACCGGACGTCTCGATCACCACGCTGCGAATGGCGATGGTGATCAGTCCGAGCGTCGACACCGTGCTCGCTTCGTACTTCCGGCTACCTGCGATCCCCGGCGTGCTGGGCTTCGACCCCCGGATGCAGTTCCTGCACGAGGAGGACGCCCTTGAGGTGCTGCGTCTGGCCACCACCAGCGACCGACCCGGCACGTTCAACGTCGCCGGCGACGGGCCGATGCTGCTGAGCCAGATCGCGCGACGACTTCACCGGCCGCTGATCCGCATCCCCGCGCCTGCCTTCGGCACGGTCACCCCGACTATCGGGCGGGTGGCCGGCATCTCACTGCCGACAGATCTGCGGCCGTACTTCATGCACGGACGCGGACTCGACATCACCGCACTGCGTGAGATCTTCGGGTACGAGCCGAAGTGGACAACCGAGCAGATCATCGACGCATTCGCCGCGACCCTCGAGCCCGGCCCGTTCGCATTCGTCGGGGGCGCGCGTGGGTGACGCGGAGATCATCCCGATCGGCGCACGCGGCAGACCCGGCCGCGGCCGACGCCGGACCGCGTCCTCTGCTGCACGTGCACTCGTCGGAGGCGGACGCGACACTCCCAATGCGCAGCCCGATCCGCCGGCCGACAGCACGCGCGAATCCGATCCGTCAGCTCGGCGGGGCATTCCCGCCGCCGACCTGATGGATGCCGTCGCGGGTGGCGCGCGCGAGGTGCTCGGCCGTGAGTGGGAGCGCCGCCTCGCCGAGTGGGTTGCGCTGCTGCGCCGGCGGCTCTCCGGCGACTACCCGATCGACGAGTTCGGATTCGACCCCGAGCTGACCGCGCGGCTCGGGTTGGCGATCGCGCGGCCCATCGCGCAGAAGTGGTTCCGGATCGAGGTACGCGGGGCCGACAACATCCCGAGCGAGGACGGTGTCCTGCTCGTCGCCAACCACTCCGGCACCATTCCCGTCGACGCCATCATGACGTCGCTCGTCGTACACGACCATGCCGATCGGCACCTGCGGATGCTCGCCGCCGATCTGGTTTTCACTCTGCCGTTCATCTCGGAGGTCGCACGTAAGGGCGGAGCGACGCTCGCCTGTAACGAGGACGCCGAGCGTCTGCTCCGACAGGGCGAGCTCGTCGGCGTGTGGCCCGAGGGTTTCAAAGGCATCGGCAAGCCGTACTCCGAGCGGTACAAACTGCAACGTTTCGGCCGCGGTGGCTTCGTATCCGCAGCAATGCGTACCGGCGTCCCCATCGTGCCGTGCTCGATCGTCGGGGCCGAGGAGATCTATCCGCTGGTCGGCAATATCCCGTCCCTGGCCAGGCTGCTCGGTGTTCCGTACATCCCGATCACGCCGTTCTTCCCGCTGCTCGGCCCGCTCGGGCTGATCCCGTTGCCGAGCAAATGGGTGATCGAGTTCGGCGAGCCGATCCGCACCGACGCGTACCCCAGCGACGCCGCCGACGACCCGATGCTCATCTTCAACGTCACCGACCAGGTTCGCGAGACGATTCAGCAGACGCTCTTCAACCTGCTCGTCGAGCGCAAGGGCGTGTTCTTCTAGACCGGGTTCGGCTACTCGCCCGTGGCGCCGTCGGTGGCGCCGTTCTCGAGGGGATCCAAATCCTCTTCCTCGACGGGTGGGGCGTCATTCGTGCCAGTGACGCCATCGATCAAGCCGTCGGAGTCGTCAGTGTCGCCGTCGACCTCACCCTCGACTTCGCCGTCGTCCTCGTCGTCGGTAGTGGTGTCTTGGGTCGGATCGAGATCGGCATCCGGTTTATCGCTGTCGCGATCATCGGCATCGGCGTCGTCTTGGCCGACTACCGGGCCGAGGAGGTCCTCGAGCGGACGGTCGTCGTTCTTACCGTTCTTACCGGTCTTTCCGTCCTCATCGGACTGATTCCCGCTTCCGAGCACCGGTGAGAGCAGGTCACCGATGGGACCGAGCTGATCGATGAGCGTCTGCACGGGATCGAGTACGTCGTGTACGGGCCCGAGCGGGAGGCTCTCGACGATGCTGCCCGACTTCTCGTCGATACCCGGCAGATCGGGTAGGTCAGGCAGATCGTGTCCGGTCGAGTCGTCATCGTCGGGACGTACGGAATCGGACTGGTCCGAGCCGACGACGGAATCGCCTTCCAGCTGCGGATCGTTGTCGCCCGAGTCCGTATCGTCGTGGTCGCTGTCGTCGGCGCCGTTCTTGTCGGGCGTCGGATCGAGATCCGGCAGGTCCGTGCCGTTCGGCAGGTCGTCGGGCTCGGCGACGACGTCGTCGTGGCTGTTGTCACCCTGCTGCTCGTCGGTGTCTTCGGGGTCTCTTTCCGGCAACGAGCCGAGATGTTCGGGATCGAACGGGACCTGTACGGTCGGGCCGCCCGCGCACGCCGGACACACTGCGACGGCCCTGCGGTCGATCGAGGTGACGGTGTCGATGGCGGCCTGCAAGGAACTCCGGCTCGAGCTGCCGAGCATCGGCGCGATGGCCCGGAGCCGATCGGCGGAAGCGTTTGCGAACGCGCGGATCTCTTCGACCTGCGCGTCGTTGCCATCGGAGGCGTACGCGCGGAGCAGTTGTTCGGTGCCCGCCTCTGCATCGCTGGAGAAGTCGTCGAGTACGCCGCCGACGCGGTCTGCCTTGCCGCCCCTCGCCAGTTGCTCGGCCTCGTCGAGGCGTTCGGCGGCATGGTCGAGTCGGGTCTGACCGGTTCCGGCCGCGCCGCCGCCTCCGACGGTGAGCTCGACCTGCTCGACGCCGCGTTTGATCGGGTACAGGACGTCGCCGGGGAGGGCATCGGCGCTCATCGTGACGAGGCCCGCGGAGATCGCCGCGACGGCGGCCGTCGAGCCGGCCGCGATACGCAGCTTGCGGCGCTTCGGTTTACGCAGGGGCGGCGGAGGAACAGTTGCGCCGCCGAGAACCGTCTCGGCTTCGGCTACCAGGCGTGCCCGCATCGAACTGCGGGCCTCATTACCGAGCGTGGCCGGCGCCATCTCGCGCAGGGCATGCGCAAGACGTACGAACTCGGTGAGCTCGTACTCAGTGAGGTCGACCTGGCCATCCAGAGCGTCCTGGAACGCGTCGGCGCGTCGACCACCCCACAATCGGCCGTTCATGTCGGTTGTCCTGTCCGGAGGTTTGATCCGCTCGGTACAACGACCGGGCGGCATCGGAGGTTACGAAGGTGCTCCACGGTGTGACTCATCGCATCTCACCGGGGATCGTGCGTGCGAGCGCCCGGATCGCCCGCAGCTGGAGCTGCTTGATCGCGCCCGGCGAACGGCCCATGATCGCCGAGGTCTCCGCGATGGAGCGCTCCAAGATGAAGCGTGAGGTCAGGCACTCGCGCTGGTCGTCGGGGAGGTCCTGCATAGCGCGGATCAACGCGTCGTGTGCGTCGTTTGCGATCGCCGCCTGCTCGGGTCCGCTACGGGTGTCGTTGGTCTCGGGTAGTTCGTCGGCGACGATCTCGCGCTTGGTCCGGCTGCTCTTGTAGTGATCGGTGATCAGGTTGCGGGCGATCGTCGTCAGCCAGGCGCCGAAGTCGGTGCCCTGCCAGGTGAAGCGCGGCAGTGCACGCAACGCGCGTACGAACGCGTCGCCGGTGAGGTCCTCGGCCAGGGTGCGTTCGCCGACGCGGTAGTACACGTAGCGGAAGATCTGGTCGGCGTAGTGGTCGTACAGCTGGCCGAACGCCTCGCTGTCACCGGACTGGGCGAGCTCGACGAGCGCGACGATGCGGTTGCGCTCGGGGTCATCGTCGGGCGGTGAGCCGGCCGACTGCGGACTCGACGGTCCGGCGTGGCCGCGAACGGCGTATGCGATCGCGGTCTCGAGACCGGACGCGGAAAGTGAAGGATGCGAACGCGCGTACAGAATGACGGCTCGCAGCACAGGCAGAGCATCGAGCTCACACGCCCTGGCGACGATGACTCGGCCCTCCCTCATGCAGCACGTTGACGTGTGCTCGGCGATGCTACCGAAATCGGGCCGCGACTACTCTGCGTGTTTCGCCAGTTGATACGGATTTCTATCGAATCCGCAGGTGAGCAGGGGATTTCAAGTTTTCAATCTCGACGTGCGGTGGCGCGTCGCCGTCTGAATCGAAGGCCGGCGGCGATGCCGAGGGTGATCGCACCGGCCGTCGCGGTGCTGACGAACGCCCCCTTCGCCGCCCGGCGGCCGGACCGATAGTCACGAATGCGCCAGCCGTGAGCACGCGCATGCTTGAGCAGTTTGCGATCCGGGTTCACCGCGCACGGGTCACCGACGAGGGAGAGCATCGGCAGGTCGTTGGCAGAGTCGGAGTACGCCGAGCAGCGTTCCAGGGCGAGGCCCTCTCGCCGCGCGAGAGCGATGACGGCCTCGGCCTTCGCCGGGCCGTGCAGCATCTCACCGGTGAGACGGCCCGTGTAGATGCCGTCGACATGCTCTGCGACTGTCCCGAGCGCGCCGGTGAGGCCGAGGCGAGACGCGATGATGTCGGCGATCTCGACGGGAGCGGCCGTCACCAGCCAGACCCGCTGACCGTGGTCGAGGTGCTGTTGGGCGAGGGCCTTCGTACCCGGCCAGATGCGATGCGCCATCGCCTCCTCGAAGATCTCGGCGCCGAGTGTCTCCAGCTCCTCGACGCTGTGGCCCGCGATGAAGGCAAGGGCCGATGATCGGGCCTGTTCGATGTGGTCGGGGTCTTCGGAGCCGACGATGCGGAAGTACGCCTGCTGCCATGCCGCTCGGGTGATGTCGCGCGTACGGAAGAACTCCCGGCGGTACAGGCCACGCATCAGATAGAAGATCGAAGCGCCCTGCATGATCGTGTTGTCGACGTCGAAGAAGGCGGCGGCCTGCGGGTCGGGCTCGAGATCGAGCGCCGCCTCGACCTCGGCGGATGCCGCTGCGGCCTCGCCGGCCAGCACCGATCGCGCGCGGAGGTTACGACGACGTGTGACCACGGTTCGAGGGTATCGGCTGGCCGTAGCCGGGAGGCGGCGCGTTCTCCGAATCCCTATGGCTCAAGGGCTCGGCCTGACGCCAATACTCACTGTGACAGACTCGACGAGTGACGATCCCCACGGTGAATGTGAGCGCGTTGGCGAGCGAACGCGCGCAGGTCGGCACCGACGACCTGGCCCTCATCGAGTCCTTCGGGGAAGGACGTACGAAGACCTGGGGCGAGCTCGACGACCTGGCGACATCGGTCGCCCGGGCATTCGCCGGCAGCGGCCTCGTGGCGGGGCATCGAGTCGCGCTGGCGATGACGAATCGGATCGAATTCGTGGCGACCTATCTCGGGGCGCTTCGCGGGGGTCATGTCGTCGTTCCGATGAACCCGTGGTCGGCCACTGGCGAACTCATGCGGATGATCGCCGACTCCGGCACGCGAGTCGTCGTCTGCGATGAGGTGACGGTCGACAGCGTGCGCGCAGCCGTCGGGGGGCTCGCCGCCGCGCTCGACACCGCCGATGTGGGGCTGCGCTCGCGAGCGAGTGTTCCGACGATCGTGGTCGTCGGCGGGTACGCCGACGTCAATGAGACGGCGTTCGAGTCGTACCTTGACGCTGCACCCGCCACGCAGATCGCGAGCCCGAGTGATCCCGAGACGCTGGCCGCGCTCCTGTACACCTCGGGTACGAGCGGCAACCCGCGAGGCGTGATGCTGAGCCACCGGGCGCTGCTCGCCGACATCGAGCAGGTCGGGCGGATCGAGCCGCAGCCGATGACCTCCAAGGACATCGTGCTCGGCCTGTTGCCGTTGTTCCACATCTACGGACTCAACGTCGTACTCGGCCAGGTCTTGCGTACCGGTGCCCGTCTCGTGCTGGTAGACCGGTTCGACCACGAGAAGACCCTCGAGGTCGTGTCCCGGCACGGCGTCACGAACATCCCGATTGCGCCGCCCGTCGTGGCCGCATGGGCCGGCCGAGATGACCTGCGCGAGAAGCTCGCGGATGTGCAGTTGGTGCTGTCCGGGGCGGCCGCGCTCGATCAGGACCTCACCGAGCTGTTCGTCGAGTCCAGCGGTGTCGCAATCGAACAGGGCTACGGCCTGACCGAGGCGGCACCCGTCATCACCTCGACGCTCACCGCCCGCGGCCGCGAATCCGATGGGTCACCGAAGGCGGGATCGGTCGGTGCGCCCCTACCCGGTCTCGAGCTGCGGGTGATCGACGGGTCGGGTCGCGACGCACACTCCGGCGATCCGGGTGAGATCTGGGTACGCGGACCCAACCTGTTCTCCGGCTACTGGCCCGACGGCCGGGAAGGCCCACAGCCCGACGGCTGGTACGCGACCGGAGACGTCGGCGTGCTCGACCGCGACGGTGATCTCTCCCTCGTCGACCGGTTGCGCGAGCTGGTGATCGTCTCCGGTTTCAACGTGTACCCGTCCGAGGTCGAGGACGTCATGGTCGAGCTCCCCGAGATCTCCGAGGCGGCCGTGATCGGCGTACCCGACCCCGAGTCGGGCGAGGCGGTACAGGCTTTCGTCGTACCTGCCGAGCAGCGGGCGAACGTATCGGACCTCGTCGACGTCGTCCGGTCGCATTGCGAGTCGCGGCTGGCCAGGTTCAAGTGGCCCAAGCACATCACCGTCACGACCGATCTACCGCATTCGGCCAACGGCAAGGTGGCGAAGGGTCGTCTTCGGGCGCAGGCCAGACGCGAGTCGTTGGGGTTGTCGTGACCGAGCAGCCGAGGGTCGAGGTACTGACCAAACCGGGCTGTCATCTGTGCGAGAACGCCGTCGCGATCATCGAATCGGTGTGCAGCGAGCTCGGCGTCGGCTGGAGCGAAAGCGATATCTCCGCCGACGCCGAGGCGATGCGTACGTACGGCGAGCAGATTCCGGTGACGTTCGTAGACGGCCGACAGCACGATTTCTGGCGGGTCGATCCGGCACGGTTGCGGAAGGCGCTCGGTCGCACCTGACTCCCCGAGTGACCTGGGTCACGGATATCGGACGATCCGTTGGCTCGATTTTGTTCTCACGTTCACAAACTCCTAGAGTAGACGGACCGCCGCCTCTATCGCGCCAAATGGCACGGGTTCGGCAGGCGTGCGGCAGGAGAACTAGTGACGGACATGCGCACCCCAACGGGCCCCGCCGGCTCGGGCGACCTTCCTACGCCCGTATCGGCTGACGCCCGTGGCGCTCGTGGCATACCCGATGCCACCGTGGCACGGCTGCCGGTGTACCTGCGGGCGCTGACCGCGCTCGCCGATCGCGGCATCGAGACGTCGTCGTCGCAGGAACTCGCGAGCGCCGCGGGTGTGAACTCCGCGAAGCTGCGCAAGGACCTCTCCTACCTGGGCTCTTACGGTACGCGCGGTGTCGGCTACGACGTCGAGTACCTCCGCTACCAGATCGCTCGCGAGATCGGCCTCACCCAAGACTGGCGGGTCGTCATCATCGGTATCGGAAACCTCGGCCAGGCGCTGTCGAAGTACGGCGGCTTCACCTCGAGGGGGTTCCGCATCGTCGCGCTCGTCGACGGCGATCCGGCTCGGGTCGGCGAGCGGCACGGTGAGCTCATCATCGATTCCGTCGACGACCTACCCCGGCTCATCAGCGAGCTGCGCATCTCGATCGGCGTCATCTCCACGCCAGGCGGCGCCGCACAAGAGGTGGCCGACCGGCTCGTCAAATCGGGTGTCACGAGCATCTTGAACTTCGCGCCGACCGTGTTGTCGGTGCCCGACAACGTAGAGGTACGCAAGGTCGACCTGTCCACCGAGCTGCAGATCCTCGCGTACCACGAGCAGCGCAAGACGACGCAGGAGGTGGGTCAGCTGTGAGCGTTCTCGTGGTCGGTGTCTCCCACCACACTGCGCCCGTTTCGACCCTCGAGCGGCTCACCCTCGACGAGGCCGCGATCGCGAAGCTGCACCGGCTCGCGATCGACACCGCACACGTCGGCGAGGCGCTCGTCGTCTCCACCTGCAACCGCATCGAGATGTACGTATCTGTCGACCGGTTCCATGGCAGCGTCGACGATGTCTCAACCCTGCTTGCCGATCAGGCAGATATGGCTCGCGAAGACATCGTGTCCAACCTGTACGTGCACTACGACGACGCAGCGGTCGCGCATCTGTTCGCAGTCGCCTCCGGGCTCGATTCGATGGTCGTCGGCGAGAGCCAGATCCTCGGGCAGGTACGCGTTGCGCTGCAGCGCGGCCAGGAGCTGGGCACGGTCGGCACCGAGCTCAACGTGCTGTTCCAGCAGGCATTGCGCGTCGGCAAGCGAGGTCATGCCGAGACCGGCATCGACCAAGCCGGCCCGTCCGTCGTGTCGTCCGCGCTCGACCGCGTCGAGGCGACCTCGACGGCACTTGCCGATGCACGCGTTCTCGTCGTGGGAGCCGGCGCGATGTCGGGTCTGACCGTGGCGATCGCATCGCGTCGCGGCGCGCGCGAGATCGTCGTCGTCAACCGCACGGCCGATCGCGCGGAGCGGCTCGCCGAGAGCGTCGGCGGCCGAGCGGCCGCGTTGGCGGATCTCCCGACAGAGCTGGCGAATGCCGACATCGTCGTGTCCGGCACCGGTGCTACCGGCACCGTGATCGGGGTCGACGACGTCGCCGACGCGCTCGCCCGACGCGGCACCGAACGCCCCTACGTGATCGTCGACCTCGCCCTCCCGCGCGACGTGGAAGAAGGCGTTGCGGCGCTGCCGGGCGTCACCGTCATCGGTCTCGCCGAGCTGGCGGAGTCACTGGCCGACGCGCCGGTCGCCGAAGACGTCGCGGGCGTCCGCGGCATCGTGAAGAACGAGGTTTCGGCCTTCCTGTCCGCGCGTAATGCCGCGCGGGTGACGCCGACCGTCGTGGCCCTGCGCACGATGGCCACCGAGGTAGTCGACGCCGAGCTCGAACGACTCGCGGCTCGCCGCTCCGATCTCGACGCCGAGACGTTCCGCGAGCTCTCCCAGACCGTACGTCGGGTGGCCGACAAGCTGCTGCACGCGCCGACCGTGCGCATCAAGGAGCTAGCAGGTCAGCCCGACGGGCTCACGTACGCCGATGCGCTCGCCGAGCTGTTCTCCCTCGACCAGGCAGCGGTCGACGCCGTGACCCGGGTCGACCTGCAAACCGAGGACGGTGACCCCCGATGACCGACACACTTCGCGTCGGCACTCGCGCGAGTACGCTCGCCACGGCACAGTCGCGTCAGATCGCCGAGCGGTTCGAAGCGGCCACCGGTCTACGTACCGAGCTGGTGCCGGTGAAGACCGAGGGCGATGTCAACCGCGCGCCGTTGACCAGCTTCGGCGGTCAGGGTGTCTTCATCTCGGCGCTGCGCGACGCGTTGCTCGACGGCAGGATCGACATCGCGGTCCACTCCCTGAAGGACCTCCCGACAACGCCCGATCCGCGCATCTCGCTGGCTGCGATCCCAGTGCGCGAGGACCCGCGCGATGTTCTCATCGCCCGCGACTGGCTCACCCTCGGCGAGCTGCCGCGGGGCTCGGTCGTCGCGACCGGATCGCCGCGCCGCGAGTCGCAGCTCAACGCGCTCGGCCTCGGTGTCACCGTCACCGGACTCCGCGGCAACGTCGACACCCGGATCCGCAAGGTGCGCGACGGCGAGGTCGATGCGGTCGTCCTCGCGCGGGCAGGGCTGCTTCGCATCGGCCGTGCCGAAGAGGCGACCGAGGTTCTCGATCCACTTCAGATGTTGCCCGCACCCGGGCAAGGTGCTCTGGCATGTGAATGTCGCGCAGACGATGCCGCGACGTACGCGCTGCTCAACGAGCACCTCGACGACGGCTTCACCCGAGCCGCCGTCACTGCAGAACGCTCTCTCCTCGCTCACCTCGAGGCTGGGTGTTCTGCCCCTGTTGGAGCTCTCGCCGAGGTCGCCATCGGCGACGACGGTGACGAGCTCTGGCTGAGAGCGGTCGTCGGTGCCGTGTCCGGTGCGCCGACGATCCGATTGTCCGCCACCGGTAAACCCGGCGATGCCGCCGGATTGGGGGAGCGTCTCGCTGCCGAGATGCTCGCCGAGGGTGCGACCTCGCTCATCGCGGAGGTCGCCCGATGACTGCACGCCAACGGCAGACCAGGAAGAAGAACTCTGTGACTACCACCACCGTGACCAAGCCGACCGCGCGTACGAAGAGCGCCGCGACCGGCACGAAGACGAAGTCGAAGGACGTGCGGTCGACGCAGAAGACGTCGTCGCGCAAGCGTTCGGCCGCCACCGAGAAACCGAGTGAGCCCAAGGTGGCGAGGCCGATCGGGCATGTGAGCTTCGTCGGCGCAGGTCCGGGTGACGCGAGCCTGCTGACGGTACGCGCGGCCGCGCTGCTGGCGGCCGCCGACATCGTCATCACCGAGCTTCCCGAGCACGCCTCGCTCGCGCCCGAAGGCGCCGAGATCATCGACGGCGGCACCAACGACGAGGGTGCTCCGCTGACCCCGTCGATCCGCGGCCGCCTCGTCGTCCGGCATGCGAAGTCGGGTAAGAACGTCGTCCGGCTGCTCGCCGGCGACCCGTTCACCTACGCAACGGGTCCCGAGGAGGCGATCGCCTGCAGCAAGGCCGATATCTCCTTCGAGATCGTTCCCGGTCTGTCGCCCGTCACCGCCGTACCCGCGTACGCGGGCGTACCCCTGACGACGCGTACCAAGCGCGAGGTGTCGGTGGTGCGCGTCGGCGAGTCGCGGGTCAACTGGGAGCAGTACGCCGGTGACCAGACGCTGGTGCTGCTCTCGGCCGCCGACCATTTGGCCGATGTCGCCGACGCGCTGGTCGAGGCGGGTCGATCGGGCGAGACCCCGATCGCGATCACCCAGGTCGGTACGACCACCGCACAGTCGACGATCGTCTCGACGCTGGCCACCGTCGCCGCAGACACTCGCAAGATGTCGATCTCGTCGTCGGCCGTCACAGTGATCGGCGACACCGTCGACCTGCGCGAGACCCTGTCCTGGTTCGAGACCAAGCCGCTGTTCGGCTGGCGCATCCTCGTACCCCGCACCAAGGAGCAGGCCGAGAGCCTTTCGCAGCGGCTGCACGGCTACGGCGCCGTCTCCGAGGGAGTGCCGACCATCTCGGTCGAGCCGCCGCGCAACCCGCAGCAGATGGACAAGGCGATCCGCGGCCTGGTCGAGGGCCGCTACGAGTGGATCGTCTTCACCAGCGTCAACGCGGTCCGCGCCGTACGCGAGAAGTTCGAGGAGTACGGCCTCGATGCACGCGCCTTCTCCGGGCTGAAGATCGCAGCGGTCGGCGACAAGACGGCCGAGGCGATCGAGACCTGGGGAATCCGCCCCGACCGCATTCCCACCGGCGAGCAGTCCGCCCGCGGTCTACTCGAGGACTGGCCGCCGTACGACGATGTGCTCGACCCGATCAACCGGGTGTTCCTGCCACGCGCCGACATCGCGACCGAGCAGCTCGTCGCCGGGCTGATCGAGCTGGGCTGGGAGGTCGACGACGTCACGGCGTACCGAACCGTGCGTGCCGCCCCGCCGCCCGCGCCGACTCGCGAGGCGATCAAGACTGGCAAGTTCGACGCCGTCGTCTTCACCTCGTCGTCGACGGTCCGCAACCTGGTCGGCATCGCCGGCAAACCGCATGCGAGCACGATCATCGCCTGCATCGGCCCGGCAACGGCCAAGACCGCCGAGGAGCACGGCCTGCGGGTCGACGTGATGGCCGAGAAGCCGTCCGTCGAGGTGCTCGCCGATGCACTCGCCGACTTCGGAGCCGCTCGTCGCCTCGCGATGATCGAGGCCGGAGACCCGGTGACGAAGCCGTCGCAGCGCAAGGGCGCATCGCGCCGCCGTAGCCGGTAGCGGGTTCGGAGGACGCCGTGTTCCCACAGGATCGTCCGCGTCGGCTGCGTACCTCAGCGGCCGTACGAAACCTGGTCGCGGAGACATCGGTCGAGCCGCGCAACCTGGTGCTGCCGATGTTCGTCGCCGAGGGACGCAGCGAACCAACGCCGATCCAGAGCATGCCCGGGGTCGTGCAACACACGCGCGACACCGCCCGGCGGGCGATCGCCGAGGCGGCCGAGCTCGGGCTCGGCGGGGTGATGCTCTTCGGCCTGCCCGAGCGTAAGGATGCGACCGGATCGGGAGCGCTCGACCCCGGTGGCATCCTCAACGTCGCGATCGCCGATGCGGTCGCCGAGGTCGGCGATGCGCTGGTCGTGATGTCCGACCTCTGCCTCGATGAGTTCACCGATCACGGCCACTGCGGGGTGCTTGACTCGCGGGGTCGCGTCGACAACGACGCCACCCTCGACCTGTACGCCAAGATGGGCGTCGCCCACGCGGAGGCCGGCGTCCACATGGTCGGTCCGAGCGGCATGATGGACGGCCAGGTCGGTGTCGTTCGGCGCGCGCTCGACGCCGCCGGGCACATCGACACTTCGATCCTCGCGTACGCCGTGAAGTACTCGTCGGCGTTCTTCGGACCGTTCCGGGAGGCGGTCGACTCGTCGCTGCAAGGTGACCGCACGACGTACCAGCAGAACCCCGCCAACGCGCGAGAGTCGATCCGCGAGACGTTGCTCGACATCGAGGAGGGCGCCGACCTCGTCATGGTCAAACCGGCGATGAGCTACCTCGACGTCGTCGCGCGCGTACGTGCGCAGGTGAACGTCCCGGTCGCCGCTTACAACATCTCCGGTGAGTACGCCATGGTCGAGGCCGCGGCCGCCAGCGGTTGGATCGAGCGCGACCGGGCGATCGAGGAGACGCTGGTGTCCATCAGGCGAGCGGGCGCCGACGTCATCCTCACCTACTGGGCGAGTGAGTACGCGCGTCGCTTGCGCTGACCTCTGCTGCGCGAGCCGCTGTCGTCAGTTGCGACAGAGGTAGGGGAGCAGACACCCGAGGCTGTCGACGAAGCTCGCGACGTTGGCCTGAAGCTGCTCGACGGGCGTACCGATGAGGGCGTTGGCGCAGGTCTGCAGGACCGATGCGTCGACGTTGCCGCTGCCGAGCGCCGACCGGCAGGCGGCGAGTGCCTCGTCGAGATCCACCGTGTTCGGATCGGTGGTGACGGGGTCGTTCTGCTCCGGCCCATCCGACTTGTCGTCGTTGTCGCCATCGCCGCCGTTGTTGCTCGCGTCGTTGTTGTTATCGTCGCCGTTCCCGCCGGTGTCGGTGTTGTGCTGCTCATCCGATCCGCCGTCGCCGCCGTCGGTCTTCGGCCCCGGGTCGCCGTTGCCCGACTTGTCGTCCTGCTCGGCCTGGTCGTTGTTTCGGCCGGTGCTGTCGTCGGCTCCGTCGTCGGTCTCGACCCCGGTACGTGTTGGCGCCGGTGCGGCCCCACCGCCGACCTGCCGGGGCGTGGTCTCCGCCTTGGCGTCGACTGCAGGAACCGGCGGCATTGACACCGCAGCGCCGGCGGTGTCGACCTCGGATCGTGACGTCGACCCGCGGTCATCGCTGGTGAGCGCGACCGCCACGACACCGGCGAGTAGGAGCACCGGAAGGCCGATCGCGATCCGCTGCCACCAGGACAGCATCGCAGGCGAAGAAACATGGCGGGGCATGCGCAGAACGCTATCGGTTCAGAGGATCAATGTGACCCTGCGTTGTGCGTCATGCGATCCCGGTCAGAGCTCTGCGACCTGGTCTTCCATCCACTCGAGTACCGGGTCGTCGCTCGGCTCCGACCAGACCACCTGGGAGTTGTCGACACAGTCCGAGACCAGCGCTGCCGACTGCTTGTCGGTCAGCGTGTTGCCCGCTTCCTGGATCTCCTCGCTGCCGACCGTGCACGCCTCGGTCACCGCGGCGGAGTTCTTGGGCTTGACCGCCTTGGGCTTGGTGGTCTTCGGGGCGGTGGTCTTGGGCTTGGTCGTCTTGGGTGCGGTGGTCTTGGGCTTGGTCGTCTTGGGTGCGGTGGTCTTGGGCTTGGTCGTCTTCGGGGCGGTGGTCTTGGGCTTGGTGGTCTTCGGGGCGGTGGTCTTCGGCTTCGTCGTCTTCGGAGCCTTGTGCTTCGGCGCGCTGTTCTCCTGCTTCGGCCGAATCGTCACCGCGCCCTTCGGCCGCTTCGGAGCCTTGTGCTTCGGACCGCTTTCGGACTGGCTCTTCGGTTTGGTCTGGACCTGGCCGACCGTGCCCTTCTTCGGCTTGGCGTGTGTGCCGTTCTTGGACTTCGGGCCGACCTGCTCCGGACGGATGTCGACGCCGGGGCCGTTCGGCTTCGTGTTCTGCTGAGAGCCGGACTTGTCGTCGGCGAAGCCCTGAATATCGTCCGGTTTGTTCGTGCCGTCGACGTTGCCCGGCTTACCGTCGATCGCGCCGCCACCGATCGAGCCGCCGCCGTTGACCTGCGGCTTGAGCTCGTTGTCGTTGTCCGGCTGCGCGGCACCGACGTCGTTCTGGCTCTTGGGGCCGTTGTCCTGGTCGGAGCCACCGGTTTCGACCGGCTTGAGCTGCTGCGGGCCGCCGTCGCCGTTCTTGGGCTTGGTGGTCTTCGGCTCGAGCTGGTTTCTGGCGCCGCCGCTCTGGTTGCTGTTGTTGCCCTGGTTTGCCTGATCGTCGTTGCTCGGCCCCGGGTCGTACGTATCGGGGTCGAACAGTTCGTCGTCGGAGTCCGGTGTGTCCGGCAGGTAGACGGTGGATTCCTCGGTGAAATCGCCGTCCTTGTAACGGTCGGCGATCGCGAGCACGTTCGCGACGTACTCGTTGGAGTGGTTGTAGCTGTAGACGGCAGCGCTGGCGCCGTCCTTCGTGCTGAGATCGTCGTTGTCGGCGCAGAGATAGACCGCGGTGGCCAGCGCTGCGTCGTAGATGTTGTGCGGGCTCTTGACGCCGTCGCCGTTGCCGTCGACGCCGACGAGGTTCCAGGTCGACGGGATGAACTGCATCGGGCCGACGGCGCGATCCCAGGTCGTATCGCCATCGAACTGGCCGTTGTCGGTGTCGCGGATGGCCGCGGTGTTGTTCGACCCGTTCAGGGGGATCCCGATGATCTCCGGGCTGGAGTCGCCGCGGGTGTCGAGGGTGCTGCCGCCGTACCGGCCGTGGTCGGACTCGACCCGCCCGATCGCGGCAACGAGGGTCCAGTCGAGCTTGCAGGCCGACTTGACGTTGGCCATCACCTTCGCCGCATCGCGGTACGCGCTGACCGCGGCCGAGGGAAGCGGCGAGCTCTTCAAAGCCATCGGGGTTGCCTGCTTCTTGCTGAAACTGGCAAGCGGCGCGAGGCTCGACTGGTGTTTCTGGACCTTGCCGAAGCTCGGCTTGGTGAATGCGTCAGTCGGCACATCGCTGATCGGTGGCGTGCCGTGGTCGGAGTGGCTGTCGACCTTCGCGTCGATGGTGTCCGAGCCCGGTGTTGCCGCGATCGCAACGCCCCAGGCGCTCGCGACGAGCGTTATCGGCACGACGGCCGACACTGCTTGCCACCACCGAACACCGGTGGACCGGTGGGTACCACCGCGTCGCGCCTTGACGGCTGCGTCCCTCACGCGCTCTCACTCCCCGCCTCGTCCGGCCGTCGTCTCCCGAGCCGACGGTCTTCGTGGCCCACCCTATGTCAGGATCGGCTCTTGTGTTAAGAGACCGCTGACTTTGCTCGCGCAGGGTGGCCTGCGGTCCCAACATCGCGTACGACGGGCCGCGCGAACGATGGGTTCCATGGTCAGCGACAATGGATTCGTGACCGCCGATTCGAGCTCCGACGTACCTGCCTCCGCGGCACTGTTCCAGCGCGCCCGCGCGGTCTCACCCGGGGGCGTGAACTCGCCCGTTCGTGCCTTCCGAGCGGTCGGCGGCACACCGCGGTTCATGGCGAGCGGCCGCGGGGCGTACCTCACCGACGTCGACGGCAACGAGTACGTCGACCTGGTCGGGTCGTGGGGCCCGATGCTGCTCGGCCACGCCCATCCGGAGGTGATCGATGCCGTGCAACGTGTCGCGACCGCGGGCACGTCGTTCGGCACGCCCAGCGAGCCGGAGGTACTGCTCGCCGAAGAGATCGTCACCCGTACTCCTGTCGACTCGGTGCGCCTGGTTTCGTCCGGCACTGAAGCCACAATGTCGGCGATCAGGCTTGCTCGCGGGTGTACGGGGCGCGACCTGGTGGTTAAGTTCGCCGGTTGTTACCACGGTCACGTCGACTCGCTACTCGTCTCGGCCGGCTCGGGTGTCGTCACCTTCGGTCTCCCGGGTACGCCGGGCGTACCCGATGCTTCCACCGCGCAGACGCTCGTACTCCCGTACAACGACACCGGCGCCGTCGAGAAGGCGTTCGCCGAGCACGGTGACCAGATCGCCTGCGTGATCACCGAGGCCGCCGCGGGCAACATGGGCGCCGTACCACCGCTGCCCGGCTTCAACCAGTTCGTCAGCGAGACCTGCACCCGCCACGGCGCGCTGTTCATCAGCGATGAAGTGATGACCGGGTTCCGCGTCAGCCGGTCCGGCCACTGGGGCCTCGACGGCGCCGCCGAGGGCTGGCGACCCGATCTGATGACGTTCGGCAAGGTGATGGGCGGCGGCTTCCCGGCCGCGGCTTTCGGCGGTCGGGCCGATCTGATGAGCCAGCTGGCGCCCGAGGGCCCCGTCTACCAGGCGGGCACTCTGTCGGGCAATCCGATCGCGACAACGGCCGGCTACACCACGCTTCGGCTGGCCACCGATGACGTGTACGCCCATCTCGACACGGTCGCAGCGCGCGTACGCTCGCTGGCATCCGACGCGCTGAGCGAGGCCGGCGTACCGCATGTCGCGCAGGCCGCCGGGAACCTCTTCAGCATCTTCTTCGTTGACGGCACGGATGCCGTCGTCAACTTCGAGCAGGCGCAGGCGCAGCACGTCGAGCAGCACAAGGCGTTCTTCAACGCGATGCTCGACGCCGGCATCTACCTGCCACCGAGCGCGTTCGAGGCGTGGTTCGTCTCCGCCGCGCACGACGACCACGCGGTCGAGCGGATCGCCGCCGCCCTCCCGGCGGCCGCCCGCGCCGCCGCATCCGCAACCAGCTAACGTACGAAACGAGACCGGGGAAGTTCAGTGACAGACAACGCCGCCCGCACTGTTGTGCACCTGATGCGCCATGGTGAGGTCTTCAACCCCCGCGGAGTCCTGTACGGCCGACTTCCCGGCTATCACCTGTCCGACCTCGGCCGACAGATGGCCGACCGGGCGGCCGAGTGGCTGGTCGAACGCAAGGCCGACGTCACCCATCTCGTCGCGTCTCCGCTCGAGCGCGCGCAGGAGACGGCTCAGCCGTCTGCCGCGGCGTTCGATCTCGAGGTCAACACCGATACCCGGGTGATCGAGGCGGGCAACCAGTTCGAGGGCAAGAAGTTCGGTGTCGGCGACGGGTCGTTGCGCCACCCTGGTACGTGGTGGCTGCTGCGCAACCCGTTGCGGCCGTCATGGGGTGAGCCGTACACCGAGATCGCCGCGCGGATGCTCGCCGCGATGGCCGACGCCCGAGACGCGGCCGAAGGCCATGAGGCGCTGATCGTGTCCCATCAGCTACCTGTCTGGACCGCGCGGACGGCGATCGAGGGGCGCCGCTTCGCGCACGACCCGCGCCGCCGGCAGTGCTCGCTCGCGAGCATCACGTCGGTCGAATACGTCGGCGAGCGCATCGTCTCCCTCACGTACAACGAGCCGGCGCGCGACCTGTTGACGAGCAAGGTCGCCGACAGCTTCACGGCAGGTGCGTGACGGTTCGTGGTGCAGTACCCCAACCGGCGCATGGGCAGCCTCGGCGCTGCCGCGGCTCTCTTGGTCGTGGTGGCCGGCTGCTCGACCGCCGAGGGCGGTGACACCGGATTCATCAGCGGCGACGGCACCATCACCCGAGTCGATGCCGCCGACCGGGAGGATGCGCCGACGCTCGAGGGCGACGATCTGCAGGGCAAGCCCGTCTCGACCGACGACTTCGCCGGTAAGACGATCGTGGTGAACGCATGGGGCTCATGGTGCGGACCGTGCCGTAAGGAAGCGCCCGAGCTCGTTGAGGCCTCCAAACGACTCGCATCGAAGAACGTCCAGTTCCTGGGGCTCGCCACTAAGAGTCAGGCCGGTGAGACCACTCCCTCGCAGGACGTGCAGTTCGCCCAGGAGGCCGGGTTCACCTTCCCGACGATCCAGGACTACGACGGCGAGCAGGTGCTGCGTTTCGTCGACTCGATGCCGGCGCCGGCGGTGCCGACGACCTGGGTCATCGACGGCGACGGTCGGGTGGCCGCGCAGGTACGCGGTGAGACGACCGCTTCGACCCTGATCGGTCTCGTCGAGGATGTACAGGCCGATTCGTAGTGGGTACCTGGTTCGGTGAGACCGCCGTCTCCGGCGCTCTCGTGTTGGCGATCCCGATCGCGCTGATCGCGGGGCTCGTGTCGTTCTTCTCGCCGTGCGTCGTACCGCTGCTGCCCGGCTACCTCTCGTACATGACCGGCCTGTCGGCGGCCGACCTCGAGTCGAGTAGGCGCGGCCGGATGGTGCTCGGCGCACTGCTGTTCGTCGCGGGCTTCTCCGTCGTCTTCGTGTCGTACGGCGCGTTGTTCGGCAACATCGGGTTCCGGCTGGAGGAGCACCAGCGCACTGTGTCGATCGTCGTCGGCATCCTGGTGATCATCCTCGGCATCGCCTTCATCGGCTGGATCCCGTTCCTGCAGCGCGACATCCGCATCCACTCCGTTCCCGCCGTCGGACTCGCGGCGGCTCCGGTGCTCGGTGCGCTGTTCGGTATCGGCTGGACCCCATGCCTCGGGCCGACCCTCGCGGCCGTACTCGGGCTGTCGATGTCCGAGGCGAGCGCCGGCAGGGGAGCACTGCTGACGCTTTCGTACTGCCTCGGCCTCGGTGTGCCGTTTGTTCTCGCGGCGGTGGGTTTCCGTCGCTTCATGGGCGCGATCGGGTGGGTACGCCGCCACCAGCGCGTCATCTCCTACATCGGCGGTGGCCTGCTGATCCTCGTCGGGGTCGCGCTCGTCACCGGCTGGTGGGACTGGCTGGTGGTCGAGATGCGTTCGTGGTTCCCGACCGTGACGACGGTGGTCTGATGGCGACCCAGACGAAACGACCCAAGAAGACGCCGCCCGCGCCGGCGATGACGACGCGCGAGTTCGGCCGCTGGATCTGGCGGCAGCTGACGTCGATGCGTACCGCGCTGATGCTGCTGCTCCTCCTTGCCCTCGCCGCGATTCCGGGCTCGCTCGTGCCGCAGCGCTCGGTCGACCGGCAGGCCGTCGAACGCTACTTCCTGCAGCATCCCGACCTCGCGCCCGTCTACGACAAGCTCGGGCTGTTCAACGTGTACACGTCGGTGTGGTTCTCCGCCGTCTACATCCTGCTGATGGTGTCGCTGCTCGGCTGCATCGTCCCCAGGCTCGGCGTGTACTGGCGAGCGCTTCGGGCACGGCCGCCCAAGGCGCCGAAGCGGTTCGACCGGCTGCCGGAGTCCCGCACGTACGAGACGGCAACGGATCCGCAGGACGTGCTCGAGCACGCGCGTACGATCCTGCGGCGCAAGCGGGCTCGCATCGATGTCGTCGATGACGAGCTGCGCGCCGAGAACGGCTACCTGCGCGAGGCGGGCAACCTGATCTTCCACTGCTCACTCGTTGTGGTGCTCATCGGCGTCGCCGCCGGCGGGCTGTACGGCTACCGCGGCAACGTGATCGTCACCGAGGGCAACGGATTCTCGAATACGATCACGCAGTACGACGAGATCTCCTCCGGTGCGGCGTTCACCGAAGACCAGATGCCGCCGTTCACCTTGCACCTCGACGAGCTCGACGCGCAGTTCCAGGTCGACGGGCCACAGCGCGGAGCGCCGAAGCACTTCGAGGCCGAGGGTACGTACACCTCCGAGCCGGGCGGTGACGAGCAGCCGTTCAACGTCAGCGTCAACCACCCGCTCGATATCGACGGCACGTCGGTCTTCCTGGTCGGCCAGGGTTACGCGCCCGTCGTCAAGGTGACCGACGGCAACGGACAGGTGACCTTCGACGGCCCCGTACCGTTCCTGCCCGAGGACGGCACGTACACGTCGCCCGGTGTCATCAAGGTGCCCGAGGCCCGACCCGAGCAGCTCGGCTTCCAGGGCTTCTTCCTGCCGACTGCGGCCACCCTCGCCGAGGGGGAGGCGCCGGTGTCGATCTTCCCCGGACCCGTCAACCCGAACCTCGGGCTGTTCGTCTACTACGGCGACCTCGGCATGGACTCCGGCGAGTCACAGTCGGTGTACTCGCTGAACAAGGACGGTCTGACCCAGCTGAAAGGCAAGGACGGTCAGCCCTACCGGGTCAACCTCTCGCTCGGACAGGTCGCGGATCTGCCCGGCGGGCACGGCTCGATCGAGTTCGTCGGACTCCGCGAGTTCGCCCGGTTCCAGATCAGCGACACCCCTGGCCAGACCGTGCCGTTGACCGGAGTCGTCATCGGGCTGCTCGGGCTGATGCTGTCGCTGTACATACGGCCCCGGCGTACGTGGGTGCGCGTGCGCCGTCTCGACGACGGCTCAGACGGCGGGTCGCGTACGGTAGTGGAGGTCGCCGCGCTCGACCGGGTGCCGCGCGGTGATCCCGCAGGTGAGCTCGACACGTTCGTCGAGAAGCTGCAGGAGTCAACCGGAAAGCAGGAGGACGCATCAGCATGAGCGTCGAGCAGTACGCCAACTTCTCGAACTACTCGGTCGCGTCGGCGACGGTCGTACTCGGCCTTGCGTGTCTGGCGTACATCGTCGAGTGGGCGCTCACCCGACAGGTGACGAGTGCCCGGCGCCGCAGCCGCGCCGAGCAGCGTGAGCTGGTGTCGGCCGCGGGTGGCAGCGTCGACTCGACCACGGCCGCCGCCGGCGAGACCGCGGTCGACTCCGATGCGGAGTTCCGACGCGAGGTCGCGGCGCGGATCGGCCTCTCCCTGACGGTGCTGGCGTTCGCGTTACTGGCCGTCGGTGTCGCGACCCGCATCGCCGCCTCCGGTGAGTTCCGCGCGCCGTGGGGCAACATGTACGAGTTCTCGATGGCCGGCATCACGGCCGTCCTCGGGATGTTCTTGGTGATGGTGAAGGTCGCCGACCTGAACTGGCTGGGCGGCATCGTCACCGGGTTCGGCGTGATCGTGCTCGGCCTGTCGATGCTGGTGTACGTACCCGCCGGCCCGCTGGTGCCCGCGCTCGACTCGTACTGGCTCGTCCTGCACGTCGTCGCCGCCATGATCTCGGCCGGAGCGTTCGCCATCGGTGCGGCGCTGTCGGTGCTTTACCTCGTCCGCGCGCGGGCGGAGGCGCGTACGCCCGAGGGCGAAGACCGCGACGGCTACATCTGGCGGTTGCCGGCGGCGGCGAAGATGGACCGGCTCTCGTACCGCATCCACGCGTTCGCCTTCCCGCTCTACACCTTCGCGGCGCTCATCGCGGGCCCGATCTGGGCGTACCACGCATGGGGCCGGGCGTGGGGCTGGGATCCCAAGGAGGTCTGGGCGTTCATCACCTGGGTCGCGTACGCCTGCTACCTGCACGCGCGGGCGACCGCCGGGTGGAAGGGCAAGGCGGCCGCGATCCTCGCGCTGGTGGCGTTCGCGACGTTCCTGTTCAACTACGTCGGCGTGAACCTGTTCGTCGACGGGTTGCACTCGTACGCCAAGTAGGTCAGCGCTCGGGATCTTCGCCGTGGGCGCGCCGCTTGCGGCGGTACTCCTTCTCCCACTCCTCGAGCACGTCTTCGGGGTTGCGGTTGAGATCGCGTAGGAAGTCGGGGTCGTCGTCGGGACCGCTGACGGACCTTCGCGGTTGCCGCGGAGGTGGGGTGCGGCGTCGCCGCGGGCGGCCGATGATGAACCACAGGAGCGGGCCGATGACCGGCACGAATGCGGCGACTGCCCAGACCCACTTCGGCAGCCGGCGTGTGGCGCCCCGCGGAGTCGCCAGCACGTCGTAGAACGCGAAGATCGTCATCACGAGTACCGCGATGACGAGAAGTGCCTTGCCCACGTCTCCAGAGTATGCTGCGCGGCCAACTCCCGCCCAATGACCAGGTATCGATTCAGCGGCGATCGCCCACCTGGCACGCTGGTGGCGTGAATCTCGTCGATATCCATGCCATCGAGGCGGCCGCCAAAGTAGTCGCCGACACCTGCCTTCGTACGCCCGTACTGCCCGTCGCGGCCAAGGATGGGCGTGGCTCGCTGTGGGCGAAGGCCGAATGCCTGCAGCCGACCGGCGCGTTCAAGTTGCGCGGTGCGACCAATGCGCTCGCCGGCCTCACCGACGCGCAGCGCGCGGCCGGTGTCGTGACCCATTCGTCCGGCAACCACGGTCAGGCCGTCGCGTTCGCGGCGCGAGTCGCCGGCGTACGCGCGACGGTGGTCATGCCCGAGGGCGCCGCGCAGGTGAAGGTCGACGCGACGCGCGAGTGGGGCGCTGAGATCGTGATGGTCCCGGTCCAAGACCGCGCCGCCACCTGTGCCGCGATCGCCGAGCGTACGGGTGCCGCGGTCGTGCCGCCGTTCGACGACGAGCGGATCATTGCCGGGCAGGGGACGATCGGGCTCGAACTCGTCGACCAGCTGCCCGACCTCGCCACTGTGCTCGTACCGGTCGGCGGCGGCGGGCTCATCTCCGGCATCGCCGTTGCAGTCAAATCCCGTCGGCCGGACGTACGCGTGATCGGGGTCGAGCCGGAGCTGGCGGGCGACCTCGCCGAAGGTTTCGCCGCTGGCGACCGCGCGAACTGGTCGACCGACCTGACCACTCGTACGATCGCCGACGGATTGCGCGGCGGCGCCGTCGGCGACCTGAACTGGACGCACATCGAGGCCCACGTCGACGACGTCGTCACAGTCAGCGAAGACGCGATCCGCGCTGCGATGCGAGAGATCGCCGTACGTGCCCGGATCGTGGCCGAGCCGTCCGGAGCCGTCGCTGCCGCCGCGTACGTCGAGCGGAGCCGAGACCTCCCGGGCGGCACGACCGTCGCGATCGTCTCCGGCGGCAACGTCGACCCGGGGTTGCTCGCGCGCGCATTGGGTCAGAACCTCTGATTCGGGCACTGGCTAGGAAAGCTGCTCAGCGATCGTCTCGGCGATCCGACGTGCCGCTTTTCGTTGTCCGCCGTGGGGAATCCTGTCTGACCATCGACCACGATGACCGACGAGTACGGCGACATAGCCACTGTCTGCCGGATCGTCCCCGAGACCGACCGCGTAGCCCGCCTCGTACGCCCCGAGGATCCCCGTGTGCACGGTGCCAGTGCCGTTACGGATCAACGTCGCTTCGTGACGGGAGACCGGCAACGGATCCGTGGAAACGTAGACCTGCGCCTGAATCCGTCTCTCGGGGTCGACGAACACGCATGGTCTTGCTCGAAGCGGAGGGCGGTTCTGAGTTATGAGAATCGGGTCCGTTCTTCCAGCCGACGAGTTCCTCGGACTCAGGGTCGCCGGACGAAGTCGGTCGGTGACCTCCTCGCGTACGGCGCCGACAGCGATGGCGCAGGTGACGTTCGGGTCTGACTCGGCGGCGACGACCTGCTCGGCAGCGTCGGCCGGTACGTCCGGGTCCGTGTACGGATGACACATCGGACCGGGAGGCAGGTCGGTGTCCCACTGGTACTTGCGGCCGAAGATCAGCGGCATGTAGTCGACGCAGTCACCACGCCTCTCATGATCGGGCTCGTTCCGTCCGTAGAGCAGACGATGCTGGGGCTCCAACGACCGGTCAGGTGGATCGTCGAGTGCCTCTATAACCCGCTGGGCGGCCCGCTGCGCGTTCGGACATGACTGCGCCTGCAGTTCCAGGACCGTCGATGACTCGGCCCACAATAGCGAGCACGCCTGCGGGAAGTAGGGTTCTCCGCGGTAGATTCGGTGCCCGTCTATGGGGGAGTCGACGCGCGGGTGGGTCCCGCGAACGGCCAACGACTCCTCCGTTCCGGTGTGGACCCGAAGTGTCGCCGTCCACGGGGTCACCGGGTCTGCGGCTGCTGTTGCGTACGCCTTCGACGACACTGCGCGACAGGTGTCGATTCCCTCGTCGGAGCTGGAGCCGTAGACATACTGGAGATGTCCGTCTTCCGCGTCGAACCCGCGTCGCAACAGCCTGCACGTGTCGAGGGCGCCGAGCTCGGTGTCGATGCGTCGGCCACTACCGTTTCGGATCGTCTTGACTGTGCGCCGTAGCGCTGTGCGCACGGGACCACAGTCCGAAGCGTCCCAGGCTCCGTCGATCTCGATCGCTTCCGTGAAGCTGACCGGGAGCCAGCCTGTGCAGCCCCTGATGCTCTTGGCGGGGAGCACGTACGCCTTCGCGCCAGCGATATTGGTCGGCATGAGCCCGTACCGGTCCGCCGGTTCCAGACGCACTCCGATCACCAATCGCATCACGCCTCGTGGTCCGAATCGGCACATGTGCGGCGACTCCCGTTCGACGGGGTCATCCGGGCCCGCGACGAGGCGGCACGCGTCGAGCCGCCACAGGGCGGTCGTGACGGCTTCTGGATCGCGATCGGCACGCACGGCGTCCGCTGACGGCTGGACCCGTGGGATTGGGGTGAGCTGCTCGATCTCTTCGGACACGGCCGACTCATCGGGTTCGCTGCCGAAGCATCCCGCAAGGACCATCGCAGCGAGTAGGAGTGCCGGTAGAGCCCGCCTCGCCGTTCCTCTCGTGCGTTCCTCACCCATGTCCGAAGCCAACCCCGCAGTGCTGTCGGTTCGCTGCCGGTTCGCTGCCGACGCCCACCAACGGTGCGTGGGACGATCGGGGCTACCCTTTGGTCATGAACCCATTCGTCGCGTACACGCTCGCGCGCTTCGGCCTGTTCCTGGCCGCGTTCGGGCTCGCATGGCTGGTGGCGTTCAGCTGGTTGGAGTGGAACTCCATCAACGTGCTCTGGACGATGCTCATCGCCCTCGTCATCTCTGCGGCCGCCGGGATCGTGCTCCTGCGGAGGCTTCGCGAGCGGCTCGCGGGTCGGGTGCAAGACCGCGCGGAGCGGATGTCGCAGCGGTTCGAGGAGTCTCGCAGTGCCGAAGACGTCGACTGACGACCGGCGCTGGATAGATCGGGCAGTACGCGCGGTCGAGGCTGACGCCAATCGCAGCGCCGATACTCATCTGCACAGGTTCCCGCTGCCGGGGCCGGCGGGCGTGGACCTGTACCTCAAGGACGAGTCTGTGCATCCGACCGGCAGCCTCAAGCACCGGCTCGCCAGGTCGCTGTTCCTGTACGCGCTGTGCAACGGGTGGATCGGCCCCGGTACGACGATCGTCGAGGCGTCCAGCGGTTCAACGGCGGTCAGCGAGGCGTACTTCGCGCGTCTGCTCGGGTTGCCGTTCGTCGCGGTGATGCCGCGTTCGACCAGCGCCTCGAAGATCGAGCTGATCGAGTGGCACGGCGGCCGCTGCCACCTCGTCGACAATGCGTCTGAGGTGTACGACGAGGCGCGCCGTCTTGCGCGCGACTCCGGCGGCCATTACATGGACCAGTTCACCTACGCCGAGCGGGCCACCGACTGGCGCGGCAACAACAACATCGCCGAGTCGATCTTCGAGCAGCTGAGCCATGAACCGCATCCGGTGCCGACCTGGGTCGTCGTCGGCGCGGGCACGGGCGGTACGTCTGCCACCATCGGTCGATACATCAGATACCGCTGTCAGCCGACGAAGGTACTCGTCGTCGATCCGGAGAACTCTGCGTTCCTCGACGGCTGGGCGAGCGACAGCTCCGACTCGACCACCGGCACCCCGTCGCGCATCGAGGGGATCGGCCGACCCCGGATCGAACCCTCGTTCGTCGGTGACGTGATCGACGAGATGGTGCGGGTGCCCGACGCTGCGTCGATCGCCGCAATGCGCTGGTGTTCGACCGTCACCGGCCGGTCGGTCGGCCCGTCGACGGGCACCAACATCTGGGGCGTGCTCGGTGTGCTCTCGGCCATGCGCGCCGCGGACCAGCAGGGCAGCATCGTCACCTTGCTCTGCGACGGTGGTGATCGGTACGCCGATACCTACTACGACGACGGATGGCTCGCCGAGCGTGGCATCGACATCGCGCCGTACACCGCGTTGCTCGACAAGTTCACCGACTCCGGCGTCTGGGGCGACGAGACCGGCTGACACCATCGGAGCGTGGTCAGAGTCGCTTCCGTCAACGTCAACGGCATCCGTGCTGCGTACCGCCGCGGCATGGCCGACTGGCTCGATGCATGCCGGCCCGATGTGCTCGCGTTGCAAGAGGTACGCGCACCCGACGAGATCGTGCGCGACCTGCTCGGCGACGAGTGGCATCTCGTACACACGGAGGCGGCCGTGAAGGGGCGCGCAGGTGTCCTGGTGGCTACCCGACTCGCGCCGTCGGGTACGCGCATCGGAGTGGGTGACTCCCACTTCGACGAGTCCGGACGCTGGGCCGAGTCGGAGATCGCGCTGCCGAGCGGCAAAC
Organism: Nocardioidaceae bacterium SCSIO 66511; assembly: GCA_023100825.1. NCBI lineage: Bacteria > Bacillati > Actinomycetota > Actinomycetes > Propionibacteriales > Nocardioidaceae > Nocardioidaceae bacterium SCSIO 66511. Next base: position 4,144,112 of record CP095846.1, on the reverse strand, counting down.
GCCTGAGCATCGCGTCGGCGTACGTACACACCGGAGAGCCCGAAACGCCTTTGCAGCAGGAGAAGTATCGCTTCCTCGACGCGATGCTCGCCCGGATGAGCGACCTGCGCGAGCGTAGTGACTACGCGCTCGTGGTCGGTGACCTGAACATCGGTCACACCGAACGCGACATCAAGAACTGGAAGGGCAACCTGAAGAAGTCCGGGTTCTTGCCCGAAGAGCGCGCGTACCTCGACCGCGTACGCGACGAACTCGGCTGGATCGACGTAGGTCGCGACTTCGCGGGACCTGTCGACGGCCCGTACACGTGGTGGTCATACCGTGGCAGGGCGTTCGACAACGACGCGGGTTGGCGGATCGACTACCAGCTCGCGACTCCCGAGCTCGCATCGCTCGCCGGCCCCGTCGTTGTCGACCGTGCCCCGTCGTACGCGCAGCGCTGGAGCGATCACGCGCCGGTTGTCGTCGACTACGCGATCTAGCTGATCTGCGGCTGGCCGCGTTTTGTATCTATCACGCATAGCTCCAATAGGTTCGTACCGCTGAGCGATAGATACAAATGGGGACGGCGCCGAACTACGCCCGCTTCGGGCGGTACGTCCGCGCGAAGCTCCGGGGATTCTGCTCGTCGATCTCCGCCAGCTCCCAGTCAACCCGTCGCCCGCCCGGTACGTCGAAGATCCGGATGCCGTCGCCGAGGAAGATTGGCGCGACGTAGACCTGCAACTCGTCGATGAGGTCATGCTCCAGCGCCTGGCGGGCGATGTCGGCGCTGATGATCTGCACGTCTCCGTCGCCGGCGAGCTCACGTGCGCGCCGAATCGCCTCGACGATGTCACAGTTCAGTGCGATGACGGTCGGGTCATCCGCGAGCTCCTCCGGACGATGAGTGAGGATGAACTCCGTTCCGGACCACGCGCCGCCGTAGGGCTCGGAGGTCAGATCGTCGCGCTCGTCCTGCAGTGCCTTCGCCGCGTCGTACCCGTCTCGACCCGCGATGATCACTGCGACGGCGCCGGCCATGCGATCGGTCGTACCCTCGGCCATCGGCTCCGCCGCGGCAAGCCAGCTCATATCGTGCCCCGGCCCGGCGATGAACCCGTCGATCGAGCAGGTGAATCCCCACGCGACCTTGCTCATGTCAGCTCCCTGTCAGCCGTCGATTGCTCGGTTTGGGCCGCCGACGTTTTGTATCTATCACGCATAGCTCCAATAGGTTCGTACCTGTGCGTGATAGATACAAGCGCGGCCGCCACGAAATTTGGTCTGGCCACTAGGTACGCCGGGCGGCGGCCGCGGCGTCGGCCTTGCGGTCCTTCGCCCGGGCGATGAGCATTTCCTGCAGGTCGTCGAGCGGAGTTCCGTCGTCGGCGAGGTGCTGGCGCTGCCAGGTGCCGTCGGCGGAGAGGTGCCAGGCGGCGGTCGTGTCGGCCATCGCCAGCGCGAGCAGCTCGCCGAGCTCGCGGACGTGGTCGGCGCTGGGGATACGTACGAGGGTCTCGACCCGGCGGTCCAGGTTGCGGTGCATCAGGTCCGCCGAGCCGATCCAGGCGCGCGGTTCACCGCCACCGGCGAACCAGAACACGCGGCTGTGTTCGAGGAACCGTCCCAGAATGCTGCGTACGCGGATCGTCTCGGAGAGTCCGGGTACGCCGGGCCGCAGCGCGCAGATTCCTCTGGCGACGATGTCGATCGGCACGCCTGCGCGCGATGCTTCGAACAACGCGTCGATCATCGTCTCGTCGACCAGTGCGTTGACCTTCAGCCGGATTCCCGCCGGGCGCCCGGCACGGTGGTTGTCGACTTCGTACCCGATCTGATCCAGCAGTCCGTCGCGTACGCCCGTCGGTGCGACGAGCAGGCGCGCATAGTCGGTGTTGCGCGAGTAGCCGGAGAGGTTGTTGAACAGATCGGTGAGATCGCCCGCGATCTCGTCGTTGGCGGTCAGCAGGCCGAGGTCTTCGTACCCGCGCGCGGTCTTGGGGTTGTAGTTGCCGGTGCCGATATGGGCGTATCGCCGCAGCCCGGACGGCTCGTCGCGTACGACGAGGGCGAGCTTGCAGTGCGTCTTGAGCCCGAGCAGTCCGTAGACGACATGGCAGCCGGCTTCCTCCAGCTTGCGCGCCCAGCCGATGTTGGCCTGCTCGTCGAAGCGAGCCTTGATCTCGACGAGGACGAGCACCTGCTTACCCGCCTGGGCCGCATCGACCAATGCGTCGACGATCGGGGAGTCGCCGGAGGTCCGGTAAAGCGTCTGCTTGATCGCGAGTACGCGCGGGTCGGCGGCGGCCTGCTCGATGAAGCGCTGCACGCTCGTGGCGAACGAGTCGTACGGGTGATGGACGAGCACATCGCGCCGGGCGAGTGCGGCGAACATGTTCACCGGGCTGGCGGACTCGACCTCCGACAGGTCGGGATGTGTCGCGGGCACGTACGGCTCGAACTTGAGCTCTGAGCGGTCGAGGTCGGCGATCTCGCCGAGGCTGCGTAGATCGAGTGGCCCCGGCAACCGGAACACCTCGGCGTCGGTGACGCCGAGCTCCTTGACGAGCAGGTCGAGGATCTCCGGGTCGATGGAGTCCTCGACCTCGAGGCGTACCGGTGGCCCGAACTTGCGGCGGAGCAGCTCCTGCTCGAGCGCCTTCAGGAGATTCTCGGTGTCGTCTTCCTCGACCTCGAGGTCTTCGTTGCGGGTGACGCGGAAGGCATGGTGGGCGATGATCTCCATACCCGGGAACAACACGTCGAGGTGTGCGGCGATCACGTCTTCGAGCGGTACGAAACGCTCCGGAGCGACCTCCACCCAACGGGAGAAGATCGGCGGCACCTTGACCCGCGCGAAGTGCTCCTTACCGGTCTCGGGGTTACGGATCACGACGGCGAGGTTCAGCGAGAGCCCGGAGATGTACGGGAACGGATGCGCCGGGTCGACTGCCAGCGGGGTGAGAACCGGGTAGACGCGGTCGCTGTAGACGGCGCTGGCGTCGTCGCGTTCCGCCTCGTTCAGGTCGCCCCACCGTACGAGCTGGATGCCCGCGGTCGAGAGCGCGTGCACGATGTCGGTACGAAACAGCTCGCCCTGACGCAGCATCAGGTCGTGGCTCGTTCGCAGGCCGGACTCGAGTACGTCGCGCGGACGCAGCCCACTCGCCGCCCGAACCGCAACACCGGCCGCAATGCGGCGCTTGAGGCCGGCGACGCGCACCATGAAGAACTCGTCGAGATTGCTGGAGAAGATGGACATGAACCGCACCCGCTCCAGCAGCGGCACGTCGGGGTCCTCGGCGAGCTCGAGCACTCGCTCGTTGAACGTGAGCCACGAAAGCTCCCGATCGAGGAAGCGATCCTCTGGCAGCTCACCGGCGGCGGTGTCGTACGGCGGCTCGACATCGAACGACTCGCGTGCAGGATTGGTGTCGACCGAGGCATCGGTATCGGTGACGGTGGAATCGAGCGCGAGATCGTCGACGGACATGGTCCGATGATGGCACCTGTCGGTGAACGTTCGGTAAAGACCGATGCACCGTTATCCTGATGCGTCATGTCTCTGTCTCGGATCACGGCGCAGCTGAAAGGCAGCGCTCTGCGCGGTCTGCTCTCCCTTCCGACGCCGTTCGTACGCCTGCTCGGGGGCCGACCCGTCGTACGCGAGGGCGTCGAGCTCGATGCGGAGATGCAGTTGATCCTCAGGCTGCAGAGGCTCGAGGGCCCGGCCGTCGAAGACCGTCCGCTGCCGCACGGCCGCAGGGCACTCCTGTCGGGCGCCCGACTCGTCGGCGGCGCTCTGCTTGTCGGCAGCGTCGTCGACCGCGAGCTCGCAGGTCCGGCGGGCCCGGTCCCGATCCGGATCTACACGCCTCGCGGAGTGACCGCAATCGGCCCGGCGCTGGTCTACTACCACGGCGGCGGCTGGGTGTACGGCGGCTTGGAGAGCCACGATGCGGTCTGCCGCTTCCTGGCCGAGCACGCCGATGTGCGGGTGATCGCAGTCGACTACCGGCTTGCGCCCGAGGCGCCTTTCCCCGCGGCCGTTGACGATGCGCTCGCGGCGTACGACTGGATCTCCGCGAATGCCGAGGGGCTCGGCGTCGACCCGTCGTGCATCGCGGTCGGCGGCGACAGTGCAGGCGCCAACCTGGCGACCGTCATCGCTCAGGAGCGGGTGGGTTCGGGCGGCCCCGTCTTCCAGCTGCTGATCTATCCGCCTACCGACTTCGGCACCGAGCGGGCGAGCCGGCATAGGTACGCATCAGGTTTCTACCTCAGCAAGCGGTACATGGACCAGGCCGAGGCGATGTACCTGCCCGAGGGCACGGATGTCAGTGATCCACGGTTGTCGCCGATCTACGGCAAGCTCGAAGGCATCGCGCCCGCATACGTCGTGACAGCTGGCTTCGATCCGCTGCGCGACGAGGGCGAGGCCTACGCCGACGCGATGCGTGCCGCGGGCGTGGAGGTCGAGTACGTCTGCGAACGCGGTCTGATCCACTCGTTCGCGAACATGGTCGGAGTCGGCCGCAGCGGACCGGCGGCGATGCGCCGCGCCGGTGACGCGTTGCTCCGTGGCGTGCGACCCGCTTAGGTCGCGGGTTGGCGCGCGTACATCACATCGCGGGCAGCAGTCTCGAACCCGAGCCGCCCGTAGACGGCGAGGGCCGGACCGTTGTCTCCCTCGACGTAGAGATCGACGGTACGAATGCCCTGCCGTTGCAGGTGTACGAGCCCCAGCCGAGTGAGCGCCGAGCCGAGACCGAGGCCCTGGGCGTCCGGATCGACGCCGACGACGTAGACCTCGCCGATGCCGTCGGCGACCTTGGTCCAGTGGAAGCCGACGAGCTCGCCGGCACGCTCGGCGAGGAAGAACCCGTCGGCGTCGAACCAGTCGGCCGCGATGCGCTGGTCGAGGTCGTGCTGCGTCATCGACCCCTGTTCCGGATGGTCGGCGAACGCCCTTGCGTTGAGGGCGAGCCAGGCTTCGTCGTCGGCACCGGGGCGGAACGTCCGGAAGACGACGCCGTCCGGAGCGGACGGTTCGGCGAGTGTCTCCTCGAGCCGTGTCTCCATCCGCAGCAGCGTTCGTACGTGGGTGAACCCGGCCTTCGTCGCGAGCTCGGCGGAGCCAGGCAGGTCGCCGTGTGCCCATGCCCGGACCTCCCGCCCACGAGCCGTGTCGACCACGGCATCGACGAGTGCACTGCCGATGCCGGCTCGTCGTGCGCCGGGTGCGACAACGCATTCGATGACCAGTGCGTCGTCGAGCTCACCGATCGCGTAGCCAACCAGGCCGGAGTCTGCGACCGCGCGTACGTGCACGGCGTCGCGTACGGAAGCGTCGTGCAGGCGGAGTAGCGACTGCTCGTTGAGCGGGGCGACACCGTCGTGGTCGGTCGCGGCGCTGACGAGAGCGTCGACGTCTTCGACGGCTGCGGGCTCGAGGGTGTCGGTGACCGAGATGTCCAGGTTGCTCACCGGACCAACGTACCGGGGCAGTCAGCGTCGGAGTGCGCGGGCGATGAGCTCGGGGCGTACGTCTTCGGGCAGCGGCTTGACGGCCTCTCGTACGGCCAGGACGGGCACCCTGCCGGGGCGTTCGCGCAGCCAGTCTTCGACCAGCTTCGGGCGCCGCTTGGCCGTGTCTCGGAGAACCCAGCCGATCGCCTTGCGGATGAAGAACTCGCGCTCGTCCAACATCGAGTCGGCGTACGCGGCGAAGCGTTGCCAGTCGCCGTCGCCGTTGCGAAGGGGCACGAGCAGCGTGAGCAGTGCGGCGCGGCGAACCCAGAAGTCGTCGTCTCGAGCCCAGCGGTCGAGTACCGCACCGGCGTCCGGGTAGGTGTCGGCGATGACCCCGGCGACGTCTGACGACAGGAAGTCGACCAGCGCCCAGGTCTTCGACTCGCGTACCAGCCGTTCGATGGTCGCGAGATCGTCGGGGTCGAGTGTCTTGGCGCGGTAGCGAAGCACCTCGACGGCGGCCATCCGGTGTTCGTGGACGGGCTCGCGCCACAGCGTCTGGGCGAGCGCCAACACGTCGACGTGCTCGGTCACGTCGTGGTCTCGCATCGCCCGGCGGGTGATGGAACGGATCAGCGGAACCCGTACGCCCAGGTGTGTCAGGGTGCTCTTCAGGTATGTGGACTCGCGTTCGGCGCGTACGGGATCGGCCTCGCCGGCGAGGGCGTCGAGGATCGCGACAGTGGCCTGCTCGGTGCTCACTCGGGCACCGTACGCGCCGGAGCCGTCAGTGCGATCGCTGAACGTTCTTGGTGCGCTTCGTCTCGGTGTTGGGTACGACGAAGCGGTAGCCGACATTGCGTACGGTGCCGATCAGCGACTCCTTGTCGGCGCCGAGCTTGGAGCGGAGCCGGCGTACGTGCACGTCGACCGTGCGTGAGCCGCCGAAGTAGTCGTACCCCCACACCTCCTGCAGCAGCTGCTCGCGGCTGAACACCCGGCCCGGATGCTGGGCGAGGTACTTGAGCAGCTCGAACTCCTTGAAGGTGAGGTCGAGTACGCGCCCGTCGAGCTTCGCGGTGTACGTGACGTCGTCGACCACGACTCCGCCGGACTTGATCAGATGCGACTCGGGGTCGTCGTGCTCCTCCTCCATACGGCCGGTGCCGACGCGTAGCCGCGCCTCCAGCTCGGCCGGCCCGGCGGTGGTGAGGATGAAGTCGTCCATGCCCCAGTCGGCGGCGACGACGGCGAGCCCGCCCTCGGTGACCGCGAGGATCAGCGGTGAGTCGGAGCCGGTCGTACGCAACATCCGGGTGAGGGCTCGTACGTGTGCGAGCTCCTGGCGGCCGTCGATGATGACGGCATCGACCGGTGGAGCGTCGACGAGCACACTCGGATCGGGCGGCAGGATCTTCACGGTGTGGGGGAGAAGGGCGAGCGCAGGCAACACCTCCACGGACGACTCATGACTGTTCGTCAGTAGGAGCAGGGTCGACATGCGGATTGCCTCCAGAAAGCACGAAAGGCCCAGGGCTGTGCGCCCGGGCCTCATTGCATGCTCCAGAATAAGGCACGTGAGTGACAGCGATGCAGGCGGGCAGGTGACCGTGCGCTTCTGGGCGGCTGCTCGCGCGGCCGCTGGGCAGGACTCCATGCGCGTCGAGCCGGGCTCTTTGGACGACGTTTTGGCCGCCGTACGCGCCGCGTACCCGGGCAACAAACGACTCCACGATGTGATGGACATGTGTTCGGTGCTGATCGGCGAAACACCGGTCACGACGGCCGACCGGTCGGCCGTCGACGTACCTGCCGGGTCGTCGGTCGAGCTGCTGCCGCCGTTCGCCGGCGGGTGAGCACGTCAAGTGTCTGGCACGATCGAACAGTGGCAAGTGTTCTGACCGTCGTCCTCGCGGGCCTCGTTGCGCTCGCGGGCTACACGTCGGTGTACGCGGTGGGCGCCGCGGTGCTGATCGGGCAGCTGTTGATGGCGGCCCTCCCGGCGCCGACGGACCGTCGTGGCGGTGTCGTCGCGGCGCGACCGCTGTTGCCGGTGATCGTGGGTTCTCTCGTCGCGACGGCGTTGATGCTGCGGCCGGGGTCACTCGTCGGCGCCGACGGTACGACTGCGGTCGAGGAGTCCAGCTCGATGGCGGGGCTGCAGTTGGGGCTCGGCCCCGGCATCGCGGTCGCTGTCCTGGTCGCGTTGTTCATGCAGATGACGCGCCGCGACGGCCGAGAGCTGCTGGTCGCGTCCGTCTCGTACGCAACGGCGTCGGCGGCGCTTGCCGTCTGCATGTCGATGTGGGTGACCGTGCCGTCGCTGGCGGACGGCGAGGCGATCGTCGCCGCAGGCGCTGCCGGTGCCGCGGTCGCGGCGGTCGGCTGGCTCGTGCCGGGGCCGCGTGGGCTCCTCGGGCCGGTGGCGTTCGTGATGGCCGGAGTCGCCGGGGGGGCCGTCGGGTACGTCGGTGATGACGGGATGAGCACCGACTTCGGCGTCGCCATCGGTCTCGTCGCCGGATTGATGGTCGTCGTCGGGCGCCTTGCCGCGGCCGGCTGGGCGCCGGAGTCGGCGCGCCGGATCGGTTTCGAGGCGGCACTCCCGCTCGCCCTCGCCGGTCCGCTGGTGTACCTCGTCGGGCAGTTCTACGTACTCTGACTCGAATCCGCGTACCTTGCCCCGATCAGGTGGTTACGTACGGCGCGTGGAATACCACGGGCCCATAGCAAACCGCGCCACTCACCACCAAACTTGCTGGGTAGCGGCGGGGATTCCTATGGGCCCGTGGTATTTCGCGGGGCAAGGTCGAACACGCGCCACGATGAGAGACGCGCGTCCGTGATGTGAGACACCGCTTCGGCGGTCGCGATCGAAACGTATTGTGGGCACATGCCGTTCACGACGCTGCTGACCAAGCGCCGCGCAGTGGATCACTGCCGCGTGCGCTCGGCGCTGTGTCGAATGCACTGAGCAGGCGACGCCTGCATTTTGGGCCGTTCTCGGCCATCAGCCCCGCTCTTTGAGTCCATTCGCGTACGCGGATGTCGATGCGGCGGCGACTACCACTATCGATATGCCCCAGGAGCGGGCGAGAAATCTTGGAGGAATCCTATGAGCCGAGCATCTGCGCTCGTCACGTCCGACTGGGTCGAGGAACACCTCGACGACGACAAGGTCGTGCTGATCGAGGTCGACGAAGACACCACGGCGTACGACAAGGGCCACATCAGGGGCGCGATCAAACTGGACTGGAAGGAAGACCTCCAGGACCCAGTACGCCGCGACTTCGTCGACAAGGCCCAGTTCGAGGCGTTGCTGAGCGACCGCGGCATCGCCAACGACGACACGGTGGTGCTGTACGGCGGTAACAACAACTGGTTCGCCGCCTACGCGTACTGGTATTTCAAGCTCTACGGGCACGACGACGTGAAGCTGCTCGACGGCGGTCGCAAGAAGTGGGAGCTCGACAGCCGCGAGCTCGTCGACGAGGTGCCCGAGCGCGCCAAAACGACCTACACCGCTCAGGAGCAGGACTCCTCGATCCGTGCCTTCCGCGATGAGGTCGTCGACGCGATCGGCAAGCGCAGCCTGGTCGACGTACGCAGCCCCGATGAGTTCGCCGGTCGCCTGCTCGCCCCGGCCCATCTCCCGCAGGAGGCGGCGCAGCGTGGCGGTCACATCCCGACCGCCGCGAACATCCCGTGGAGCAAGGCCGCGAACGACGACGGCACGTTCAAGAGCGACGACGAGTTGCGCGAGATCTACACCACTGCGGGTGTCGACTTCGACCAGGACATCATCGCGTACTGCCGGATCGGGGAGCGGAGCTCGCACACGTGGTTCGTGCTCAAGGAGATCCTCGAGCAGCCCAACGTGAAGAACTACGACGGTTCGTGGACCGAGTACGGCTCGCTCATCGGCGTGCCGGTCGCGCTCGGCGACGAGCCCGGCGAGGCCTGAGGAGCGGCGTGATGTGCGGAGCAACCAAGGGTGGACCGTCGCTCGACGGCATCGACCTGAGCAAGCAGAGCGTCATCCAGGGCATCGTCGTCTCCGGTGACGAACCCGTTGGCAACGCGTACGTCCGGCTGCTCGACTCCAGCGGCGAGTTCACCGCAGAGGTGCCGACGTCGGCGACCGGCCAGTTCCGCTTCTTCGCGGCACCGGGGCAGTGGACGCTGCGTACGCTCGCGCCGCGGGTCGAGCCGGTCGACCGTACGGTCGTTGCGCAGCAGGGCAACGTCGCTGAGGTGACTGTCGCCGTCTGAGCCACACCGCAACGCCCGCCGCTCTCGCCACGCGCGAGGCGGCGGGCGTTCTGCGTGCCTGAGCCGGTGCGTGTGCATACTGGGCCGCCAGACGTTCCGTACGCGAGGAGAATCTGATGCGCATAACTCGCACCGCCGTCGCATTGGCGACCGGTTTGGTCATGACGATCGGCGGAAGTGTGTCGGCCGCCGAACCGAGCTCAATGGCTCACCAGCCCGAGCAGGCGGCAAGCCCGTCCGCAGCGGCGAGCGTGAGTGACCAAGGAGCACGTAAGTGCATCGGAAAGAAGAAGGTCCGGCGCGCGCGGGTTTTCGTCAGCGTCAAGCGGCTCAACCGGATCCTGGGCAAGAAGGGCACCTACTGGGCCGGCACCTACCGGGTCTGGGATGTCTGCTTCAGCTCGTATGACCTGTCCGCGTACGTGGTGAAGAAGAAGGGCAAGCTGCGCGTCTTCGAGATCGAGGCACCGCCCGCGAAGTCGGCATTCCGCAGCGATGCGAGCCGGGCTGAGGCTGAAGGTACGCGCGGCTGCATCTCGAAGCGGACGATCAAGCGCAAACTGCGCCCGTACATGACCTTCCGTAAGGTCAAGAAGGCGCTCGGGGGCGGCGGGGCCGGGTCGTCGCCCACCTCACGCTACTGGAGCGGCTGCTTCGACGGTCGACTCAAGGTGGCGTTCGATCGAGTGAAGGGTAAGCGCCGGGTCCGCGACATCGACGTCGTCGAGGCTAGTTGACGTCCTTCGGGTCGGACAGGGCATCCTTCTTGTACTTCTTGGCGTACTCCTCGACGGTCAGCTTGCCGTCGCCGCGGACCGCGCCCCACAGCTGCCGGCACTTGCGCTTATCGAGTAGCACGACGCTGCCTACCGGGGTGTCGTTGTCGTAGCCGGACATCGGGGCGGTGAGGAACTGGACGTTGTCGCTGTTCAGGCCGCGCATGTTGAACGCGAGGTCGCGAATATCGCCGGTTTCCCAGCCGTCGTCCACGTCGAGGTTCTTGGTGATCGCTTTGAGTACGCCCGGCAGCTTCGTCGGGCTGGTCAGACCTTCGTTGATCAGCTTGTTCATCAGCGAGCGCATGAAGTTCTGCTGCCGCGCGATGCGGTCGAAGTCGCCGTTGGCCAGGCCGTGGCGGGTGCGCACGTATTGCAGTGCCTTTTTTCCCTCGACGTTGTGCCACCCCTTCGTCCAAGGAATCTCCTGGGAGGAGTCGTAGACCGTCTCGGGAACATAGACCCGGACCCCGTCGAGCGCCGTCGAGAGGTCTTTGAAGCCCTCCCAGTTCATCTTCGCGACGTGGTCGATGCGAATGTCGGTGAGCTGCTCGACGGTCGCCTGGGCGCCGGCCTCCTTGTAGTACGAGTACGCGGAGTTGATCTTGTTCATGCCCTGCGGCTCGTTGTGCTCGTCGTAGATCTCGACGTAACTGTCACGCGGGATCGAGACCAAGTAGGCGTTCTCGCGGTCCTCGGCGATGTGCGCCAGGATTATCGTGTCTGCGCGCTGCGTGTCGCCGTCGCCGTCCTCGCCGAGGAGGAGGATGTTCAGCGCCTCGCCTGGGGCGGGGTCGGGGCGGCCGGAGGCGTCGAGACCGTCGAAGCGGTCGATGTTGCCGAGCTGGAGGTACAGCCAGAGGGCGTAGCCGCCGACGGCGAGGATCAGTACGAGCACCAGGATGATCAGCGACGAGATCACCTTGTGGCGTCGCATCCAGCCTTTGGTCTTCTCTGCACGATGCCGGCCCTGGGCAGGCGCAGACGCGGCGTCGTCGGGCGACTCCGTGTCAGGCCCTGCCGTTGGTGGGCTGCTCATGTGCTCCTGCTCGTCCGGGGTACGGGCGCCGGGCAGTCCGTGGCACCGCCTATGGCCGCACACCATTGTGCCGGGTCAAGCCAAATGCTTCGACCGCGAGCCCGGTTCGTGGTCACGCGTCGAGGATCAAGGTGGTCGGCCCGTCGTTCACGAGTTCAACGGCCATCAGCGCCCCGAAGGTTCCCGACTGCACCTTAGCGCCGAGCGAACGTAGTTGTTCGCAGAACGCTTCGTACAGGGGTTCGGACACCTCGCCGGGTGCCGCGGCGTTCCAGGTCGGGCGGCGCCCCTTCCGCGCGTCGCCGTACAACGTGAACTGGCTCACGACGAGGATCGGTGCTCCGAGATCGGACGCCGACCGCTCGTCGCGCATGATCCGCAGGCTCCATACCTTGGCTGCGAGCCGCTCGACCTGCTCGCGCCCGTCATCGTGGGTGACGCCGAGAAGTACGAGTAGGCCAGGCTCGTCGATGGCGCCGACGACCTCGTTGTCGACGGTCACGCTGGCGCGGGTCACCCGCTGTACGACGGCTCGCATGAGCATATTGTGCCGAGGTCAGTCCACGAGTGCCTGAGCAGGCCCCATGCGCCGACGGTACGCGCGGGGCCGCTCGCTATTAGGCTGGCCCACCATGGCGTTCGAAATCCCGCAGGACCTGCATCCCGATCTGATGGCGTACGCGTGGCTGCTCGGTCCGTGGCACGGCAATGGCCGCGGTGAGTACCCGGGTATGGACCCGTTCACCTTCGAACAAGACGTGGTGTTCGCGCACGACACCCGGCCGTTCCTGCACTACTTCAGCCAGTCGTGGCTGACCGACGACGACGGCGAACGTACCGGCCCGGGGCCGATCGAGACCGGGTTCATCCGCCCCGGCGGCGAGGGTGACGCCGAGATGGTGCTGGCGCATCCCACCGGGTACGCGGAGATCTGGTACGGCACGATCGAAGGGCCGCGCCTGACCATGAGCACCGACCTGATTGCGCGAACGACCTCGGCGACCGAGCTCACCGCGGCGCAGCGGATGTACGGCCTCGTCGACGGCGACCTGATGTACGCGTACGACATGGCCTACGACGGCAACCCGATGCAGTCCCACACGTGGGGGCAGCTCAAGCGGGTGTGAGACGGCACAGTCGGTGCGTACGACGCGCTCCTACACTGGAGGCATGGTGAATCCGAGCCCGCTGCTGAAGTTCGACGGCGCCGTCGAGGCCGATCCGCCCGACGAGGGCGTTGCCGCACATTATGGCTCGAACACCCGCGAACAACGGCGATTCGAGGATGGCGACGGGTTCGTCGACCTGTCGCACCGCGATGTGCTCACGATCTCCGGCCCCGACCGGCTCGGCTGGCTGCACTCGCTGACCACGCAGGCTTTCGAGAATCTCGAGCCCGGCCATCACGTACAGGCATTGCTGCTCAGCCCGCAGGGCCGGGTCGAGCACGGGTTCGTCGGTGTCGACGACGGTGAGACGTTCTGGGCGCACACCGAGCCGGGCTACGGCGACGCATTGCGCGGCTGGCTCGACTCGATGCGGTTCATGATGCGCGTCGAGGTCACCGACGTGACCGACTCCTGGGCGGTTGTCGGCAAGCCCGGCCTCACGTACGAGGTGATCGAGCGGAGCCGGCTGGAGACGTACGCCGACGCAGCGGGCGCTCCGGTAGGCGTATGGGCGTGGGAGGCAAGCCGGATCGCGGCCGGGCTACCGCGGCTCGGACTCGACACCGACGAGCGGGCGATCCCGAACGAGCTCGGCTGGCTCTCGACTCCCGATCGGGAGAGCGCCGTGCACCTCGACAAGGGCTGCTACCGCGGTCAGGAGACGGTGGCGCGCGTACACACGCTCGGCCGTCCGCCGCGGCGGCTGACCCTGCTGCACCTCGACGGGGCCGCCGAGCACCTGCCCGCGCACGGCAGCGCGCTGACCCTCGACGACCGCACGGTCGGTGTCGTCGGGTCGGCGGCGCGTCACTACGAGCTCGGACCGATCGCACTCGGCATCGTCAAGCGCAATGTCGCGACCGATGCGACCCTCCTCGCCGACGGCGTTGCCGCCGCGCAGGAGGTGCTGGTCGATCCCGAGGTCGGCCTGCACGTACGCCCCGCTCTGCGCTGACTCGAGTGCCCGTCACCTCCGGGCTCGGGTGGGTATGAACCGGTGCCGGAACGGCGCACCGGTTGAATCCTCATCGAGTTTCCTCGTTTTCCTGCGCAACTACCGAGCAACTACTTAACGTAGTTGCGCCGCTACCCAATGGGGTGTCGCGGTGCAGGACGGGGCAACGGGGCCCCTCGAAGAGGGAGGGACATTTTGACGTACACAAACCATCACCGGCGGCGCCTGCGCGGCGCCATCGGCACAGGGTGCGCGGCGACGATGGTTGCGTCGACGCTGCTGCTGGCGGGCACGCCGGCTCAAGCCGAACCGGCGGAGGAGATCGTCAGCGATATCGCGCCGAACGAGACAGCGGACACGTACGCCCAGTGGCACCAGGGCAATCCGAACTCGCCGTACTCGTTCGGGTTGACCGACGAGGGGCTGATGATGACCGGCAAGTCCCAGGTCATCAAGGGTTACGACGACAACGACAATGACCTCAGCGAGGGTGACACCAACGTCCCCGAACTGGACGAGACCCTGGATGGAGCGTCGTACGAGCTGGTCAGCGGCGACGCGTGGTTCCAGGTGGCGTTGTTCTTCGACAACACCGACGACGATATCGACAATCCGGTGTTCACCACGCTTCGACCGGCGGCCCCCGCGACCACCGGCACGAACGAGATCGACCTCGACGAGACTTGGACCACGAGCGCGGCGATCGACGACGACCACGGCAAAGGTCAACCCGCCCCGCTCGATGAGCTCGTTACTGCGATCGGCAATAGCCGCAAGACGATCGCGTTCGGTGTCTTCACCGACACCGGCCGCGAGACGCTCGTGAAGTCGATCAACTGGCGCGACACCACGTACACGTTCAAGGCACCGGCTGCCGGCGATGAGTCCGTCGCCGACCGCGAGATCGGCTGGAACGAGTCGCCGTACGCGGGCTGGCACCAGGGGTCGGATAAGGGCGGTACGCACGACGTCACGACGAACGGCCTCGAGCTGACCGGCAACTCCCAGGTCATCAAGGGGTACGACGACAACTCGATGAACGTCGACTCCCGGAACGTGCATCTGCCCAGCGCGCTGGAGGGTGCTTCGTACACCGTCGAGGAGGGCAACGCGTGGTTCCAGGTTCCGTTGTTCTTCACCGCACCTGGTCAGACCAGCACCGCGTTCACCACGCTGCGTCCGGCGCAGCCGGCCGAGACGGGCAGCACCCAGCAGATCAGCCTCGACGACCAGTGGGTGAGCAGTCGGGCGCTCGGGTCGATCCCGGCGGGCACCGCGACTCCGCTACGCGACCTCATCGACGAGATGACCGCATACAAGGTGCTTGCGTTCGGTGTCTTCTCCGACACCGGCGGCAGCGCGACCGTCAAGGACGTCACCTGGAACCACACCAAGTACACGTTCACCGACGAGCGGACCACGGGCAAGCAAAAGGTGTTCTTCAAGGACATCGCTCCCGCTGAGTCCGACGACACGTACGCGCAGTGGCACCAGGGTGTCGAGGGCGCCGAGGATAGCTACGAGATCACCAACGACGGGCTCGCGCTGACCGGCAAGTCACAGGTGACCAAGGGGTACGACGAGGACGATCAGCCGCAGGCCGGCATCGAGCGGGCGCTGACCGAAGCTTCGTACACCGTCGAGAGTGGCGACGCCTGGTTCCAGCTGGCGATCGGTTGGGCCGAAGGCGGATTCACGACGCTGCGTCCGGCCGTTCCTGCGACGGAGGGCGAGAACGCGATCTCGCTCGACGACCAGTGGATGTCGAGCCGCGCTTTCGATGACGTTCCCGCAAACACAGCGATGCCGCTGGGCGACCTCGTCGATGCAGTCCAGAGCCAGGATCAGCCGCACATGATGGCGTTTGGCGTGTTCACCGACACCGATCGCTCGACGACGGTCTCTTCCATTGACTGGGACGGCACGACGTACGACTTCGTCAACCGTGCACCAACGGCGACTCGGGGGTCGTTGGCGCTGAAGGCGGGTAAGTCGAAGGTCTACAAGTTCGATGCGAAGGTCGACCGCGACGGCAACCCCGTCACGTACGACGCCAAACGCCCGCTTCACGGCAAGGTGGAGATGGTGGGCGACTACCGCTTCAAGTACACGCCGCACGAGAAGTTCGCCGGCAAGGATCGGGTCCCCTACACGGTGACCGATCCGTACGGCGAGTCGGACACCGGCTATGTCGTGGTCAAGGTGAGCAAGCTCGACTCGCGGGTGACCGGCGTGCAGGTGAAGCCGAAGAAGATCACCCCGACGAAGCATGCTCGCGTGACCGTGCGCGTCATGTCCGGCGGCAAGCCGGCGGCCGGGCAGGTCCAGATCAGGGCCAAGCGCATTCTGGGGCAGAAGAAGCTCCAGAATGGCAAGGTCACGATCAAGCTCAACAAGCTCAAGCGCGGCAAGCACAAGCTGACTGCGCGTTACCTCGGCAGCAAGGTCTCTGCCAAGGCGAGCAAGAAGTTCACGATCCGGGTCGTTCGCCGCTGACCCGAATCCACAGAGCCGTACGTCCGGCAGCGCTGCGCTGCCGGACGTACGGATCTTCTGTGTCGGGCGTCAGGCCTCGGTGTCGGCGTTGCGCAAGGTCAGCGCTGAGACCGTTGCCGCACCGAGCGCGATCAGGATGCCAAGGGAGCAGGTGACCTGCACACCGTGGTCGAACGCCAGATGCGCGGATCGCAGCAATGCGTCTCCGGCAGCGCCGAGTCCACCCGCGACATCGACTGCGCCGCCGAGCGTCTCGGTGGCGACGTGCGAGTCGCCGGACGATACGGCTTCTGGCACCTGTACGTCCGAGCGGTACGTCGCCATCAGCACGCTACCGAGCACGGCAGTGCCGAGTACCGAGCCGATTTCGTACGCCGTCTCCGAGATCGCCGCGGCGGCACCGGACTTCTCCGCTGGTGCGGTCGCGATGATGATGTCGTTCGTCAGGGTCTCGGCCAGGCCGATGCCGATGCCGACCGCGACGAACGCGGCGCAGATCGACAGCACTGTCGGCACCTCGCCGACGAACGCCGCGATCGCGTAGCCCGCCGCGGACAACGCGAAACTGCCCCCGATGAGCAGATGCGGCTGGATGACCCGGACAAGACGCACGGCGACCAGCCCGGCGATGATCGACGCGACGAGCCCGGGTACGAGGACCGTACCGGCCTCCATCGGGCTGAGCCCGATCACCAGCTGCAGGAACTGCGCGACGAAGAACAGGAAACCGGCGAAGCCGAGGATGCTGAGCAGGTTGGACGCCACGGCCCCGCTGAACACCGGGTTCGCGAACAGTCGTACGTCGAGCATCGGTGTCGCTGAGGCGAGCTGACGGCGTACGAATGCCACGGCCGCGACGATGCCGACGGTGACGGCGCCGAACACGCCGTACGACCAGCCGTGCTCGGCGAACATCTTGATCGCGTACACGAGGGGCAGCATCGCGGCGAGCGACAAGACGATGCTCGGCACATCGACGGGACCCGGCGCTGGGTCCTTTGACTCGGGTACGAGCCACAGCACCAGGGGCAGCAGGGCGATGATGACCGGGACCGTGATCAGGAACACCGAGCCCCACCAGTTGTTCTCGAGCAGCCAGCCGCCCATGATCGGGCCGAGTGCAGCGCCGCCGGCGAACGCCGATGCCCACACCGCGATCGCCAGTCGGCGCTGGCGACGGTCGGTGAAGATGTTGCGCAGCAGGGACAGCGTCGACGGCATCAGCGTCGCGCCGAACACTCCGAGCAGCGCGCGCGAGAGGATCAGCATCTCGGCCGATGTGCTGTACGCGGCGATGACCTTCACGACCCCGAAGCCGATGGCGCCGACGAGCAGGAGCCGGCGCCGGCCGATGCGGTCGCCGAGGCTGCCCATTGCCACCAGTAGGCCGGCCAGCATCAGTGGGTAGATGTCGACGATCCAGAGCAGCTGGTTTGCCGACGGTGCCAGCGCAGTCGAGATCGCGGGAAGCGCGAAGCTCAGCACGGTGTTGTCGATCGAGACGAGCAGGACGGGGAGCATCAGGACGGCCAGTGCCGCCCACTCGCGTACACCCGCCCGGTTGCCAGGTGCCGGTGAGCCTTGGTGGGAGATTGCTCTGATGTCGGTGGACATGGGCGTACGCCTCCTTGTCTTCTGCTGCGCGGGCCGTCGGCGAACGGACTGCGTTGGATGGGTTCGTCGGCGCGGAACCGACCGGGCAACTGTACCGTCCAGCCGGTACAGTCACAACCGGATAACAACGTGATCTAGGCCCGACATTCCAGCGATCTCCGGCCGTATGACCGACGTCTCGTCGGGTCGGACACCTCGACTACTACGCTGTGGCGGTGGCCACAACACGCGACCGCATCCTGGATGCATTCGAGGCGCTGCTCGTCGAGCAGGGTTCGAGGGCCGCGACCCTCGATGCCGTCGCCGAGGAGGCGGGCGTGTCGAAGGGTGGTCTCCTCTACCACTTCCCGAGCCGCGACGACCTCGTCATCGGCATGCTCGACCGGTTGCGCGAGATGGGCGCCAAGGATGCCGAGAAGATGCGATCGGCCTCCGAGGGCGCCGTCGCGTACTACCTGGAGACGTCGACGCACACCGGGAGCAGGTTCGACCGGGCGATGATCGCGGCAGCACGCATCGCGCAGGAGTCCGATGCCCGCGCGTCCGCAGCGCTCGACGACCTGCGGGAGGCGTGGTTCGAGGTCCTCGACGAACAACTCGACGACGAGTCGCTGGCCCGCACCGTCCAGTTGCTGTGCGATGCCGTGTACTTCAACGAGACGATGGGCCTCGCCGAGCAGACCAGCCTGCCCGCCGTACGAGCGGTACTCGCCCGGCTGGGTGCCCTCGACCCGCCTACGTGATCCGGTCGTGGGCGACGACCGTCGCAATTGCGGCGGCCGCGTCGGCGGCACTCGCGTTGGTCGGCCTCCCGTCGCCCGTGCTTTTCGGAGCACTCGTCGGAGGCATGGCGTACGCGGTCTTCGGCAGCCGGTCATTGGCGTTACCCGACTGGTCCTTCTCCGTCGGCCAGGCGATCATCGGCGTCACCATCGGCGCACTCGTCGACGTCGAAACCCTCAGTGCCCTGAGTGGCGATCTGTGGCCGATCCTCGGTGCCTGCGTCGCGACGCTGCTGCTCAGCATCGTGGGTGGGTACGCATTTCGCAGCGGCCGCGACATGTCTGCGGCCACGGGTGTGTTCGCGATGATCGCCGGCGGCGCGTCGGGCGTGACTGCGATCGCGCGTGACCTGGGGGCCGATGAACGTGTCGTCGCGGTGGTGCAGTACCTCCGGGTGTTGCTGGTGTTGATCACCATGCCGCTGGTCACCGCCGCGGTGTTCCGCCCGGACCAGAGCCAGACCTCCGGGGGGCTGGGAGGCGACCCGTCGCTGCTCGGCGGCGCCGCTTTCACCGTGGTCTGCGTCGGGCTCGGGGCCGTGCTCGGTCGGCTCACCCGCATGCCTGCTGGTTCTCTGCTCGGTCCGCTGGCTGTCTCGGTGCTGCTCTCGGTGTCCGGTTGGTTCGACCCGGTCGGCGGCGCGGGAGTGCCGGACGTACTGGTCAACGCCGGCTATGCGCTGATCGGGATTCAGGTAGGCCTGCGGTTCACCCGCGCGAGCCTGCGCTCGATTGCGGCCCTGTTGCCCCGAGCGGTCCTCACCATCTTCGCGATGATCGCGCTGTGTGCCGGTCTCGGTGTCGCATTGGCCGCAGTGACCGGTACGTCGGCGCTCGACGCGTACCTCGCGACGACGCCCGGCGGCTTGTACGCAGTGCTCGCGACCGCCATCGCCACCGGCTCGAACGTCACCTTCGTCCTGGGTACGCAGGTCGCCCGCCTGTTGGTGATGTTGCTCGCAGCGCCGCTACTCGCCCGCGTAATGCGTCGGTCGACCTGACGTCTCGGAGCGCGCGGGTAGCCTCGTACGCATGCTGATGTGGATCGTGATCGTCGCAGGCCTGGCGGCGATGTTCTGGCTGCTGCCGTGGTTCGCCCAGCGGATGCAGTCCATGGCGGGCGACTCGGCGGGTGGATCGGGTGCGTTCCAGGCACTGCAGGAGGTGTTCCACCCCGCTGCGCACAGCGCCGAGGTCATACGTCGGCAGACCGATGAGGCACGCTCACAGGCCGCTGCACCCGACGATCCTCCCGACGGCCAGCGCTGACAACGGATCCAACGGCTCAGTCGTGTATGACCCGCGGGTCAGTGGTGAAGAACTCGCGTCTCATCCGTGGCCGTAGACTGGGTTCCTTATGTCTGAATCCGGTTCTTCCGCATCCGTCGCCGATTCGCCCCCAACTTTCCCCGAGCTCGGGATTGCCTCGCCGGTACTCCAATCTCTGCGCGAAGTCGGCTACGAGTCGCCGTCGCCGATCCAGTCGGCCACCATTCCGCCGCTCATGGCCGGTCGCGACGTCGTCGGCCTCGCCCAGACCGGCACCGGTAAGACCGCCGCGTTCGCGTTGCCGATCCTGTCTCGTATCGACGTCACGCGTCGTCGACCGCAGGCACTCGTACTTGCTCCTACTCGAGAGCTTGCGCTGCAGGTCGCGGAGGCGTTCGGGCGGTACGCCGCGCACCTCGACGGTGTGCACGTCGTACCCGTGTACGGCGGCACCGGCTACGGGCCGCAGCTCGGCGCCCTCAAACGCGGTGCGCACGTCGTGGTCGGCACACCCGGCCGAGTGATCGACCATCTGAACAAGGGCACTCTCGACCTGTCCGAGCTCGACTACCTGGTGCTCGACGAGGCCGACGAGATGCTCGCGATGGGCTTCCAGGAGGATGTCGAGCGCATCCTGGCCGATACTCCTGAGTACAAGCAGGTCGCGTTGTTCTCCGCGACAATGCCGGCCGCCATCCGCAAGATGTCGAACCGCTACCTGCACGACCCGAAGGAGATCCGGGTCAAGGCGCGCACGGTCACCGCCGAGAACACCACTCAGACCTACGTGATCGTCGATCACCGGCAGAAGCTCGACGCGCTCACGCGCATGCTCGAGGTCGAGTCGTTCGACGGCATGATCGTCTTCGTGCGCACCAAGCAGGCGACCGAAGATCTCGCAGAGCGCTTACGAGCAAGAGGATTCTCGGCCGCCGCGATCAACGGTGACCTCGTGCAGGCGCAGCGCGAACGCACCATCGGCCAGCTCAAGTCCGGTGCTCTCGACATCCTGGTCGCAACCGATGTCGCGGCGCGTGGTCTCGACGTCGACCGGATCAGCCACGTCGTCAACTACGACATCCCGTACGACACCGAGGCGTACATCCACCGGATCGGACGTACCGGGCGGGCCGGCCGATCGGGGCAGGCGCTGTTGTTCGTGACGCCACGAGAGCGTCGGTTGCTCCGCGCCATCGAGAAGGCCACAAGGCAGCCGCTCACCGAAGTCCCGCTGCCGTCGGTCGAAGACGTCAACTCGACCCGCGTCGCACGCTTCCTCGACTCGATCACCGAGGCGCTCGGCGCGAACGACCTCTCGTACTTTCGTGGGCTCGTCGAGCGCTACGAACAGGAGCACGACGTGCCGGCGGCCGACGTCGCGGCGGCGCTCGCCGTCATCGCACAGGGCGATCGCACGTTCCTACTGCAGCCGGAGCCGCCGCTGAAGCGGCGACCGCGCGACGACGGGCACCGACCACCAAGGGTCGCCGGCCGCCGTCGTGTCAACGATCGCGCGATGGCGACGTACCGGATCCGAGTGGGCAAGCGGCACAAGGTGAGCCCGGGCGCAATCGTCGGGGCGATCGCCAACGAAGGCGGGCTGGAGCGCCGCGACTTCGGCAAGATCGAGATCCGTGGCGGAGACAGCCTGGTGGAGCTACCCGAAAACCTCGACCCGGCGGTCGTCAAGGCGCTGGAGCGCACCCGGATCTCCGGTCAGCTGATCCACCTCGAACGCGAACGCGCGCATACGGGCCCACGTAACCAGAGCGGGCCCCGCGGCAAGGGCAAACGCGGCCCGGACGGTAAGAAGCTTCGGCACCGCAGATCCCGCTAGCGAGGCATTAGCCCTTACCTGCCGCCCGCCGGTCGAACAGGACGACCTTGTCTCTGGCCCGCCAGCTTCGCCCGTTGTCGGGAGCAACCTTGATGGAGCGGGTGGTTGCGACGATCCAGCGGCCGTTCGGCGAGATATCCGGCTGCCGCAGATGAGCTTTCGAGCCCTTACCGCTCGGTCCGACGGTGAGGAGCCGCTTTGCTTTGGTCTTGCGTTCCCACAGGTAGAGTTCGGCGCCGCCCTTGCCGGCGTACGCAACGAATCGACCGTTGGCCGACAGCGCCGGCTCCTGACCGACTGCGATGGTGCGCAGCTTCGACGCCCGAGCATCGAAGGTCCGGATCCGGCGCTCCCCGCGTACCAATGCCGAAAAGGTGACGTAGCGTCCGCCGGCGCTGATCGTGAGGTCCTTCGGCTCGTGACCCTTGCGCTTGGTGACCGGCGTCCAGCGGTTGGTGCGCAGGTCACGGATGCGCACCCTGCCCGCCCTGGTGGTCCAGGCGACATAACGGCCCGTTGCCGAGATGTCACTCTCCTTGCCACGTCCGACGTACCGGCTCTTCTGCACACCTGCGCGGGCGACGTAGACGTTCCATCCCTTCGCCGCCTTCGGTGAGATACCTGGGTTCGGAGACGAGTAGGCGATCCGGTTGCCGTTACCTGAGACCGATGAGTTGGCCGCCGTCTGCGCGCGCTTTCCGTTGCGCTTGAAGGCGACCCAGCTGGACTTACCCGTTGCGCGGTTGAACCTGCGTACGCGGTCGTACCAGTACGGATCGTCCCAGTAGTCTCGATACTCGGCGATCACGATATCGGCGCCGGTGGCGTACTCGGCGTGTGCGGCACGCGAGGCGAGTTGTTCTCTGGTATCCGTCCGGCGGTTGTAGAGCCACAGGTTGTAGTTGTAATTGGCGGAGCAGCCGTAACCGATCTGGGTCGGGCCGCGTCCGATCACGGCCTCCTCGCAGGGATGACCACTGCCGCGGATCGCGGTCGGCCCGTACGCGGGGCGCTCGGTCACCAAGAGCTCGCGCGTCTTGGAGGTGATCGCGGAGTCGGTCGAATGTGCTTTGGCCCGGATCTGGATCGTGCCGTCTACCGGCAGCCGGTAGGTCACCCGGGTGCGTGAACCTCGCTTACGGGGGAGAGGCTTCTGCTTGGCCTCGCCGACCGTCTTCCAGCTTCCGCCCTTCTCCCGTACCTGGATCCGGACCGGCTGGTGGTCCCAATCAGCACGCGGGTCGCCACTCGGATAGCCGACGCGCACCGTCGTCTCGTGCTTTCGTCCCGTGACCGTCCAGGTAGGGATGTAGTACCGCACCTTGCCCGGAGGCGGAACGCTCTTGCTCGTGCTTTCGGGTTCAGCGGCAACGGCGGATTCTCCCGATGCGACCGAGGTGCCGATCATGGCGACACTAGCGAGCATGATTGCGGATGTTCTGCGCATTTTCGCGCCTCCCTGTGGATGAGCAGTCGGCTCAAGCCGGTGAGATCCCGTTTCCAGCGCGAAAGTTCCGTCGACTTTGCAGAAATGCAGAACGCGGGGCACGGCCGAAGCCGTACCCCGCGTTCGCCGGAGCGCTACGTCAGTTGATCATGCCGGCGCCGACGGTCACGCCGGTCGCCTCGTCGATCAGGATGAACGAGCCGGTCGTCCGGTTCTTCTCGTACGGATCGCACAGCAGCGGCTGCGTGGTGCGCAGCTGTACGCGGCCGATCTCGTTCAGGCCGAGCTCGCCGGCGTCCTGGTCGCGGTGGAGCGTGTTGACGTCGAGTCGGTACTGGACGTCCTTGATCACCGCGCGGCACAGCCGGGTGGTGTGCTTCAGGGCGAGCTTGCGCTTTGCACGCAGCGGCTCGGGCACCATCCAGGAGATCATCGCGTCGATGTCCTGACTCGGCGTCGGGGCGTTCTGCGGCCGGCAGATCATATCGCCGCGGGAGACGTCGAGGTCGTCTTCGAGGCGTACGGTCACCGACATGGGCGGGAACGCCTGTTGGATCGCCTGGTCGTACAGGTCGATGCCGGCGACCTTCGAGGTGAGCCCGCTCGGCAGCACCAGCACATCGTCGCCCGGCTTCAGCACACCACCGGCAACCTGGCCGGCGTAACCGCGGTAGTCGTGGAACTCGTCGGACTTGGGGCGTACGACGTACTGCACCGGGAACCGTGCGTCGATCAGGTCGCGGTCGGAGGCGACGTGGACGTTCTCGAGGTAGTGCAGAAGGGACGTGCCGCCGTACCACGGCATGTTCTCGCTGCGAGTGACGACGTTGTCGCCCTTGAGCGCCGAGATCGGGATGATCGTGAGGTCGGGGATCGTCAGCTTGGTGGCGAACGTCCGGAACTCTTCGTTGATCTTGTTGTAGACCTCTTCGTCGTAGCCGACGAGGTCCATCTTGTTCACCGCGAGCACCAGGTGCGGCACCTTGAGCAGCGACAGCAGCACGGCGTGCCGGCGGCTCTGCTCGGTCAGGCCGGTACGGGCGTCGACCAGGACGAGCCCGAGGTCGGCCGTCGAAGCACCGGTGACCATGTTGCGGGTGTACTGCACGTGGCCCGGGGTGTCGGCGATGATGAACTTGCGATTCGGGGTCGCGAAGTAGCGGTACGCGACGTCGATCGTGATGCCCTGCTCGCGCTCCGAGCGCAGGCCGTCGGTGAGCAGTGCAAGGTCGGTGTAGTCGAAGCCCTTGTCTTCGGACGTACGCTCAACGGCCTCGAGCTGGTCCTCGAAGATCGACTTCGAGTCGAGCAGCAACCGGCCGATCAGGGTGGACTTGCCGTCGTCGACGGAGCCAGCCGTGGCAAACCGCAGGAGATCCATCAGAAGTACCCTTCCTTCTTGCGGTCTTCCATGGCCGCTTCGCTGAATCGGTCGTCACCGCGGGTAGCGCCGCGCTCGGTCACCCGAGCGACCGCGATCTCCTCGATGATCTCCGGGACGGTGCTCGCGGTGCTTTCGACGCAACCGGTGAGCGTCATGTCGCCGACGGTGCGGAAGCGAACCGTACGCTCCTCGACGGTCTCGCCCGAGCGCAGCGTCGCGTGGTCACCGGCCGACAGCAGCATGCCGTCGCGCTCGAAGACCTCGCGCTGGTGCGAGTAGTAGATGGCCGGGATCTCGATCTGCTCACGGCCGATGTAGTGCCAGATGTCGAGCTCGGTCCAGTTCGACAGCGGGAAGATCCGCATGTGCTCGCCCTCGGCGATCTTGCCGTTGTAGAGGCTCCACAGCTCGGGACGCTGGTTCTTCGGGTCCCACTGGCCGAACTCGTCGCGGTGGGAGTAGACGCGCTCCTTGGCGCGGGCCTTCTCCTCGTCGCGGCGACCTCCGCCGAACGCCGCGGTGAACCCGTGCTCCTCGATGGTGTTGAGCAGGGTGCCGATCTGTAGGCGGTTACGGCTGGTCTTGCCGTCGTCGACGACGACGCCGTTCTTGATCGCATCGTCGACCGAGGCGACGATCATCCGAACGCCGAGCCGGTTGACCCAGGAGTCGCGCGTCGCGAGCACCTCGGGGAAGTCGAAACCCGTGTCGACCTGCATGACGGGGAACGGGATCCTTGCAGGGTAGAAGGCCTTCTCCGCAAGCCGCAGCATGACGATGGAGTCCTTGCCGCCGGAGAACATGAGGACGGGCTTCTCGAATTCCGCCGCGACCTCACGGAAGATGTGGATCGACTCCGCTTCCAGCTCGTCGAGCTGGCTGAGGCGGTAGTCCGCGTGGGTGGTCATGTGAAGAACTGGCTCCTGGTGGTAGGCAAAGCAGACGCCATCCTAACGGCGACTCGACTCCGATGATGAATCCGTGTGGCCCGCGGCGAAGCCGTTGTTGTCACCCGGACCGTGCTCGAACGCCGGAAGGCCGTGGTGTCGGCGCACAAGCCCCCAGGCGATGGGCCCGAGGATCAGCATGGCAGCACCGACGATTCCCACGACAGTGGGGTCGACATCGAGCATTGCGAGGCTGGTGAGGCTGAGCACCATCACGATGCCGCGGCGTACGACCGCCTGGGAAACCCAGTTGGCGATCCGCGCGCCGAGGTACGTACCGGGGGAGCCCCCGATGATGAGCGGGATCACGATCGCGAGATCGATGCCGTGTACGACGACATGCGAGATCGCCGCCGAGAGGACGAGCGGAACGGCCTGTACGAGGTCGGTGCCGACGAGCTTGACCGCCTGCAGGGTCGGGTACAACAACAGCAGCGCGACCATGATCAGCGATCCGGATCCGACCGAGGTGATCCCGACCAGCAGGCCGCCGACCAAGCCGATGATCAGCGTCGGGATCGGTTTGATCGCCGGGTCTTCCTCGCCGATCACCGACCCACGGGTCACCGAGCGCAACTGCAGGTACATCCGCAGGGTGTACGTGGCGGCCGTCAGCATCAGCGCGAGGCCGATGGCGGTCTTGACGAACTGAGTCTGCTCCTCGGAACCGCCGACAGCCTTGATGATGAAGGCGCCGGCGAATGCGGTCGGAACGGATCCCGCGACGAGCCAGGCGGCGAGCTTGAGGTTCGGTGATCCGCTGCGTGCGTGGGTGATCGCACCAACGGTCTTGTTCGCGGCGGCTGCGACGAGGTCGTTCGACACCGCGGCCGCCGGAGGGATGCCGAGGAAGATCAGTGCCGGAGTCATCAGGGCGCCGCCGCCCATGCCCGTGAGTCCGACCACGATGCCGACGCCGAAGCTGACGAACAGCAGGTTCATCGCATCGACGGTGAACAGGTCACCCATCGACCGACCCCAACCAGCCGGCCTCGCTCAGGCCCTTCACGACGTCGGAGAGTGCGTCCTCGATCGTGCGGCCGGTCGTGTCGACTCGTACGAGAGCGTCGGTCGGCTCTTCGTACGGCGAGGAGATGCCGGTGAACTCGGGAATGACGCCGGCGCGCGCCTTCGCGTACAGGCCCTTGCGATCGCGCCGCTCACACTCCTCCAACGGGGTGGCGACGTGGATCAGGGCGAACCCGCCGCCGGCGTCGTCGACCATCTGACGTACCAGCTTGCGGGTCGAGTCGAACGGCGCGATCGGGGAGCAGATCGCGACACCGTGGTGGCGGGCGATCTCGGCGGCGACCCAGCCGATACGGGCGATGTTCGTCTCGCGGTCCTCCTTGGAGAAGCCGAGGCCCTTGGACAGGTGGTGCCGTACGACGTCGCCGTCGAGGCTCGTGACGGTACGCTCACCGCGCTCGAGGATGAGGTCGTACAACGCACGCGCGAGCGTCGACTTGCCCGATCCCGACAGCCCGGTGAAGAAGATGACCAGGCCGCGTTCGGAGCGGGGCGGATGGTCGCGGCGGCGGATCGCCTCGACATCGGCGGACCGCTCACCGGCCGCAGCGAGCAGGAGCGTCTCGTCGGCGTACGCCTCGGCGACCTCGGCGTGGAAAGCGGCATCGGCCTCGGCGTCATCGCGCGCGGCCACGGCGACCGCAACAACGGCGGAGGCCGGGATGTCGCGTGCAGCAGCGAGAGCGGTACGTACGAGCGCCGGCGCGGATACGCCTTGCGGTGTGCCGGGGCCTGTGTACACGAGCAGCACCGGCGTCTTGCCGGTCGCGGCCGCGCGAGCATTGATCGCCTCGACATCGGCGATGGTCGGCGGTGCCGTGACGGGCACGGCGATTGCGTTCGGGTGCTCGGAGCGTACGTCTGCCGGCGCGCGGTGATAGCGCCGGAACGGCCCGAACTCGTTCGGTGACAGGGCCTCGACCGGACCAGTCAGTGTCGCGGCGTCGCCGTCGGTGTCGTACGTACGCGCGGTCACGGTGAGCGTTGCGAGGGGTACGCCCTCGGGGTCGATCAACTCGACGGCATCGTCGACCGCCTCCGCGAACGTACGAGTCGTCGCGACAGTCAGTGCGTTGCGACCGGGTAGCGCACCGGTGAGATGCAGTTCGAGATCGGCCAGCTCACGAGACGTCGGAGTCCATTGGGGGCTTGTCACCCGCAAGATTGTGCCAGTGTCCTAAGCAAATACACAAAAGGGTGGTAGTTCACGCGACTTAATCACGTGACTGTTGGTTCGAGCCGAGCAGGAGACCCGGGCGGAACCGAGTCCGCGCGGGCGGCCAAGATGGCCGGTATGAGCAGCCACAGCATCGTCGCGGAGATCGTCCGGTCCGGCTTCGTCGAGGGTCACCACCGTGGGTCGGTGGTACGGCTCGGGCCGGATGGCGACGTCGCGTGGAGCGTCGGCGACGTCGAGTCGCAGATCTACCCGCGCTCGTGCAACAAGCCGATCCAGGCCGCGGCGATGGTACGTGCCGGTCTTCCGCTGCGCGGCAAGCTCCTGGCGCTCGCCTCTGCCAGCCACTCCGGCGAACGATTCCATATCGAGGCCGTGCGGCAGATCCTCGACGGTGCGGGGCTCGACGAGCAGGCACTGCAGACGCCGCCCGACTACCCGTACGACGATGTGGCCAAGATCGGGTACGTACGAGCCGGTCATGAGCGCAGTCCGATCGCGATGAACTGTTCGGGCAAGCATGCCGGGATGCTTGCGACCTGCGTACACAACGGTTGGTCAACGGAGACCTATCTGGCGACCGACCACCCGCTACAGCTGCAGACCGCGGAGCTGTTCGCCGAGCTCACGGGTGAGCCGATCGAGTCGACCGGGGTCGATGGGTGTGGCGCACCGCTGTTGTCGACCAGCTTGACGGGTCTCGCTCGCGCCTTCTCCCGGATCGTGCGCGCACAGCCGGGTTCGGCGGAGGCCGCCGTGACCGAGGCGATCGTCGGTTCGCCCGACTACGCCAGCGGCACCCGGCGCGACGAGTGCCGCCTGGTGCGGGCGTTTCCCGGCGCGATCGGGAAGTCGGGAGCGGAGGCGTGCTATGCGTTCGCCTTGCCCGACGGCACTGCGTTCGCGTGCAAGATCGAGGACGGCGCCGACCGAGCTCGCCCGATCGTGATGGCCGAGGCGATGCGCATCGCGGGGTACGAGCACCCCTTGCTGGACGAGCTCGCAACCCAGACATTGCTCGGCGGCGGCGAACCGGTCGGCGAGATCCGTGCGACTCTGCGCTGAATTGCGCGAGGTGGGGCGGGCGAAACCATAGCGCTGGGGGCGCGGCTGTGGTGGCATATCGCCATGACACCGGATCCGATCCAGCACGCACGGCAGCAGAGCGTCGGCGACATCCCGCGGCGTACGGCGACCCGCGTACCCGACAAGCTCGCTCTGGTCGACGCAGAGGTACGCCTGACGTTCGCAGAGCTCGAGCAAGCCGTGGGGCGTACGGCCGCCGCGCTGCAGGCCGAAGGCCTCGTCAAAGGTGACCGGCTGGCGCTGCTCGCGCACAACTCGTGGCAGTTCGCCGTACTTTCGTACGCGACTGCCCGCGCCGGCGTCGTGCTCGTGCCGGTGAACTTCATGCTCGGTGCCGATGAGATCGCCTACATCCTCGACCACAGTGAGGCGACGGCGTTCGTGGCCGAGGACGTGCTCGTACCCGTTGCCGAAGAGGCGATCGCGGCGTCGAGCGGTCACGTACGTCTGCGAGCAGCGATCGGCGAGGCACCGCAGGGATGGCAGGACCTCAGTACTTGGCTCGAGTACACCGATACGCAGACGTCTCCGGTGGCCGTCGGCGACGACGATCCCGTACGTCTGATGTACACGAGCGGAACGGAGTCACGCCCCAAGGGCGCGATGCTCACCAGCCGCTCCCTGATGTGGCAGTACGTGAGCTGCATCGTCGACGGCCGGATGGAGGCCGACGACGTGGAGGCGCATGCGCTACCGCTGTATCACTGTGCTCAACTCGACTGCTTCCTCAACGTCGACGTCTACCTCGGCGCCACCAGCATCATCCTCCCGGCGCCGGACCCGGCGGCCATCCTGCGGGCGATCGAGGCGGAGCGGGTGACCAAGCTGTTTGCTCCGCCGACCGTGTGGATCGCGCTGCTGCGGGCGCCGGAGTTCGACTCGGCGGATCTGAGCTCGCTGCGCAAGGGCTACTACGGCGCTTCGGCGATGCCGGTCGAGATCCTGCACGAAATGCAGCGGCGGCTGCCCGATGTGGAGTTGTGGAACTTCTACGGACAGACCGAGATGGCGCCGTTGGCCACCATCCTCGGTCCGGGCGAACAGCTCAGCCAGGCGGGCTCGGCCGGACGCAACGCACTCAACGTCGAGACGGTGATCGTCGACGACGACGATCGGGTGCTCCCGGCAGGCGAGGTCGGCGAGATCGTGCACCGCAGCCCGCATGCGACGCTCGGCTACTACCGCGACGAGGCAAAGACGGCGGAGGCGTTCCGAGGCGGGTGGTTCCACTCCGGCGACCTCGGCGTCATGGATGACGCGGGGCGGCTGACGGTCGTCGACCGGAAGAAGGACATGATCAAGACCGGCGGCGAGAATGTCGCAAGCCGCGAGGTCGAGGAGGCGATCTACACCCTCGACGGGGTTGCCGAGGTAGCCGTCTTCGGCATCGACCATCCGACCTGGGTCGAGGCCGTTGTCGCGGTCGTCGTCGCCAGGCAGGGCGCGGAGGTGTTGGCCGACGACGTGATCGCGCACGCCCGCTCGCAGCTGGCCGGGTTCAAGACGCCGAAGTACGTCGTGATCGCCGACGCGCTACCGAAGAACCCGAGCGGCAAGATCCTCAAACGAGAGCTGCGTACCGCGCACGGTTCTCTCGCCGCCTCCTGAGCCTTTCGGTGGTGGGTGAGCGGAGTCACCCCGCCGTGCGCTTGCTTGTGCTTGCAATTGCAAGCACCATGGAGGTGTGGCCAGATCAAAGGTGAGCAAGACCGTCGGCACGCTCGGCGAGTACTTGCTCGAGCAGCGTCGACAGGCCGAGTTGTCGCTTCGTCAGCTCGCCGACCAAGCCGGTGTCTCCAACCCGTACCTCAGCCAGATTGAGCGCGGCGTACGCAAGCCGTCGGCCGAGGTGCTCCAGAACATCGCCAAAGCGCTGCAGATCTCGGCCGAGTCCCTGTACGTACGTGCGGGCATCCTCGATGCCGACGTATCCGCGAGCCGGCCGGTCGAGGACGCGATCCGTGCCGATTCTCGCCTCGACGAGCGGCAGCAGGAAGCCCTCGTCGCCATCTACCGCTCGTATCTCAACTCGTAGGAGTCGCCATGCCCATCGCCAATCCCGCAACCCCGTTCTATGCCGTAGTCGGCGCCGGTGACGCGCTCGTCGAGCGGGTGCGTGCGACCGACCCGTCGCAGCTCAAGGACCTGAAGGCTCCGAAGCTCAAGGCGCCGCAGGTGAAGGCACCGCAGCTCGACGTCAAGGAGATCCCGGCGCAGCTCAAGGCGCTGCCCGAGCAGCTGCGCGATCTGCAGGGCCAGGCGCAGTCGTTCGCCTCCGAGACGCTCGAGCACCTTTCGACCGCGTACGCCGACTTCGCCAAGCGCGGCGAGACCGTCGTCGACGACGTACGTAAGCGCGATGTCGTCTCCGACGTCAAGGACGCCGTGTCGAAGCTGCGGCCCGCGACCGAGGCGTCCGTGTCGGCACCGGCAGCGCCGAAGACGGCCGAGACCAAGGTCGAGAGCCCGAAGGCCGAGCCGAAGCCCGCCGCCAAGAAGCCGGCGGCCAAGAAGTCGACGGCGAAGAAGTCGACGGCCAAGACGACCACGGCGAAGAAGTCGACGGCCAAGACGACCACGGCGAAGAAGTCGAGCACCGCGAAGAGCACCGCAAAGACCGAGAAGAAGTCCGACTGACTCTCACCCGCGGATAGTCCGCGGACACACTTCGGCCCGTCGTCGCGCTGACGACGGGCCGAAGTGTTGTCGGTACCGATACTCTGGTGCCGTGGTCGAGATCTTTCAGTTCCAGTCCGCCGTGATGATGGTCATCACCTTCGCGCTGCTCGCGATCAAGGGCTTCGCATTACTCGACGCAGCGATCCGCCCCGCCGCGCAGTTTCTCGCGGCCGATAAGCAGACCAAGCAGCTGTGGCTGATCCTGCTCGGTCTCGCGTTCGTCGCGAACGTGCTGATCTTCCACCCGTTGAGCCTGCTCAACCTCGCCGGCACCGTGGCGGCGCTGGTCTACATCGCCGACGTTTGGCCGACCGTACGTCGACTGCCGCGGCGCTGAATCCCGCAGCTACTGCGGTTCGGTGCCGTTCGTACTCTCCACCGGTGCGCACGAGGCCATCGGGTTCCAGCGGGTGTCGCCGTGCTCGGCGTTCGCATCGTGCGCGAGGATCCCGAGCAGTAACGCCAACCGGTTGAGGTAGCGGTGCGGCAGCGGGCTGAGGGTGTCGGGGTGCTTGACCGACGCCGTCCAGGCCGTGCGCTCGGCTCGCTGGGTGATGGAGCGTGCCTGGTAGAGCAACGCAGCACCGGCAGTGCCGCCCGGAAGGACCGCATCGTCGTACGACGTCACGAGCTCAGAGCGGTAGTGCTCGCAGGCACGCTCGAGGCGTTCGATATGCGCATCGGTGATGTGCGGTACGTCCGAGTCGCCGCGCGGATTCGCCGAGCCGATATCGGAGGTGAGGTCGTACAGGTCGTGCTGGATGCTGCTCAGCATCGCGATGTCCTGGCTGTCGAGACCTCCCGCGAGGGCGAGCACGACTCCGACGGCGCTGTTCACCTCCCCGCAGTCCTGGAACGCGGCGAGGCGGATGTCGTCGTTGTTGACCTTGCCCACCTGACCGAGTGTGGTGGTCCCGTCATCGCCCTCGAACCGCGGTGGGGCGACCGGTGCGGACACGTCAGCTGTCTGGTCCTCACTCATTTGCCTCACTCTAACCACGAAGGGTGCCGGTTCGCGTAGTGCCCTTGCGATGGTGCAGGCTGTGGGGTGGATCAATTCCGTTGCGGGCGGCAACGCCCGCGACGCGACCAGGTACGACGAACGATCACGAACGACGACCCTGGAGGCGTGGCATGAGTGCCGACACAACCCCGGCAGAGGGCGCGGACCTCGATCCGCCGATCTCGCAGGAACCCGCGGGTGGTGACTACGGTCCGCCTCCGTCGTTCCGCGACGTCCGTGGTGGCTTGGCCACCATCGACAAGACCGTGTTCGGCTGGGCGTTCGGTGTCATTGCGGTCATCTGCATCTTCGGTGGAATCTTCCACACAAAGACCGAGGAATGGTCCCTGAACGCCTTGGGCTGGGTGATCGACAACGTCGGTTGGTTCATCATCCTGTCCGCATCTGCCTTCGTCGTGTTCTCCTTGGTGCTTGCATTCGGTCGCTACGGCCGGATCCCGCTGTCGCGCAATGGCGAGGAGCCGGAGTTCAAGACGATCTCCTGGATCGCGATGATGTTCAGCGCCGGTATGGGCATCGGCCTGATGTTCTATGGCGTGTATGAGCCGGCGTTCCACACCGCGGATCCGCCACCCTTCAGCTCCGCCGAACCCGACTCCGCGACTGCGGCCCACGACGCGATGGCGATCACGTTCTTCCACTGGGGTCTGCACCCCTGGGGTATGTACGCCGTCGTCGGTCTCGCGCTTGCGTACTCGACCTTCCGGATGGGCCGCGGCAACCTGATGAGCTCACCGTTCCAGTCGGTCATCGGGCCAGAGCGGATGAAGCGCGGCTATGGCAAGCCGATCGACATCTTGGCGATCATCACGACGAAGTTCGGCTCAGCGGTTTCGCTCGGGCTCGGTTCGTTGCAGATGGCCGCAGGCGTCGAACTCCTGCGCAGCGGTGAGGTTGAAGGAGAAGGCAGCAACAAGGCCGCGATCATCATCATCATGGTGCTGACGGTCGGCATCGTGTTGTCGGCGGCGAGCGGTGTCGCCAAGGGCATCCAGATTCTCTCCAACCTGAACATGGTCGTAGCCGGACTACTCGTCGTGTTCGTGTTCGTTGCCGGGCCGACCGTGTTCATGCTCGACCTGTTCCCGAACGCAATCGGCGCGTACCTCAGCGACTTGGTCCCGTTGAGCTTCAACTCCGCCGCGTTCGGCGGAGCAGAAACCTCTGCTTGGCTTTCGACCTGGACGATCTTCTACTGGGCGTGGTGGATCTCCTGGACGCCCTTCGTCGGCACCTTCATCGCCCGCATCTCCCGCGGCCGTACGATCCGCGAGTTCGTGCTCGGCGTGATGCTCGTGCCCACCGCCATCAGTGCCGTGTGGTTCGTCGTCTTCGGTGGCGCCGGCATCGACCTGCAGATGGGCGGCATCGACATCGCCGGCTCTGACAATGAGGCGGCTGG
Source organism: Nocardioidaceae bacterium SCSIO 66511 (assembly GCA_023100825.1). Lineage (NCBI taxonomy): Bacteria > Bacillati > Actinomycetota > Actinomycetes > Propionibacteriales > Nocardioidaceae > Nocardioidaceae bacterium SCSIO 66511. The sequence continues at coordinate 4,110,274 of CP095846.1, read as the reverse complement.
CTTCTACAACATGCTCGACCAGTACCCGTGGCTGCCGGTGACTGCCGGAGTCGTGATCTTCCTGACCGCGATCTTCTTCGTCAGCGGTGCCGACGCCGGCGCAGTCGTGCTCAGCACGCTGTCGTCGCGCGGACGAAAGGAGCCGTGGGAGCCGCTGATTGTGCTCTGGGCGGTGATGACCGGTGTCGTCGCGGCGGTTCTGCTCGCGGTCGGTGGTCTGGATGCCTTGAAGACCTTCGCGATCCTGGCGGCCACGCCGTTCACATTGGTGCTGATAGGTATGTGCTTCTGTCTGTACGTAGACCTGCGTCGAGATCCGTTGCGAGAACGCCGCTCGGGTCCGGTCCGAGGTCACGTACCGGTCACCACACCCGAGTACGCGCCGTTCAGCGACGCCGACCTCGCGTCGAACGGCAACTCCGCCTCGGGCAACGGCTCATCCGCCGCGGCGGATGACTCGGAGCAGAACCCGGAGTAGTCCGATGACGCATCGGGTCGACGTGTTGCGCGGTGACATCACCGCGCAACACGTCGATGCCGTCGTCAACGCGGCGAATCGGCGGATGCGCGGCGGCGGAGGCGTCGACGGCGCGATCCACCGGGCAGGCGGGCCGGTGATCCTGCGGGACTGTGTACGGCGGTTCCCCGACGGCCTGGCGACTGGTCGAGCCGGCTGGACCACTGCGGGCGACTTACCGGCACACTGGGTCATCCACGTCGTCGGCCCGAACCACTCCGCGGGCGAGCGTGACCCTGCGCTGCTTGCATCCTGCTACTCGAACGCGCTGAACGTCGCCGACGAGCTGGGCGCTCGTACGCTCGCGTTTCCGCTTGTTTCTGCCGGCATCTACGGTTGGCCGCTCGACGATGCCGCGCGGATCGCCGTCCGCACCTTGCAGGGCACGGCCACCGAGGTTCAGACCTCCACACTGGTTGCGTTCGACGACACCGCGTACGCGGCGATTCGAGCCGCTCTCGACTAGCGCATGCCTGTGCCCCGCCACGGTGGTGCTCGGGTGGCGGGTGTCAGGCGGCGTTACGTTTTCGCTTCTCTTGGACGCTGGTGGCGTCTGTTCGGCCGGGGAGTTTGGTGGTGGTGCCGGCGGTGACGAGGTATGAACGTCCGGCGGGTGAGAGCCAGAGCCAGATTCCGGGTGCCGGGCACGTGACGGTCCAGGCGGTGAACGTCTTCGCCCGATGATGGAACCGACACAACCGGTGGCCATTTCTCGAATCCGTCGGGCCGCCGTCGGCATAGTTACGGATGTGGTCGTAGTCGCCGAGTTTCGCCGGACGCTTGCAGTACGGGAATGTGCAGGTGAGGCCGTTCATCAGCGCGGTCTGCTCGCGTAGCCGCGGGGGTGCGACATATCCGGTGGTCGAGATCGTCGTCTCCAGATCGATGACCGGCTTCACCACGATCCGCGACGATTTGCCGAGGATCTGTTCGGCCTCCGACCGGGTGATCGCGCCGACGTCGTCGAGTGACCAGGTGCCCCAGCACCGGTCGTAATGAAGGTAGAGCACCGTCTCCCGCAGCCCACGCCTTCTGCTGCGGCGCCGCTTCGACGGCTTCGGCTCAGACTCGGCCTCAGGCTCAGTCTCGGGCTCGGCGGGTACGTCCGCGCCGGTGGCGTCGTCGGTTTTGTCTGCGACGAGGGTGTAGAGGTCGTTGAGGCTGTCGGGTTCGTGGACCATGCCCATCGCGACGGATCGGAGGATGTGGTCGGGGCGGGTGTCGCCGAGGAACCGCATCGACTCCACCAACTGGTCCAGTCGTTGGTCGAGACGCTGCCCGTCGTCAACGGACAGGGTGCCTGCAATGTGGGCGACGCCGTCTTCGAACCAGATCGTCACACCCCGCCGCCTGCGTGCCTCGCGACGCTTCTTTTCGGCGCCGTCGGGGTCGTCGACGAACCGGATCTGATCGAGCACCAGCTGCAGCCGCGGCATGGTGATCCGTGCGATCAGCGGGGTCCCGTCGACATTCGCAGCCGACAGCCGCCGGTCGGCGTCGGAGGCTTGGGCGATGGTGAACTCCCGGGTGGCGCGGGCGACTTTCCGGATCCGCCACCCATCCACACTCCCGTCATGCAGACACGCATACAGCCGCGGCAGCCGATACGCCAGATCCAGGGCATCGGCGATCAGCGCACGGGCGCCGTTGGCGGACAGGCCGAGGACGGGGCCGACTTCGGCGACCGCATACTCCGACACCGACGGTGTCCCTGATCCGCCGTACCGGGTCCATTCATTCACCCCACCGGCCTGGGCGAGCGGCTCGGCAGCGATCTGCCGCAGATACGCCAACACCGCATCGAACTGCGCAGCCTCGATGCGGGCGAGCTGAGCACGAGCGGCCGCAGCGACGTCGAGACCATCGGTGGTCTCGACATCGTCGATCAGATTCGCCGTCCTCATAACCCACATCATGCCAGCCGCCACTGACAACATCGGGGGCCAGAAGGCCTTATCCACAAGGGAAAACGAAGTTTTCTGAGAATCTTTTCGGACGGGTCAGATGAGGCAGACGGGCAACCGGGAACCCGGCGGATCGGGTCAGCCGACAAACAACCCGAACCCACCGCGACGGGATCCTCGTCGCCGCCAATGCGGTCTGCACCGAAGCGCACGAGAAGCGATGAAGGTGCCAACCGACGCAGGCCGGCAAGCCGACGAACAACCCAAAGCAGCGCCGGGGTAGGTCATAATCGTGGACTATGACCTACCCCGGTTATGACTACTAGCGAATCGCGTGCGGTTCCGCGACCCTAAGCGGTACGGCTCCCCAAGCTGACGAGGTGCGATGAAGTACGGATTCGCGATCGACCAGCGAACGTGCATCGGCTGTCACGCCTGCACGGTCGCGTGCAAGACCGAGCATGACGTGCCGGTCGGCCAGTTTCGTACGTGGGTCAAGTACGTCGACGCGGGGGAGTACCCGGACACCACGCGCGACTTCGGCGTGATGCGGTGCAATCACTGCACCGATGCGCCGTGCGTGAAGATCTGCCCGACGAACGCCCTGTTCAAGCGCGACGACGGCATCGTCGACTTCGACGGCGACAGCTGTATCGGCTGCAAGTCGTGTATGCAGGCTTGTCCGTACGACGCGATCTACATCGACGAGGACACCAACACCGCGGCCAAGTGCAACTTCTGCGCACACCGCGTCGACGAAGGGCTCGAGCCCGCGTGTGTCGTCGTGTGTCCGACACATTCGATCTGGGTGGGCGATCTCGATGATGAGGACTCCGGCATCGCGAAGATGATCGCCGACAACCCGACGAGCGTACGATCGCCGGAGCAGAACACCGGTCCGAACGTCTTCTACCTCGGTGCTGATCAGGCCGTGCTCGATCCGCTCGAGGCGCCGGTGCGCGACACGTACCTGTGGGCGAACCCGGACGAGCAGCGTCTGAACACCCAGGATGACTTCGTCGGCAGCGACCCGACCGCGGCGACCACCCTGAACACCGAACATCCGCGACCGTGGGGTTGGCGAGTCGCGACGTACTTGTGGACCAAGGCGGCCGGTGCCGGAGCGATCGCGGTCGCTGCGCTCGCGTTGCTGTTCGGCACTGACCTCGGCGCCGCGGGGTCGGTGCTGGCGCCGGTGCTCGCCGCGGCTGGTGCGGGAGCGACAGGCGTGTTGCTGGTCTGGGATCTGAAGCGCCCGGAGCGGTTCTACTACTTGTTCACCCGACCGAACAACGGCTCCTGGCTGGTCCGCGGCGGCTACTGCCTGTTGGGCCTCGGGGCCGCGGCCATCGTGTGGTTCGTCGTACGAATACTCGACATCGGCGGTGTCAGCGAGGTCGTGGCGGTGTTGGTCATACCTGCCGCCGGGCTCGCCGCCGGCTACACCGCCTTCCTGTTCGGTCAGGCCGAAGGCCGCGACCTCTGGCAGTCGCCGTGGCTGTTGTGGCACCTACTCGTACAGGCATTGATGGTCGGAGCCGGTTTGATGGTCATGGCGAACGTCGTGACCGGACAGTCCGACGCCGCGATTGCGTTCTCCGTAAGGGCTTTGCTCGTCGGAGTCGTCGGCCACGTCACGATCTCGCTGGTAGATCTTCTCGGCAGTCACGAGAGCAGGAACGCTGCTGTCGCAGCGAGCACCCTCGTACGCGGTCGGTACGCACGCGCGTTCTGGATGGGTTCCATCGCACTCTCGGTGCTCGCTCTGCTGGTTGCCGTACCCGCCTGGAACGGCTCCCTACCGGCACTCGCCGTCGTCGCCGGCGTTCTCGTCCAGGTCTCGCTCGTCGTACACGAGTTCGTGTACGTCCGCGCCGCACAAGACGTACCCCTTTCCTGAGGAGGCAGCATGGCCAAGGTCGAACCGGGTCGGCTGCCCGGCGAGCGCTCGCATGAGCACCTTCGCAACTTCCCGCCGGTCGAGTCCTGGGACCACCACGTCGAGTACGACGCTCGCGCGCATCCGAAGAAGGTGCCGCACGAGTACATGCTGATCCCGACGACCTGCTTCAACTGCGAGTCTGCATGCGGGCTCCTCGCGTACGTCGACAAGGAAGACCTGTCGGTCAAGAAGCTCGAAGGAAACCCTGCGCACCCCGGCTCGCGCGGCCGCAACTGCGCGAAGGGCCCGGCGACGATCAATCAGCTGAACGATCCCGAGCGGATCCTGCATCCCCTTCGCCGCAAGGGAGAACGCGGTGACGGCGAGTGGGAACAGTGCAGCTGGGACGACGCGCTCGACGACATCGCGGCGCGCATCCGCCAGGCGATCATCGACGATCGGCGCGACGAGGTCATCTACCACGTCGGCCGGCCGGGCGAAGACGGGTTCGCCGAGCGCTTCCTGCTCGCCTGGGGCGTGGACGGGCACAACAGCCACACGAACATCTGCTCCTCGGGCGCCCGCCTCGGCTACACCCTGTGGGGTGGGTACGACCGGCCGTCGCCGGACCACGCGAACGCAAAGGTGATCCTGCTGCTGTCCAGCCATCTGGAGGCCGGGCACTACTTCAACCCCCATGCGCAGCGCATCATGGAGGCCAAGCACAGCGGCAATGCGAAGGTCGTCGTACTCGACCCGCGGATGTCCAACACCGCATCGCATGCAGACTTGTGGCTGGCGCCGTGGCCCGGCAGCGAAGCGGCCATCCTGCTGTCGATCGCCGCGCATCTGTTGCAGACCGGCAACATCGACCGCGAATACCTACATCGCTGGACCAACTGGAAGACCTACCTCAACCGCCTTCACCCCAACGATCCTGAAGACTTCGACACCTTCATCGACCGGCTCACCGAGGACTACGCGGGCTACACCTTCGAGTTCGCCGCGCAGGAAGCGCGCGTACCCGAGGCGAAGATCGCGGAGCTCGCCGAGATCGTGTCCGGTGCGGGCAGCGCACTGTCGGCGCACATCTGGCGGGCCGCCGCGGCCGGCAACCTCGGCGGCTGGCAGGTCGCCCGGTCGCTGTTCTTCCTGAACGTGCTGACGGGAAGTGTCGGCACGGTCGGGGGCACCAGCCCGAACGGTTGGGACAAGTTCATCCCGCACGGGCCGGACATGCCACAGGGTCACGACGTCTGGAACGAGAAGATCTGGCCGCCCCAGTATCCCCTTGCGTGCAACGAGATGTCGATCCTGCTCCCGCATCTACTTCAAGACGGTCGCGGCAAGATCGACACGTATTTCAGCCGCGTCTACAACCCGGTCTGGACCAACCCGGACGGGTTCAGCTGGATCGATGCGCTCAAGGACACAGACAAGTTCGGCCTGCATGTCGCCCTGACGCCCACGTGGTCGGAGACCGCGACGTTCGCCGACTACGTACTGCCGATGGGTCACTCGACCGAGCGCCACGACACCCACTCGTACGAGACGCACGCCGGCAAATGGCTCGGGTTCAGGCAGCCGGTACGCCGCGTGGCGATGGACAAGCTCGGACGCGAGTACACCGATACGCGAGACTCCAACCCCGGCGAGGTTTGGGAGGAGAACGAGTTCTGGTTCGACCTGTCGTGGCGGATCGACCCCGACGGTTCGCTCGGCATCCGGCGCTACTTCGAGTCGCCGTACCGGCCCGGCGAGAAGGTGACCGTCGAGGAGTACTACCGCTGGATCTTCGAGAACCGCGTGCCTGGCCTACCCGAGAAGGCTGCCGCGCAGGACCTGACGCCGATCGAGTACATGCGGCGGTACGGAGTCGTCGAGGTGGCCAAGGACACCTACCGGCAGGACGAACGGGTGCTGACCGAAGCCGAGCTCGAAGGCACGTCGGTCGGTGCTGACGGGGTAGTACGCAAGCCCGTCGACGACGAAAGCACCCCGCCGCTCGTTGGCGAGGCCGGGGCGGTCGGCGTCGAGCTCGACGATGGTTCCAAGGTGGCCGGATGGCTCACCTCGAGCCGTAAGCTCGAGCTCTACTCGGACGCGGTGGCCGACTTCGGATGGCCCGAGCAGGCGACGCCGGGCTACATCGAGTCGCATATCTCCCACCATCGGCTGGACGAGGACGCCGGGGACCTCGTTCTGGTGCCGACGTTCCGGCTGCCGACGCTCGTGCACACCCGATCGGGAAACGCGAAGTATCTCAACGAGATCAGCAACACCCATCCGCTGTGGGTCAACGGGCGCGACGCCGAGCGCCTGGACGTACGCACCGGAGACCTCGCGCGAGTGAGCACCCGCATCGGCTATTTCGTCGTACGAGTCTGGGTGACCGAGGGCATTCGTCCGGGCGTCGTCGCGCTCAGCCATCACATGGGCCGCTGGCGCCTGCACGAGTCCGACGGAAGCCGTTGGGTGACGGGGCACGTCGACCTCCAACGCTCCGACGAGGGTGTGTGGAAGCTGCGGCAGAAGACGGGCGTACGCCCCTTCGCGAGCAAGGACGCCGACTCCGAGCGGGTCCACTGGGAAGACGCGGGCGTGCACCAGAACCTCACCTTCCCGGTGCAGCCCGATCCGCTGTCCGGTATGCACTGTTGGCTGCAACAGGTCAGGGTGACGCCCGCGGAGGCCGGAGACGCGTACGGTGACATCGAGGTCGACGTACGAAAGTCGCAGGAGGTGTTTCGCGAATGGCTTGCGATGACGCGCCCTGGGCCGAACGCCGACGGCATGCGTCGACCCGAGTTCATGATGCGCCCCGTGAGCCCCAGGCGTGGGACATTTCGGGTGTCTGAGCAATGAGCCTGCTGCGGCCGCGAAACAGTGCCGATACGCAGGCGCGCGTCCAAACCGCGGTTGCGGACGTACGCGTGCCCACGTTGTCGCACTCGCTCGGTGACCTCGGCATGGTCGGCGAGGTGACGCCGGTACGCGGCGGGTTCCGGGTCGGCGTGCTGCTGCCTTCGAAGGCGCTACCCGCGCAGGAGCGGCTTCGAGACGTCGTCCGGGAGACGGCAATGTCCGTCGGCGGCGGCGACGTAGACGTCGTGCTGGAGCCTATGCCGGAAGCCGGCCGAATGCAGGTCGCCCGAACCCTCAAGGGTGCCGACGGTCTCGGCACGCTCGGTTCGAGTACGCGGGTCTACGCCGTCGCGAGCGGCAAGGGCGGAGTCGGCAAGTCGGTGGTCACGGCGAACCTCGCCGCGTCGCTGGCTGCTTCGGGTGAACGCGTCGGAGTCATCGATGCCGACGTGTGGGGCTACTCGGTGCCGCAGTTGTTCGGCGTACGAGAACCTCCGGCGGCCATCAAGGGCGTCATGCTGCCGGTGCGGGCGCACGACGTCGCGCTGATGTCAGTCGGGTTCTTCGTCGATGACGCGCAGCCGGTGGTTTGGCGAGGGCCCATGCTGCACAAGGCTTTGGAGCAGTTCGTCGGCGACGTGCATTGGGGCGAGCTGGACGTACTCCTACTCGATCTGCCTCCCGGCACCGGCGATGTGCCGATGTCGCTGATGGAGTTCTTGCCCGATCTCCAGCTGCTCCTCGTGACGACCCCGCAGGCATCGGTGGCCGCCGTCGCGAGTCGGGTGGCCGCGATGGCGCGCGACTCGCGGGTGCCGATCGCGGCAGTCGTCGAGAACATGTCGAGCGTCACCTGCGGCAACTGTGGTACGGAGACGGCTCTGTTCGGCGGAGATGCGGGCGCCGGGCTTGCCGACGATCTGGGGGTCCCGCTGCTCGGTCGAGTTTCGATCGATCCCGCAGTCATGCAGTGTGCGGATGCAGGCGTACCAGTCGTGGTGGATCGACCCGCGTCGCCGGCGGCGACGGAGATTGCGCGGATCGCATCGGCGCTGCCGTACGAACGACGCACGTTGGCCCACCGATCGTTGCCGTTGTTCGTACAGTCGAGCTGAGGTGATGTGAGGGTGGAGGAGTCCGAGTCGGCCAGCGAGCGACCGTCGGACCGGCGGTGGCCGCGTTCGATCTACGGGGTCGGCGACGAGCCGGATCCGCGCTTCAGCTTCGCCAACGAGCGTACGTTCCTCGCCTGGATTCGCACGGCCCTCGCGCTGCTCGCCGGCGGCGCAGCGGTCGACGCGCTGGACCTACCGATGAGCGATGGGCTGCAGCTCGTCCTGGCGGCGCTCCTGGTCCTGCTGGGCCTGCTCTGTGCCGTGGCGTCGTGGGTTCGGTGGGCGCGGGCCGAGCGAGCCATGCGTACCGGTTCTCCGCTGCCGTCAATGGGGCTGGCGGCGCCGCTGGTCGTCGGAATGCTGCTGCTGGGCATCTTGCTCATCGTGGTGTCGTTCGGGTGATGTCCGCGGACGGCGGTCGGGGTGCACAGAACGAACGCACCGCGCTCGCCTGGAACCGCACGGCACTGTCGGTGGTCGTCACCGCCGCCATCGTGTCGCGGCTCGCGATCGAGTCGATCGGCCCGATCGCGCTGTTGGCGGTGGTAGTGGCCGTTCCGGTCAGCGTGTGGATCGTGCTGGGAAGCCGACGGCGTTATCGGCGTCGGCTGGACTGGACCGAGCGGGCACCGCTGCGCATCCGGGACGGACGTTTCGAGCTGGCCGTCGCCGGGGTCACCGTGGTGATGATCCTGGTGATCGCCGGCGCGGTGGTGTTCTGATGCTCGGCGGTCACTGACGCAGAGTAAACAGACGACAGGGGTTGCCGTCTCACCATCAAGAACGATTCTGGTCGCGTGAGGTTACGCGGTCGCGCAGTTCCGCAAAGATCGGTGCGCGGCACGTCGACCATCCCTCTGATGCTCAGATGTCAACTGTTACTGGCATCTGAAGGGCACCAGTGAAGGCGGACTTGGTTGCTGGCGAACGCTCAACTACTGCCTGTAGTTTTCGTATAGGGAGGAAACCAAGCAAATCGAGGGCTTTCCGTGACCGCTTGACTATGTAACTATGCGTGCTGGGGGCAGCGACTCGGGACAAACCAGCGAGGGGTGCACGTACTTTGATCGGCCACCAGGAACCAGCAACGCTCACTCAGCAGAAGCCCGCGGAATCCGGGCAGTCCGCATTCCCGGTGGCCAAGCTCGGCGGGTACGAAAGGGCGACCGTCGACGAGTTCGTCCGGCGCCGCAATGCGAACCTTCGTGAGCTCGACGGAGCACTGGCAACGTCGCGTCAGGAGACGCAGGCGGCTCGGCGCCGGATCGGCGAGCTCGAGGAACGCATCACGATGCTCGAGGAGCGGCTCGCGGAGTCGGCCTACCCGTCGTACGCCGGGCTGGGCGAGCAGGCGCAGAAGATGTTCGCCGCCGCCGAGCAGCAGGCGGCCGAGATCATCGGCGAGGCGCGCATCGAGGCGAAACGCCTTGTGCAGGAGGGCGAGAAGGCTGGCGCCGCGCGGCGGTCGGCAGCAGCAGACGAGGCGGCGACCCTCCTCGGTACCCAGCGCGCCGAGATCGAGCGCCTGCGCGATGAGGCAAAGGGCGACGTCGAGGCTTGGCGTACGCGCGCCCACGAGAAGTCGGATGAGCTGCTGGCCAACGCCAAGCGAGAAGCCGAGCAGTTGCGCCTGTCCGCCCAGCAGGAGGCGGAGACGCTGACCAAGACGGCCACCCGTGAGGCCGAGAGCCAACGCGCCATCGCTGAACGTGAGGTGGCCGAAGAGCGCCGAGCGCTGGCACTCGAGAAGGAGCGCCTGGTACGCGAGGCGACCGAGAGCCACAATGCGGCGCGCGAGGAGACGCAGCAGCTCCGTACAGAGATGGATGAGCGCGTCGCCGCGGAGGAGCAGCATGCGGCCGAGGTCCTCGAGCAGGCCGAGCGCCACCTCACCGAGGCCCGCGCCGAAGCCGAGACCTCGCTCGCGCGTGCCCGTGAGGAGGCCGATCAAGTCGTTGCGGCAGCCCGTCAACAGGCGGCGCAGCTGGAGTCACACGGACAGTCCGAGGCCGACCGGGTGCTCGCGGCGGCCCGCAAGGACGCCGACGAGTTCCATGCTCATCGCGACGACATCCTCGGCCAGCTCGCCTCCCTGCGCGATCTTGTCGGTGGGCTCGGTAGCGAGATCGCCCGGCCGGAGCCAGCGGACGACGACTGACGTCGCTGGCGTTCGGAGGACGTCTCCACGCTTCTGGCTGGTGCGCCGCCGGTTTTCCCGCTTCCGTTGGTACGACCACCCGCCGTCGTGCCTCCGCACGCTGTCGGCGTTCCTTAGCTTCGGTTCGACTACCCGTCTGCCCAGTTCCTCGTCGCTGTCGACCCTTCCCGCTCCTTCGGCTGGGGAAAAGACGCGGCGACGCGCGGAGGTGGCTCTTCGGCTTGGGTTGGTTGGCGGCTTTCCCGGTACTTTGGGGTGGTTACGGGGCAAGGTTGGGCGCTTCCCAAGGCGGGTTGTCACTGTCCATGACGAGTGTCCCTTGGACAGTGACCACTTGCCGTGGGGCGTACGGCTGCGGGCTGCGGTTTGCCTTGGTCCCAAGGCAAACCGCACGACGGTCGGCGCGCGGCGGTACGAGTGAGTGAACTCCTGCCACGGCAGCCACGTACGTACCAACGAGCACGGCAACCATCAACTTTGCACGGTGTCCCTGCCATGCAAAGCGGTACTTCACCATGTTCACTTGGTGAAGCACCACCACCGACCCTGCAAAAGCCAACGGAATCGGGTTAGCCGGCGCCGAACCCGAGCGCGTAGGTACAGCGCCCGCGTCGCCGCGTCTTTGCCCAGCCGGAGCAAGCGGGAAAGCCGACAGCGCACCGAAATCGGGCAGTCGAGATGTCGCGCGGAGAACCGTCGCGGCCGGCCGCGGACGAAACCTCAGCGCCGGCGCGCAGCCCGGCCGCGTTCGTTCTGGTCGAGGATCACCTTGCGAATGCGTACGGAGGCCGGAGTGACCTCGACGCATTCGTCCTCGCGGCAGAACTCCAGCGACTGTTCGAGGCTGAGCAGTCGCGGGGGGATCAGCTTTTCGAAGGAGTCCGCCGTGCTGGAGCGGACGTTCGTCTGCTTCTTCTCCTTGGTGACGTTGACGTCCATATCGTCGGCACGGGAGTTCTCTCCGACGATCATGCCCTCGTAGACCTCGGTGGTCGGCTCGACGAACAGTGTTCCCCGCTCCTGCAGGTTCGTCATCGCGTACGACGACGCGGCACCCGCGCGGTCTGCGATGAGGGAGCCGGAGGCGCGGGTACGAAGGTCACCCGCCCACGGCTCGTACCCCTCGAAGACATGGTGCGCGATGCCGGTGCCGCGGGTGTCGGTGAGGAACTCCGTACGGAAGCCGATCAGGGCGCGCGCGGGTACGAGGAACTCCATGCGTACCCAACCGGTGCCGTGATTGGTCATCTGCTCCATCCGGCCCTTGCGTACCGAGAGCAGCTGGGTGACGGTGCCGAGGTAGTCCTCCGGGCAGTCGATGGTCAGTCGCTCGACGGGCTCGTGCAGCTTGCCGTCGATGTCGCGGGTGACGACCTGTGGCTTGCCGACGGTCAGCTCGTAGCCCTCCCGTCGCATCTGCTCGACGAGGATGGCGAGCGCCAGCTCGCCTCGGCCCTGGACCTCCCAGGCGTCGGGTCGGTCGGTCGGGAGCACCTTGATCGACACGTTGCCGACCAGTTCGCGGTCGAGCCGGTCCTTGACCAGCCGCGCGGTGACCTTCGTACCCTTCTCCCGCCCAGCGAGCGGGGAGGTGTTGATGCCGAGCGTCATGGAGATCGCGGGCTCGTCGACGGCGATCAGGGGCAGCGGCTCGGGGTTCTCCGCATCGGCGAGGGTCTCTCCGATGTTGATCTCGGGGATGCCCGCGATCGCGACGATGTCGCCCGGGCCGGCCTGCTCGCCGGGTACGCGGTCGAGCGCTTCGGTCACCAGCAGCTCGGTGATCTTCACCCGCTCGATGGCGCCACTGCGCCTGCACCATGCGACCGATGCGCCCTTGCGCAGCTCACCTTCACGTACGCGCACGAGTGCGAGGCGCCCGAGGAAGGGCGACGCATCGAGGTTGGTGACATGTGCCTGCAGCGCGGCGCCCTCGGTGTACGCCGGTGCCGGGACAGCGTCGAGGATGGTCTGGAAGAACGGCACGAGGTTCGGCGAATCCGGCAGCTCGCCGTCGGCGGGCTGCACGAGGGATGCGACGCCGGCTTTTGCGGAGGCGTACACCACCGGGAAGTCGAGGGCGTTCTGGTCGGCGGAGTCGTCGAGCAGGTCGAGGAACAGCTCGTACGTCTCGTCGACGACCTCGGCGATGCGGGCGTCGGGGCGGTCGACCTTGTTGACGACGAGTACGACCGGCATCCGCGCCGCGAGCGCTTTGCGCAGCACGAAGCGGGTCTGGGGCAGCGGGCCCTCCGATGCGTCGACGAGGAGCACGACGCCGTCGACCATCGACAGGCCTCGCTCGACCTCGCCACCGAAGTCGGCGTGACCCGGGGTGTCGATGATGTTGATGGTGACGCCGCCATCCGGGGCACCGGGACCGGAGTAACGCACGGCGGTGTTCTTGGCCAGGATCGTGATGCCCTTCTCCCGCTCCAGGTCGCCGGAGTCCATGACTCGCTCCTCGACCTCCTGGTGCGACTGGAACGCGCCTGACTGCCGGAGCATCGCGTCGACGAGTGTCGTCTTGCCATGGTCGACGTGGGCGACGATGGCGACATTGCGAAGGTCTGGTCGGTTGGGCATGAGGGTACGAAAGGTCCTTGCGTGGGAATCGCCACTCGGTCGAGAAGCAGTCCAACGATACGTGAGTCGTTCGGCGCCTTCGCGCCACGGCTTGACAGGACTCCTCACCTAGCGTGACGCGGTCGACATAGGGTAGTCGGCATGGCCCGACCTGAGGGATCCGCCGAGGGATCGCTGCTGCGTGCGCTCCGTACCGCGAAGGGCCTCACCCAGCAGGAGATCGCCGAGCGCTCGCAGGTCACCGAGCGGAGCATTCGCGAGATCGAGCGCGGCGCCGTCACGCGCCCGCGCACCGACTCGCTGTTGCGGATCGCCGCGGCGCTCGACCTCGGCGCGACCGAGACCACGGCGTTCGTACGCGCGTACCGTGCGGGTGACCGGACCGAGGTGCCCGAGCCCGCGGTCGCATCGGCGACACCGGCGATCTCACCGGCGGAGCTGCCGCGCGACCTGCCGGATTTCGTCGGCCGCGGCGACGAGATCGAGCAGATCAGCTCGATGCTGCGCGGGATACCGGCGTCGGCCGGACCCGCTTCGGTGACGGTCGTGATCTCCGGCGCCGGCGGGCTCGGTAAGTCCTCCCTCGCGATCCACACTGCACACCGGGTCGCGGACGACTTCCCCGACGGTCAAGTATTCGTAGACCTTTCTGCTGACGGCGACGCCGACGCCGTACACGAGGCACTCGGTGACATCTTGTGGAGCTTCGGGATGCGCGAAGACATCCCCCTGCGTCGCGGATCGCGGGTCCGGATGATGCGCTCCCTGACGGCGCGTACTCGTGCGCTGCTGGTCGTCGACAACGTTCCCGAGGACGTCGACATCGCCGACCTCGTACCTTCCGGTTCCGGTAATGCACTGCTGGTGACCTCACGGTCTCGGCTGTCCGGGCTGCACGCGAACCTGCTCATCGACCTGCGTCCGCTCACCGACGAGCAGGCCGCGAGCCTGCTGACCTCGGCCGCGGGCAGCGCCTCGCTCACCAGCGAGCAGTGCAGCCGGATCGCGGCCCTGTGCGGCATGCATCCGCTCGCATTGCGGGTGTGCGGTGCCCGACTCAGCTCACGCAGCGGGCCGTCGGCGGCCGACCTGATCGCTCGGCTCGAGACCGAGGAAACCCGCATCGAGCAGCTCGACTACGGCTCGTTCGGGATGCGCTCAACGCTCGTCGCCGGCGTACGCACGCTCGCGCGGTCGACGTCGAGAGGCGATGCTGCGGCGCTCGATGCGTTGTCGCTGATGTCGTCGTCGCCGCTGCGGGACTTCTCCGTCGACTCGGTCGCGGCGCTGACCCGCAGCAACCGGGGAGCAGCCGTCGACGTCGTCGAACGTCTCGGCGAGGTGCAGATGGTCAGCTCGCGTAAACCGGGGCGAGTCGGACTGCACGACCTGAGCCGGTTGGCGATCGCCTCGGAGCGGCCGGCCGACCCATCGCGGGTCGCTGCCGGAATGCGCTGTTTCGTGGCGATGTGGCTGGAGCACTGGCGCGGACTCGGCGAGCTGTTTCTCGAGGACGTGCACTGCGTGTACGAGCAGTTGTACGACATCATCGACGACTACGTGCCGGAGGACTCTCGCCGCTGGCTCGAGGCCGAGTATCCGAATATGCGCGCGGCCGCCTCGGGGGAGTGGGTACGCAGCCCCCTCGACCTACTGTCCTGTTACCAGCTGTCGTACCCATTCCACGGCCTCGCCATCCAGCGCGGCGATTCGTCCTCGGCAGCGGAGGCGTCGAAGGCACTCGCGATACGTGCCGAGGAGTTCGACATGCCGTACGTCGCCGCGCAGCTCTACCGGAGTGCGGCCGAGACGGTGAGTAGCGACGGGAACCACGGGTCGGCGCGCGTACTCAGCTCGATCGCGACGCGGCAGGCGGCGCGCGTACGCGATCCGCTGTTGTCCCAGTTGGCGCGCTCGCATGTTTTGTCCGGGCGCGCGTTGATCGAGGGACGGATGGGCAATCTCGCGGAGGCCGAGTCGGGTTTGCGCGATGCGATCCGCATTCTGCGCGGCCGCAACGGCCGCCGACGACAGGTGTGCCTGCACAACCTCGCGTACGCATGCCGGTTGCAGGGCCGACGGGTCGAGGCCGCGCATTACACGCTGCGCGCCGTGTCGGCGCATTCGCAGTCGTACGGATTGGCTCTGAAGGCAATGGCCGAGCTGCTGCTCGAGCTGGGCAACGCCGACGCGGCGCTGTCGTACGTCGACCGCGCGTCGATCGCGGACTCGAAGCCGCACACCTACCGGCGGAGGGCCGACCATGCGGTCTTGCGGAGCAAGGTGCTGTGGGCGCTCGGGCGCACGAGGGAGGCAGAGGAGGCCGAGCGTACGGCGACGGCGCTCGCCGATAACTTCGGTTTCGATGAGGTCTACGACCGGCTCGCCGATCAGGGCGGGCCGAGCACCTGAGACAGGCGAAGTGGTCTAGCGCCGGCCGGACATGGGTGGAGTCCCGTTGTGCCATCCCCCGTGTGACACAAACGGGACTCCACTAGTTATTAGAAGCCGACTTTGGGCAGATTTCCAGCGAAATGACCGGAGGTTTGACCGGAAGTTTTGATCCTACGGTCGCGTAATGTCGGCCGTCCGCATGCTACTTTGCCGCCATGCTCACCCACGTTGCCAGGATCGTCACGCCCGCGGCCTGCGGTTTGCTGGCGTCCTCGTTGCTTGCGGCTGCGCCGGCGAGCCAGAGTGTCGGCGCGCCGACACCAACGCCGGAAGCCGCTGAAACCGCGACGGACCGCCCGCTCCAGCCGCCTCGCCACGACCTGCTGGGGGCGAAGGCCGCGGGCTGGGAGTACAAGTACGCGAGTGCCGGCCGCCGCTTCGGCAAGGGCAAGCCGGCCAAGGGCGTGTTCGCGTCGTTCACGGTGCACAAGCCCAAGGACATCCGCATCCGCAAGGCCGACCACAGTCTCGCCGAGATCGCGCTTTCTCGACCGGGGAGCAATCCGCGCAAACCGTCGTACGTCGAGGTCGGCTGGGTGCGCGGCAACGGTCACCGCCAGACCCGGTTGTTCGTGTTCTGGTGGGGCCTCAAGGGCAACCCGAAATGCTACAACTTCAAATGCAAGGGATTCGTACGCGCCGGAAAGGGAATTCGTCCGGGCGCAAAACTAAAGCCTGGCTCTAAGATTCGGCTCGGCTGGGTGCACCGGAAGAATCGCTGGAATCTCTACGTCAACGGAAAGCGTTCCGGCTACTACCCGGATCGACTCTGGAAGAACAAGTTCAACCGGGTCGCGTCCGCGCAGGTGTTCGGTGAAGTCGCCTACACCAAGGGCAAAGGTCGCTGCATCGATATGGGCAATGGCAAGCTCCCGCGCAAGCACAAGGGTGCCCGGGCCTGGAACATCTCGGTGCGCGGCAAGAGCAAGGCGAAGTTCTCGAAGTGGTATTCGGTGCCGGGCCAGTACGGCTTCAAATGGCAGGGTCGACGGGCGTTCCGGTACGGCGGCCCCGGGCCCTGCTGAACGGATCGGCTGATCCGCGGGCGTACGTCGCCATCTGGTTGTAGAAGTCGCGGTCTCAGCGCTTGGACGGGTCGGAATGGCCCGCCGGAGCGCTCGGTTGTGCGTGTCGAGGTGGCGTACGTGCGAGGACTCGACAGCGGCCCCGGCGGCGGGATTCGTCGGGTGGCGATGTTGTCTGCGCACACCTCGCCGATCGAACAACCCGGCATCGGCGACGCCGGAGGTATGAACGTCTACGTACGCGAGCTGTCGCGGAGGCTGTCGGAGGCCGGCATCGAGGTGGACATCTTCACTCGCGCCACATCGTCGGGTCAGCCGGGCAGGATCCAGGTCGCCGAGGGCGTCACAGTACGCAACGTGGCGGCCGGACCGTTCGAGCAGCTCGACAAGGCCGATCTGCCCGCGCAGCTGTGCACCTTCGCACGCGACGTCCTGCGCGCCGAGGCGCATGAAGGGCCCGGTCGGTACGACGTCATCCACTCGCACTACTGGTTGTCCGGGCAGGTCGGACTGGTCGCGAGAGACCGTTGGCGAGTGCCGCTGGTGCACTCGATGCACACCATGGCCAAGGTGAAGAACGCCGCACTCGCCGCGGGCGATGCGCCCGAGTCCGCGGGGCGGATCGCCGGTGAGCAGGAGCTCGTCGATGTCGCCGACTCGTTGGTGGCCAACACCGACGACGAAGCGGCAGAGTTGGTCGACGGCTACCGCGCAGACCCGCGTCGCGTCGCGGTCGTGCATCCGGGCGTCGACCTGGCGACCTTTTCGTCCGGTGACGCTGCGGCCGCCCGGCACGCGCTCGACATCGACCCAGCCGCCGACGTGCTGCTCTTCGTCGGGCGAATCCAGCCGCTGAAGGCGCCCGACGTACTGCTACGCGCTGCGGCGGTCTTGCGCGAGCGTAGGCAAGCGCACGGGCCGCTCGTCGTCGCCGTTGTCGGAGGACCATCGGGATCCGGGCTGGAGCGGCCGACGGCACTGGTCGAGTTGGCCGCCGAGCTGGGTCTGCGCGACGTCGTCCGGTTCGTCCCGCCGGTCGGGCAGGAGGAGCTTGCGCGGTGGTACGCCGCCGCATCGGTGATCTGCGTACCTTCGTACAACGAGTCGTTCGGTCTGGTTGCCCTCGAGGCCCAGGCCTGCGG
The DNA here is from genome assembly GCA_023100825.1 of Nocardioidaceae bacterium SCSIO 66511. Lineage (NCBI taxonomy): Bacteria > Bacillati > Actinomycetota > Actinomycetes > Propionibacteriales > Nocardioidaceae > Nocardioidaceae bacterium SCSIO 66511. Next base: position 4,092,626 of record CP095846.1, on the reverse strand, counting down.
GACACCCGTAGTCGCTGCAGACGTGGGCGGGCTCGCGACGGCCGTACGCGACGGCGAGACCGGGATTCTCGTGCCGTCCCACGATCCGACGCACTACGCGGAGGCGATCGGCGCGTTACTTCGTGATGACGCGATGCGAGAGGCGTACGCCCGGGCCGCGGTGCGCCACGCGAGCGGGTTCGGGTGGCGCCGGACAGCGGAGCGTACGGTCGAGGTCTACCGCGCCGCCATCGGGCGACGCCTGCACGACACGGAGGTCGCCTCGTGAGCACGGTCGCCGGCACGATCCGGTCCAGTCTGGAGAACGCAGAGCTGACGTTCACCGAGCACCGCGACGGTGTGTTCGAGGTGGAGCTTCCTGGCGAGCGGAAGCTGAAGACCGCCTGTCGACTCGAGGTCGGCGAGCAGGCGTTGGGCATCCATGCGTTCGTCGCACGCCAACCCGACGAGAACCATCAGGCCGTCTATCGGTGGCTGCTCGAGCGCAATCTCAAGATGTACGCGGTCGCCTTCGCAGTCGACTATGTCGGCGACATCTACCTCGACGGGCGGCTGCCGCTGCACGCCGTGACGCCCGACGAGATCGACCGTGTACTCGGCGCGGTGCTGACGTACGCCGACGAGTCGTTCAACACGATCCTCGAGCTCGGCTTTGCGAGCTCGATCCGCAAGGAGTGGGATTGGCGCCGCTCTCGTGGCGAGTCGACGCGCAACCTCGAAGCATTCCGGGGTTGGCTGGAGCGCGAGTCCGACGACGCTTCAGCGGGCCGCGATGGCGACGAGGTCGGTGGCGGGCGAGCGTAGCGTCTCGTCGGAGCGCCAGATCGCCAGCAGCGGCCGACGCAGGTCGAGCCCGGCATCGACCTCCACGAGCACACCCGACTCGAGCTGCGAGCGTACTGCGACCTCCGACACCACGGCCGGCCCGACGCCGTTCACGGCCGCGCCGATCAGTGCACTCGTCGAGCTCGCCTCGAGTGCGATTCGCGGCTCGGTGCCCAATGCACGGTCGAAGGTCTCACGGGTCCCGCTGCCGGATTCACGGAGTACGAGAGGGGTTTGCGCCAACTCGTCGGCGCTGACGTGCGAGCGTCTGCTCCACGGATGATGTGCCGCGACGACGACCACCAGCCGGTCGCTGCCGACGGTTCTGGTCGACATACCCGAGGGGCGGGCGCGGTTCTCGGTGAAGCCCAACCGAACGTCGTGTCGGCGGACCTGGGTCTCGACATCGGCGCTGTTCATGACGCGCAGCGCGGTGTGCACATCGGGGCGGACGCGCTGCATTTCGCCGAGCCAGCGGGGGAGGAAGTACTCGGCGATCGTGAGGCTCGCCGCGATCTCGAGACCACCCTGACGCTGCTCGCTGAGCGCGGTGATACCGGCCTGCAGGGTGTCGGCCTCGCGGAGTACATTCTCCGCCCACGAGCACACTGCTCGTCCGTCTTCGGTGAGCTCGGAGCCACGCGTAGACCGAGAGACCAGGGACAGTCGGTATCCGGACTCGATCGAGCGCAGTCGCGCGCTCGCCGCGGGCTGGCTGATGCCGAGCTCGCGTGCAGCCGCGCCGAGGCTGTGGTGACGGTCGATCGCGACGATCAGCCGCAGTGATTCCAGGTCGATCCGAGAGGGCATAACGTCAGTTTATGACCTGGCGAGTTCTTGGGGCCTACTGGCGGGTGTTGGTGTCGTAGAGCCTGGATACATGCTGTTGAAAACCACGTCGAGACCCGCTGCGTACGCGCGTACTCTCGGCGGTCTCGGGATACCCGTCGCGGCCGCGCTGTTAGCAAGCGCCATTGCAGTCGTCTTTCCTCTCGCGAGTCCGCTGCTGATCGCGCTCGTCCTCGGCGCGGTGGTCGGCAACTCGCGACTGGGCGGCCATCGTTGGCTGCGCGATCAGCAGCGGATCACCAAACTGCTCCTTCGAGTCGGCGTCGTACTCCTCGGACTGCGCCTGCCGCTGCAGGACCTCGCAGCTGTCGGGACCCGCGGGTGTGCCGTCATCGCGGTCACCGTCGTCGCGACGTTCACGCTCACCTGTTACATCGGGCGGCGGCTCGGACTCGAGCACGGCCTGGTGAGTCTGATCGCGGCCGGCTTCTCGATCTGCGGTGCGTCGGCGATCGCCGCCGTCGAGACGGGTATCCGGCGCAGGGACGAAGACGTGGCGCTGTCGATTGCGCTGGTCACGGTGTTCGGTACGGCGATGATCATTGCGCTGCCGATCGCGGGATCGCTGCTGGGCTTGAGTGATACGCAACTGGGAGTCTGGGCAGGAGCCTCTGTTCACGAGGTCGCGCAAGTGGTTGCCGCGGCTTCCGCGGCCGGTGCTGCTGCGGTCGCCATTGCGACGACGATCAAACTCGGCCGCGTGTCCCTGCTGGCGTTCGCGTTCGTCGCTGCGCAGAGACGCGACCGCTCGGTCGCGCCGGTTGAGGATACGAGCGCCGCGACCCCGCTCGTACCGTGGTTCGTCGTCGGCTTCGTCGCCGCGGCGGTGGTACGTACGACCGGCCTGCTCGGCGACTCGGTGTTGGGTGTGGCCGACGTGGCAACCACCCTGCTGCTCGCGTGCGCGATGTTCGGCCTCGGGCTGATGATGCGGGTCGCTGCGCTGTTCCCGGTTCCGTGGCGGGCGTTCGGCCTGGCCGCCGCTTCGACCGGTGTGGCCGCCTCCGTGTCCCTTGGTCTGACGCTGGTGTTGTTCTGACGGAATAGTGGAGAGGCATTCGTACGTTGCCTCCTGCTGTGAAGGTCAGTGTTTTCTCCGACGTCGTCTGCCCTTGGTGCTACCTCGGCGTCACCAGGTTCGAGCGCGCCGCCGCGGCGGTCACGCTGTCGACCGGTGTCGAGATCGAGGTCGCCTTGCGGGCGTACCAGCTCGACCCAGACTCCGAGAGCAACGGCGAGCCTCTCCTCGACGTGCTCGGACGCAAGTTCGGCGGTCGCGCGGACGCCGAAGCGATGTCCGCTCGGGTACGAGCCGCGGGTCGCGCGGACGGGCTCGAGTTCGACTTCGAGGCGGCAGTGGCGGCCAACACGTACGACGCCCATCGCCTACTCACCTGGGCGGGTGAGCACGCCGGCCCCGGTGTGCAACGTGACCTGGCGCATGAGCTGTGGAAGGCACACTTCGCGGAAGGCGCCGACATCGCCGACCACGACACACTCGCCGCGCGGGCGGCATTGGTCGGGCTCGACGTCGATCGAGTCGATGAGGTGTTGGCGTCGGGCGTCGCGGGCGACGAGGTCGCTCTGCAGCGCGATGCAGCCAATGACCTGGGCATCCGGTCGGTGCCGACGTTCGTGATCGACAACCGCTGGATGATCAACGGTGCGCAGTCGCAGGACGCCCTCGAACGCGCACTTCGCGAGCTCGTGACTGCCGATTCCTGATCCGGCGACACCGCGTAGCCTGACCGCATGGCTGATACGAAAACGCTGATCCTGCTCCGCCATGGCGAGAGCGAATGGAATGCCAAGAATCTGTTCACGGGTTGGGTGGACGTACCGCTCAACGACAAAGGTGAGCAGGAGGCGGCACGCGGCGCTCAGCTGATCCGTGAGGCCGGGCTGTTGCCGGACGTACTCCACACCTCGCTGCTACGGCGCGCGATCGCCACTGCGCAGATCACCCTTGCGGGTATCGACCGGCACTGGATCCCGGTGCGTCGCACATGGCGGCTCAACGAGCGCCACTACGGAGCCCTTCAGGGCAAGGACAAGAAGGCGACGCTCGAGGAGTTCGGCGAGGAACAGTTCATGAAGTGGCGCCGGTCCTACGACACACCGCCACCGCCGATCGCCGCCGATGATCCGTACAGCCAGGACAGCGACCCGAGGTACGCCGTGCTTCCGCCCGAGGCACGCCCGCGTACCGAATGCCTGAAGGACGTGCTCGAGCGCATGCTGCCGTACTGGTACGACGGCATCGTGCCGAACCTGCGCCGTGGCGAAACGGTGCTCGTCACCGCACACGGCAACTCGCTACGCGCCCTCGTCAAGCACCTCGACGATATGGACGAGCAGACCGTCGTCGGGCTGAACATTCCAACCGGCATCCCGCTGGTCTACGAACTCGACGATGCGATGCGACCGGTGACACCCGGTGGCCGCTACCTCGACCCCGACGCCGCTGCCGACGCGATCAAGGCGGTCGCCAACCAGGGTCGCTGAAGCTGGTCGGCGCAGGTGTCGCGCTTCGTACGGTGCGGCCTCCGGCCTTTTCGGTGCGACCACGCACCTGCCCGATTCCGTCTCGCGGTCGGCTTCCCCTTGTCCTTCGGCTGGGAAAAGACGCGGCGACGCGCGGACCGCAGCTACTCGCTGGGGTTGCTTTCCGGCTTTCCCATTCCGGCCGGCTTTGCGGGGCTGATGGGTGGTGCTTTACCAAGTAAGCATGGTGAAACTCCACTCTGCATGGGAGGTACACCATGCAAAGTGACACGTCGCCTTGCCCGTTGGTACGGCAGCGACGACCGGTGCGGATGTGACACCGAAACCGAACGTTACCCCGATCCCATATCAAGGTGGCGGAAAGCCGCCAAACAACCGAACCGAAGCGGCGGGTAGTCGCACCGAAGTAGTACGAAAACCCGCCGCGCCTCAGGCCTCAGCAGAGTGGTACGCCGGGCAGCTTCGCATCCGGATGCGCGATGTAGATGTTGGTGATGTAGCCGTTGTAGCCGTCGAGCTTCGACCACCAGTCGTTGGTGTAGCCCTCGGCCGTAACGGTTTCGCCTTGCTCCTGGCAGACCACGTTGACGTTCGTCGGGCCGCCGAGCGTACCGACGACCGCCGAGCCGGTGTTCGACGCGGCGCGTACGTTGATCCCGCTGCCCCAGGTGGAGAACGGGTGCGTGTCGCCACCCCCGCCGCCACCGTCGTCGCCGCCGCAGTTGTCGCTCGTCAACGACTTCTCGAAGTAGCCTCCGGGGTAGGGCGCGAGCGACTGGCCGTTGATCTCGATCGTCTGGCCTTCACCGTTGTACAGCTGCTCGTAGTGCTGATGCGGGCCGCTGGACGCGCCGGTGCTTCCGGTCGTGCCGATCTGCTGACCTTGGGCCACTTGGGCGCCGTCGGCGGTCGAGAACGAGCTCAGGTGGAAGTAGTACGTCTGCCATCCGTCGCCGTGGTCGATCACCACGTAGTTGCCGGCGCCGCCGGCCTCCCACTGGTGGCTGACGGTGCCTGCGGCCGATGCGAGCACAGGCGCACCGTCGGTGTTGCCGCCGGTGTCGACGAAGTCGAGCGCAAGGCGTACCTCCGCGCTGTGGTGGCTGTACGTCCACGTCTGACCGCACGGGAACGGGGCTTTGAAGTTCGGCTTCGCCATAGCGGGCGAGGCACCTGACACGAGGGCGACAGCGACGAGTGCTGCGGCGGCGAGAAGAGGGCGGATAGCACGCATGACCGGCGGATACCCGGTGACCGGGTACCCAAACCTGCGCTGTCACGGGGTCGACGCGGCCCAGGTACGGTGCACCGGTGACTCCACTAGAGATGGCGTTGGTCGCGATCGCGGGTATGGGCGCCGGCATCATCAACACGATCGTGGGGTCCGGGACACTGATCACGTTCCCAACGCTCGTCTCGTTCGGCGTACCACCGGTCACGGCGACGATGAGCAACGCCGTCGGGCTGATCCCCGGCGGCATCACCGGGTCGCTCGGCTACCGCCGCGAGCTGGCCGGTCAACGTCGGCGCCTGATTGCGCTGGCGCCGGCGTCGTTCGTCGGCGCGCTCACCGGCGCGTACCTGCTGCTGCACCTTCCAGAAGACGCGTTCATCACGATCGTCCCGGTCCTGCTGGTGATCGCGCTGGTTCTTGTCGTGGCTCAGCCGTACCTGCAGCGCAGGCTCGCGGCTCGTCGCGAGGCAGCGGTGGCTGCCGGACACGTTCCGCCGACCCACCCGGACGGCACCGCCAAGGTCGGCCGCGGGCGCGTCGTCATCGCGATCACGGGGGCGTACTTCGTCGGTGTGTACGGCGGCTACTTCACCGCTGCTCAGGGGATTCTGCTCATCGGCGTACTCGGGCTCGTGATCCCCGACTCGCTGCAACGGCACAACGCGATGAAGAACGTTCTGTCGCTGATCGTCAACCTGGTCGCGGGTGCGGTGTACGTGACTGTCGGCTGGGACCGGATCGACTGGACAGCGGTCGCGCTGATCGCAGGAGGGTCCCTGATCGGTGGTTCGATCGGTGCGCACGTCGGGCGACGGCTGCCGCCCGCTGTTCTGCGCGGCTGCATCGTGGTGCTCGGGATCATCGCGCTCTACAACCTGCTGAGGTTGTAGAGCGCGAGCTCTGCTACGTCAGGCGGTCGGCGCGGGGTGCTCGCCGGTCACCAGGTAGACGACGCGACGGGCCATCGATACCGAGTGGTCGCCGATGCGCTCGTAGTAGCGCCCGAGAAGGGCGATGTCGATCGCAGCCTCGACGCCGTGCTCCCACTCGTCGCCGAGCAGAGCACGGAACAGCGAGCGGCGAAGCTTGTCCATCTCGTCGTCCTGCGCCTCGAGATCGCGCGCGGCGTCGACATCGCGCTCGGCGACGACGCGCGACGCCGAGGCGACCATCTCGTCGGCAACCTCGGCCATCCGGGCGATCGTCGGGCGCAGTGGCTCCGGCACGGCGACATCGGGCATCCGCATCCGCGCCACCTTGGCGATGTGCACGGACAGGTCACCCATCCGCTCCAGGTCGGCGACCATGCGTAGCGTTGCAACGAGCTGGCGAAGGTCCGTCGCGACGGGCTGCTGGGTTGCCAGCAGGTGCAGGGAACGCTCCTCGATGAGCTCCCTCGCCTCGTCGATGTCGCGGTCGCCGGAGATGACCGACTCGGCCGCTTCGGCGTTCGCGTCCAGCAACGCATCTGTCGCCTCGAGCACGGCCGTACGTACGGCGGCGGTCATGGCGACCAGGTCGTCGACGACGGAGTCGAGCTGGTCGTAGTACTGATCACGCATGAGTCGAACAGTAGGTTGCCAGGGTGACGACCGGGCGACCTGCCATGAACTGAGCATGAACAATCGGCAAAAGCCCAGGTCAAGTGCGCCCAGCGAGTCAAGCCGCGGTTAACCCGATGCGTACGATCGATGTTGTGAGCACCGATGTGCAACTTGTGCTGGTGGGCGTGCTCGGCGCTGTTCTCGGCGTCGGCGTCGCACTCCTCTGGCGACTCTCGGAGAAGAAGCAACGAGAGATTCCGCCGCATCCCGCCCCGGCCATACCGGCCGGGGTGGAGTCCGTGCTGTCGGTTCTGCGCTCATCGACTGTCGTACTCAACGAGGAGGACCGCGTCGAGAAGGCCTCCGCACCCGCGTTCGCGATCGGGCTGGTCCACGACGACCGGCTCGCCAACGACGAGCTGAGCGAGCTCGTACGCAAGGTGCGTCGCGACGGCGAGGTACGTCAGACCGAGCTCACGCTCACCCGCAACCGCGCACCCTTGCCGTTGCACCTGGTCGCACGGGTTGCGCCGCTGTCGAGCAAGCTGGTCCTGGTGCTCGTCGACGATCGCACCCGCGAACGCCGGGTCGAGGCGATTCGGCGCGACTTCGTGGCCAACGTCTCCCACGAGCTAAAGACGCCGGTCGGTGCGATGAACCTGCTCGCCGAGGCGGTCGCCGAGGCGAAGGACGACCCCGACGCCGTGGAGCGGTTCGCCGGGCGGATCCAGCTCGAAGGCGAGCGACTCAAACGGCTCGTCCAGCAGATCATCGAGCTGTCTCGTCTGCAGGCCGACGAGCTCGTCGACGAGCCCGTCGAGGTCGGCATCACCGAGCTCGTCGACGCCGCGATCGAACGCAGCCGCACCGATGCGGAGGCCAAGGACATCGCGCTGCGCGGGCGTACCGACGGCGACTTCTACGTGCTCGGTGAGCCGGAGCAGATCCTCGCCGCAGTGAGCAACCTGGTGGAGAACGCCGTCGCGTACAGCCCGGAGGGCTCGCGCGTCGCCGTGGTCGCCTCGGCCAAGGACTCCCGGGTACAGATCACGGTCACCGACCGCGGCATCGGCATCCCGCAGGCGGAGATCGAGCGCATCTTCGAGCGCTTCTACCGAGTCGACCCGGCCCGTGCGCGTACGACCGGCGGCACGGGGCTAGGCCTGTCGATCGTCAAGCACGTGGCTGCCAGCCATGGCGGCGAGGTACGTGTATGGAGCGAGCCCGGACAGGGCTCGTCGTTCACGATCTGCCTCCCATTGCACGAGAACGCCTCGGAGCCCGAGGCGGAATCCGAAAGCCAGACCATCAACGACGCCGACAGCGTCGCACAACGAACGTCCAAGGAGACAACACTGTGACCCGTGTTCTCGTCGTCGAAGATGAGGAAAGCTACAGCGATGCTCTTGCCTATGTGTTGCGCAAGGAGGGCTTCGAGGTGTCGATCGCGGAGAACGGCCACGACGCACTCGCAGACTTCGACCGGGCCGGCGCCGACATCGTGCTGTTGGACCTGATGCTTCCGGGACTGCCCGGCACGGAGGTGTGCCGACAGATCCGGCAGACGTCGAACGTGCCGGTGATCATGGTGAGCGCTAAGGATGCGGAGGTCGACAAGGTCGTCGGCTTGGAGCTCGGCGCGGACGACTACGTCACGAAGCCGTACAGCCCGCGCGAGCTGGTCGCACGGATCAGGGCGGTGCTGCGACGCGGCACCGACGTCGACGAGGCGCCGTCCGCTCTGGAGTCCGGCCGAGTACGGATGGACGTCGAGCGGCACGTCGTGACCGTCGGAGGTGACGAGGTACGCCTGCCGCTCAAGGAGTTCGAGCTCCTCGAGATGTTCCTACGCAACACCGGTCGGGTGCTGACCCGAGGCCAGCTGATCGATCGGGTCTGGGGAGCCGACTACGTCGGTGACACCAAGACGCTCGACGTACACGTCAAGCGGCTGCGTGCGAAGATCGAGCCGGACCCGTCGAACCCGCGGATGCTGGTGACCGTACGCGGACTCGGCTACAAGTACGAAGTCTGATCCGCCGGTGCCCGACGACGCTCAGGACTTCGGGTTCTCGGACTTTTGCGCGGGGGCCTCGGCGACTGCGTCGTAGACGCCCTCGTCGCCGCGGGAGACGATGGGTACGTCCATCTCGACCGGGGCGGCGTTCTGGAACTCGAACGTGAGCGTGGCGTACTGGCCGCCGCCCAGATCCTCGTAGGAGATGACGATCTCGGCTTCTTCGCCGAGCTTGACGAGGTCGCCGTGCGGCAGGTCGATCGGGCCGGCGAAGGTGATGTCGACCTCTTTGCCGCCCTCGACGTCGTCGCCGCTGTCGGTCACGCCAGTGACACCGGTGATGGTCTCGTCGGCGTCGGCCTTGTTGAGCACGCTTGCCGAGATCGTGGCGGTGTCGTCGGAGTTGTCGACGCCAACGACGTTGAGCAGGTCGACGTCTGTCGCGTGGTCGTTGGCCCCTGCCGCTGGTTGGTAGACCTGGTTGGTCTGTGCGTCGAACCCGGTGCCGCATGCGCCCAGCGCGAGCAGGCAGGCTGCGGCCGAGATGCCGGCAGCGCCGCGGCGAAGACGACTCGCGGTAGGTCTCACGTCTCGTATCCCTTCGGGTGCCAACGGCGGTGGGTTCGTAACGGTCTACTCGGCGCACGCCGATGCCGGCGACAGGATATCGAGCGCGGTCGTCGGCCACCTCATCAGGTCCGCATCAGGTCCGCGCAGACGCGTACGCGTAGACGAACAATCCGAGGTTTGTCAAGCCCGCATTGGGGGCCTGACCTGCGAAGACGCCGACGAGGTCGACACGGTGACGTGTTATCCTAGTCACGAGGAAAGGGCTTCTACATATGACTTTCACTGTCGGTGAGACGGTTGTGTACCCCAATCACGGGGCGGCCATTATCGAAGACATCGAGACCCGACAGATCAAGGGCGAAGACAAGGATTACCTCGTACTTCGCATCGTCGCGCAGAACGATCTCGTCGTTCGAGTGCCTGCGTGCAACGTTGATCTGGTCGGTGTCCGCGACGTCGTTGACAAGGATGGGCTCGACGCGGTGTTCGGCGTGCTGCGCGCAGAGCACACGGAGGAGCCGACGAACTGGTCTCGCCGTTACAAGGCGAATCTCGAGAAGCTGCACTCGGGTGACGTGATGAAGGTCGCCGAGGTCGTCCGCGACCTCTGGCGCCGCGAGCGCGAGCGCGGGCTGTCGGCCGGCGAGAAGCGGATGCTCGCGAAGGCCCGGCAGATCCTGGTGTCCGAGCTGGCGCTGGCCGAGCACACCAACGAGGACAAGGCCGAGACACTTCTCGATGAGGTCCTCGCCTCGTAGCACTGACAACGCATTGCGAATCGGCGTCGTCCCCATGGAGCGGGCGGCGCCGATTCGTCATGTGTGAGTCGACTACCGCGGCACGACCAATGCGGTGGCGACGGCCGCGATGCCTTCGCCTCGGCCGGTCAGGCCCAGACCGTCGGTCGTCGTCGCGCTCAGGCTGACCGGCGCACCGACGGCTTCGGACAGAGCGTCCTGCGCCTCACCGCGCCGATCGCCGAGACGCGGCCGGACACCGATCAGCTGGACCGACGCGTTGCCGACCGAGTAGCCCGCCTCGCGTACCCGCTCGGCCGATTCGCGAAGCAGGATGATTCCGGATGCATTTGCCCACTCCGGTCGTGACGTGCCGAAGTTGGTTCCGAGATCGCCGAGCCCGGCGGCGCTCAGGAGCGCGTCACACAAGGCATGCGCGACCACGTCTCCGTCGGAGTGGCCCTGTGGGCCGGTCGTCTCGTCAGGCCAGAGCAGCCCGGCGACTGTCATCGGCCGGCCCTCGACGAGTGCGTGTACGTCGAGTCCGTTACCGACCCGTGGCAGCGGGGGCGTCGCAGAAGATGTCACCGGTTGATCATGCCGTACGTACGGCAACCGGCACATGATGGAGTCATGACGACCGATCGTCCGCTACTGATTCGCGCCTTCGTCATCGGCGCGCTGGCGACGCTGGCGGGTGCGGCAGTTGCCGAACTCCTCACGGGAGTGACCCGGGCCAGACTGTCGCCGGTGCTCGCCGTCGGCGAGAGCGTGATCGAGTTGACCCCTGGTGCTGTCGCGGAACGCGCGATAGACGCCGTCGGTACCCTCGACAAACCGCTGCTCGTGCTCGGCGTCGTGATCGGGATGATCGTACTCGGCGGGGCATCCGGGATTCTGATGATGCACAGCCCTGGCGCCGGGGTCGCCGCGTACGCAGTGCTCGCGGTCGTACCGCTAGCGGCCGTGGTGCACAGCGAGTCGGGCAGTGCAGTCGGCTCACTGGCGATCGTGGTGATCGGCGCGGTGGTGACGATCGTGATCGCGGTGACGCTGCTCGGGAGCACCCGGTACGAGAACGTCGGCCGGCGTACGTTCCTGCGTGACGTCGGCATTCTCGCAGTGGGCACCGTGGTGGTCGGCGGGATCGGCCGCTGGATGGGGGCTGCGTTCACCGCGGTCGAGGACGCGCGTAGCAAGCTCCGGCTGCCGGTCACCGGGGCGTCGACGCCGGCTGGGGTCGGGGCCGGGGTCGACGACATCGCGCCGTGGAGCACCTCGCCGTCGGACTTCTACCGGATCGACACCACCCTGGCGCCGCCGTTGATCAAGCCGGATGACTGGCAGCTGCGCATCCACGGCATGGTCGACCACGAGCTGACGCTGACGTACGACGACCTGATCGAGCGCGGGCTGCAGGAGTCGTGGATCACCCTGTGCTGCGTCTCGAACGAGGTGGGTGGCGATCTGATCAGCAACACGATCTGGGGCGGCGTACCGATCAAGACGATCCTCGACGAGGTCGGCGTACACCCGGACGCCGATGCGCTGCTGTCGACGTCCGATGACGGCTGGAACTGCGGTACGCCCATCTCAGCGCTCACCGACGGGCGGCACGCGATGCTGGCCGTGACGATGGACGGTGAACCGCTGCCCGTCGAGCACGGATTCCCCGTACGCATGGTGGTTCCTGGTCTCTACGGGTACGTGTCGGCGACGAAGTGGGTTGTTGACTGGAACGTCACGAGGTTCGACGACTTCGAGGCGTACTGGACCCAGCGGGGCTGGTCTCCCGAGGGCCCGGTCAAGACGCAGTCGCGTATCGACACCCCACACGAGGGCGATGCGTTGTCCGGCGGAGCGGTTGCCATCGGTGGTGTCGCTTGGGCACAGCATCGCGGAATCGAAGCGGTCGACGTACGCATCGACGACGGCGAATGGCGGGTGGCCGAACTGGCCCGCGTACCCAACATCGACACCTGGGTGCAGTGGAAGTACGAATGGGAGGCCGAGCCGGGCGAGCACACCCTCGAGGTACGCGCCACAGATCGCGACGGAGACGTACAGACCTCGCGTACGCAGGGAACCGTGCCGGACGGCGCGACCGGCCACCACACGGTGACGGTCTCGGTCACCTAGCCCCGCTGAGCCGCACGTTTCAGCCCCAAACCCACGAAAATCGGGGCAGAAACGTGCGGCCCAGCGGGGTGGTGGTCAGGCTTCGGGCGGCTCATTCGACGCCGCGACGACCGCGAGTAGGCGCTTGCGATCCGCCGGCGGGAGGAGCGCGAGCAGACCGAGCGCCAGCTCCCATTGCGTGACGCTGTCGACGGCATGCCGCACGATCCTTGACAGCAGATCGTCGGGTACGAGGGACGCGACGCGCTCGAGCTGACCATCGGCCGTCACGACGGCGCTGATGTCGAGGAGTACGCCCGGGTCGTCGATGTGTTCCATGAACGACAGCAGCTGCTCATCGGAGAGCGACTCGATCATCTCTGCCATGGCCGGGTGAGCAGACTGCTCGACCAGTACGTCGCAGACGGCGAGGAGCGTGTCTTCGGAGAGCTGCGCGACGATCGGGGTCGCGATCTCGGCGGGGAGGTACGCGCAGGTCTTGGCAAGGTAAGCGGGTGCCATTCGGCCGGCAACGTCGACGGCATGGTCTGCGGGAAGTGCCTCCACGACACCCGCCGCAAGCCGTGGTGACATCGAACGCTGGGCGAGCGAGGCAACGAGCTTGCGCGGGAGGAGCCCACTGAGCGTGGCGAGTCGCTTGAACCGATGGGCGTTGTCGGCGCGGATCCGCGCATGGGCGGCCAGACGTACGGCCCGGATCTCGCCCGCATCGAACCGCGACAGGTACGCGAGCTCATCCGGGTCGACGCGCAGCAGCCGGGCGGTGCGGGCGATCTCGCAGCTCGTGGTGACTGGTACGTCGGGCACGTCTAACCCCGAGCCAGGATCCGAGCGGCGCGTGCGCGTACGGGGCCGGGGAGTGCACCCACCACGCCCTCGGCGAACGCGTCCAGCGCGCCAGCGTACTCGGCGCGTGCCTTGGCAACGGTCGCTGCCAGGTGCGTGGCCTCGTCGTCGGTCAGACTGTCGATGAGCAGCTGTGCGCGGTCGTCGAGGTCGAGCTCGCGCTCCAGTTCGTCCGCGCTCACCAGTTCGCCTCTGCTCGACTCGGTGGCAGAGCAAAATCCGGCGGGTGCACTACGTACGCGATGCCGGAGGCCCGCGCCTGCCAGGCGGCAAGGAACTGGTCGCGGCGGTACGTCGTGCGTACGGCGTCGTCGCTGCGTACCCGATGCGATGCGGGGTCGTTCACGATCGGATCACCGTGCTCGTCGAACCCGACGAGCACCAGTAGGTGACCCTTCGTGTCGTAGCCGGCGCCGTCGAGCTGGTCGGCGGTGAACGCGACGCCGAGCACGAGCGGGATACCCGTGCGGGTGAACAACTCGGCCTCGGCGAGCGACCGCAGCCGGGTCACGTACGACGTGAGCCCGAACCGCGCAGCGAACGCCGTGTTGAACGGCCAGTTCCCGGCGCCGCCGTAGTTGTGGTCGTACGTATGCGCCGCGGCATAGGGGACAGCGGGGTGCTCCGGCAGCGTGACTCCCCAGTGCTCGAGCACCATCGTCATGCTCGTCGGCGAGCACCAGCTCTGGCCGCCGCCGTCGAACTCGGGGTGCTGGTCTCGGTACAGCTGCTGGGAGTACGGCGGTACGTCGATGGCATGGGCGACACCGGACGGGTCCGATTCGGCGCCGACGAGATCGGGCAGACGGCCGGACACGAGCACCGAGGCGGCCCGCACTGTCGGCGACTCGTCCGAGCCGGGTGGACGCGCGGTCGTGATGCGCAGCTGCGCGATTCGCCACTCGTCGCCATCGGGCATCAGGACTTCGTCGTCGGTGACCGCGTACGTATCGGACCGCTGCCCGGGCACGGTCGTGCGATGGATCTCGCGGTCGGTCTCGGCCCATCGAGCCAGGACCAGCCAGGGAGTCTCGGGTTCGAGGCCGCGTACCGACACCTCGATCCAGCTCCGACCGGGCGTCAGCGCTTCCCATGACGCGACGAGCGAGCGGGCGGCGATGCCGAGGTCGATCGGGTCGCTGGTCCAGGTGTGCCCTTCGTACGCGCGAGCGCCGGCGGGTCCGAACGGGTCGGCGTACTCGAAGGTCTCGACTGCGGACTCGAACGAGGGCGCGAGCCGGTGTAGACGTACGCGCCGGGACTCGGTGGCGGCAGGGGCGCCCGGATCGGTCATGGACAGGACCTTAGCGGCACCAATCGCACTAACGGTGTCATGGTGGACGTGGCAGTCTCGGGTGTGCATCACCAGGATCGAGGAGACCATGACGAACGTGTGTTTTGCCGGAGTCACCGGATGGACGGCGCCGCCGATTCTCGCGGGCATCGACGCGGCCGATGACCTCGCGCTGACGGCAGGAGTGTCGAGGTCCGCGGCGGGGCAATCACTCCGGTCGGCCACCGGGCATGGCGACGGCCAGGTGTACGCGAGCGTCGCCGAGGCGTTGGCCACCGAGTCCGTCGACGTACTCGTCGACTACACCAGCGCAGCGGCGGTCAAGCAGAACGTCGATGCGGCTGTCGACGCAGGCGTCCACGTGGTCGTCGGTTCGAGCGGCCTCACCTCGGCCGACTACGCCGTCATCGACGACCGTGCGCGGGCGCAAGGTGTCGGGATCTTCGCCGCCGGGAACTTCTCGGTGTTGGCGGCGGTACTCCGCCGGTCCGCGTCGCTGGCTGCCGAGAAGATCGACAGCTGGGAGATCTTCGACTTCGCCAGCGACACCAAGCCGGACGTACCGAGCGGCACCGCCCGCGAGCTGGCAGAGACGCTCGCCGAAGTACGCCGTCCGGAGCTGGGAGTACCGATCGAAGACCTGGAGGGTCCTGCGGAGGCTCGCGGGGCCGATATCGCCGGTACGCGCGTGCACTCGGTACGGCTGCCCTCGTACGTCGTGGGAGCCGAGGTCGTCTTCGCGGCAGGCGGGGAGCGGCTCAGCATGAAGTTCGACCCGGGCACGTCTCCCGACCTTTACGCCGAGGGCACGATCCTGGCGATCCGGCGGGTCAGCGAGGTCGCGGGTGTACGCCGCGGGCTCGACGCACTGCTGTTCGACTGAGCAGCGCGCGCGGGCGATACGCTGGCGCGGTGAACCTGCGACTCTACGACACCGCCACGAGGCAGCTCCGCGACTTCGTGCCCATGACACCGGGCCACGTCGGGATCTACCACTGTGGGCTCACGGTGCAGGGTCCGCCGCATATCGGGCACATTCGCAAGGAGGTCGTGTTCGACGTCCTTCGGCGGTGGCTCGAGCACAACGGCCTCGAGGTGACGCTGGTCGCCAACATCACCGACATCGACGACAAGATCCTGCTCAAGGAGACCGAGCAGGGGCGTCCCTGGTGGAGCATCGCGTACGCCAACGAGCGAGCGCTGCACGACGCGTACTCCGTGCTCGGCTGTAAGCCGCCGACGTACGAGCCGCGCGCGACCGGGCACATCCCCGAGATGATCGAGCTGGTCGAGCGGCTGATCGGCAACGGCCATGCGTACGTCGCGCCCGACGGCTCGGGCGATGTGTACTTCGACGTGCGCTCCTGGCCCGCGTACGGCGAACTGTCGAACCAGCGCATCGATGATATGGAGGCCGCTGCCGACGCAGATCCGCGCGGTAAGCGCGATCCACGAGACTTCGCGCTCTGGAAGGGTTTCAAGAAGGGACAGGAACCCGACACCGCGGCGTGGCCGGCGCCTTGGGGCCCCGGCCGCCCGGGCTGGCACCTCGAGTGCTCGGCGATGGTGGGCAAGTATCTCGGCGACGAGTTCGACATCCACGGCGGTGGGCTCGACTTGCGCTTTCCGCACCACGAGAACGAGCAGGCGCAGTCACGTGCCGCCGGCCGCGCGTTCGCACGGCACTGGATGCACAACGCCATGGTCAACCTGGCCGGCGAGAAGATGAGCAAGTCCGTCGGCAACTCGTTGCTGGTCAGCGAGGTCGTCAAGCGGGTACGCCCCGTCGAGCTGCGCTACTACCTGATGGCGACGCACTACCGTTCGATCATCGAGTACTCCGACGAGGCGCTCGCGGAGGCGGCGACCACCTACCAGCGCATCGAGGGGTTCGTGACTCGTGCCACCGAGGTGACCGGTGGCGTCGAGCCCGGCACGCCGTGCGCAGATTTCGTCGCGGCGATGGACGACGACCTCGCGCTGCCCGCCGCGCTTGCTGCCTTGCAAGGCGTACTCCGCGACGGGCACAAGCTCCTCGGCGAGGGTGACTCCGACGCGCTTCGCGGTTCACTAGCTTCGGTACGCGCGATGCTGGGCGTACTCGGTCTCGACCCGCTGTCTGAGCCGTGGGTCGATGCCGGTGGCGGCGGCGGTGAGCATGCCGCGCTCGACTCACTCGTACACGCGTTGATCGAGCAGCGCGCGCATGCCCGCGCCGAGCGCGACTTCGCCACCGCCGACGCCGTGCGCGATCGGCTCAAGGAGGCCGGCATCGCTGTGGAAGACACCCCGTCCGGCCCACGCTGGTCGGTCGAAGGAGGCTGACGAGATGGCGGGCAACAGCAAGCGCAAGGGTGCGATCAAGCGCACCGGCAAGGGCAACCCGACTGCGGGATCCGGCGGGCGTCGCCGGCGCGGGCTCGAGGGCAAGGGCCCGACACCGAAGGCGACGGAGCGTCCTGGCCACAAGGCCTACCGCGAGGCGCGGGCCGACGAGCGACGCAAGTCCTCACGTCCGCGCAAATCGGGGTCGTCGAAGGGCGGCAGCGCCGAGTGGGTGGCTGGACGCAACGCCGTCGTCGAGTTGGTCCGCGAGGGCGTGCCCATCTCCGGCATCTATGTCACCGAGGGCACTGAACGCGACGAGCGACTCCGCGAGATCTTCAAGTACGCCACCGACAACGGGGTGTCACTGCTGGAGACGACGCGGGCCGATCTCGACCGGCTCACGGGTGGTGCGACCCATCAGGGCGTCGCGGCGAAACTGCCGGCGTACGAGTACGCCGATCCCGATGCCTTGGTCGGTCTCGCCGCCGAGTCGGGTGAGCCGCCGCTGATCGTGATGCTCGACGGCGTCACCGACCCGCGCAATCTCGGCGCGATCGTACGCTCGGCGGCGGGCTTCGGCGCACATGGCGTGGTGATCCCCGAGCGTCGCGCCGCGAGCATGACCGCGGCGGCCTGGAAGACCTCTGCCGGCGCCGCTGCACGGGTGCCGGTCGCGCGTACGGTCAACCTGACTCGGCAGCTGAAGGCCTACCAGGAGGCCGGTCTGATGGTCGTCGGCCTAGCGGCCGACGGTGCGGAGTCGATCACCGACCTGCATCTCGCCGACGGTCCGCTCGTCGTCGTCATCGGCAGCGAGGGCAAGGGGTTGTCGCGGCTGGTGAGCGAGACGTGCGACGTACTCGCCTCGATTCCGATGGCGACCCAGCTCGAGTCGCTGAACGCCGGCGTCGCCGCCGGGGTCGCGCTCTACGAGATCGCCCGCATCCGCGGCTGAGGTTACGTCGGGTACGCACAGTGAGCGCTTATCCTTCCGGGGATGAACCCTGACCCGACGACGTTGCGCACGCTCGTCACCGTGATCCGTACCGGCTCGTTCTCTGCGGCGGGCCGCGAGCTCGGATACACCGCGTCTGCGGTGTCGCAGCAGATGTCCGGGCTGGAACGCTCGATCGGCGTCCAACTGTTCGAGCGCCAGTCCCGACGGGTGATTCCGACCGAGGCGGCGCAGTACCTGGAGGAGCGATCGCGGCGCCTCCTCGATCTTGCGACCCAGATCGAAGCAGATGTCGAACGGCTTGCGGCCGGCCAGGCAGGCAGGATCCGCATCGGTAGCTTCGAATCCGCGGGACGCCCGATCATGGCGCAGGCTCTCGCCCGTTTTCTCGTGCGTCGACGTGACGTAGGGATCTCCCTCGACGAGGGTGAGCCGCATGAGCTGTTTCCGCGCGTCGTGACCGGCGACCTCGACGTGGCGCTGGGATTCCGGTACGACAATGTCCCGACGTCATGGCCACCGGATATCGCCCTGGTGGAGCTACTCGTCGACCAGATCCACCTGATCGCCCACCGACGACATCGGTTGGCAGGCAAGGACCAGATCGACCTCGCCGACCTGCGCGACGAACGGTGGATCGCCAATCGCGAGGACACGGCGGCCAGCCGGTGTCTGATGACGCTGGCCGAGAATGCCGGGTTCGAACCGAATATCGCGTTCCGCAGCAACAGCTTCGGCACCGTACGCGGGTACGTCGCCGAGGGGCTCGGTGTCTCGCTCATGCCCGGGATCGCACTCCGGCCCGGGGACGGAACGGTCTCCCTCCCGCTGCGACATCGCCTTCCACGTCGGCAGGTCGTCGCTGCAGTCCGGCGCGTCGACGACAACCCCCTGACCGATGCGTTCCTCGCGGCGATCAGGCACGTCACGAAGTGCCTCCCCGGCGCCGAGGCCTGACCGCCGACCTTTAAGCGCTGCTTACATCGAGCATCCGCAGGTCTTTGCGAAGGCATCTAGCCGAGTGTGTTCGCCGTCACGACGATGGGGTAATCGCGAAACGGGGCTGGACGTCGCGATGTCCTGGAGATCGGAGATTGCAACATGGACGGCACTACTCAGGCAGCGACCATCACGTTCGGCATCTACTTCGTGGTCATGCTGGCGATGGGTCTCTGGTGCTATCGGAACAACTCCGAGATGAGCGACTTCGCCATCGGCGGACGACGCCTCGGGACCTTCGTCGCGACGATCAGCGCAAAGGCGACGGACTCGAGCTCTTGGGTGTTCCTAGGCTTGCCCGGCGCGTTCTACGTCAGTGGGATGACCAACCTCTGGATGATCGTCGGGCTGACGATCGGCTTCTACCTGAGTTGGCGCCTGCTTGCGTGGCGGATTCGTGAGTTCACCGAGCGCGGGTTCGACTGGCGTACCGGCAAGCGCGGGGACTCGGTCACGGTGCCGGCGTTCTTGGCCAACCGCTTCCACAGCGATGTGCTGCGCATCGTCTCTGCTGCCGTCATCCTCGTCTTCTACGTCATCTATCTCGGCTCTGGCTTCGTTGCAACGGGAGTGATGTTCAGCCAGGTGTTCGACGTTTCGACGGCGACCGGCGTCTTCGTCGGGGCCGGCGTCGTGATGCTGTACTCGTGTCTTGGCGGCTTTCTCGCCAGCAGCTACACCGACGTCGTCCAAGGCCTGCTGATGTTCGGAAGTCTCGCGGTCGTCTGCGTCGTTGCTGTCACGCAGGCCGGTGGTGTGGGTTCCGTCGCCGATTCACTGGCTGACGAGAACGGCGACCTGATGTCGCCGTTCGTCGAGGTGGACCTCGTGAACGGGGAGTGGGTCACCGGCAACTCGGTGGCGATCATCGCGATCGTGTCCGGGCTCGCGTGGGGTCTCGGCTACTTCGGTCAGCCGACGATTCTCGCCCGTTTCATGGGGCTGCGTTCGTCGAAATCGGTCAAGAGCGCTGGACGGCTCGGGTTGTTCATGTCGATCACCCTCCTTGGTTTCGCGGGCGTGATCGGTCTGTTGGCCATCGTCACCTTCGGTCCCGGGCTCGACAATCCGGAGAACGCCTACATGGAGCTTGTTGCGACGCAGTTGCCGGCATGGACGGCCGGAATCTTCCTGGCCGGGATCCTCTCGGCGATCATGAGCACCGCAGACTCCCAGCTCGTTGTTGCCGCGTCGACACTCGTCGAGGACTTCTACCGCGGGTTCATCAACCGTGACGCCTCGGAGTGGTCGTTGGTGTGGCTGAGTCGCATCACGGTAGTGGTGGCGACGGTCATTGCCGCGTTCATCGCCCTCGGTGGTGGGACCGTTCTGGACCTGGTGGGCTATGCGTGGGCTGGGTTCGCCGCCGCGCTCGGGCCGGTTCTGTTCGCTGCCCTCTACTCGCGCCGCACGACCTGGGTCGGCGCCCTGTGCGGAATGGTCGCCGGCGCCTCGACCGTCGTCATCTATGCAGAGATCGACACCATCGGGCTGTACGAAATGATCCCCGGTTTCGCCGCGGGCATCGCCGGCGTCTGGATCGGCAATCGCCTCGGCCCGGCGCCTCGGCCCGAGATGGTGGAGCAGTTCGACTCGCTCGTACGCGACGACGCTGCCGACGCCGAGGATGCCGTTCCGGCGGCCTGAGCATCCGGCACGCGCCCTTGCGAGGCGTCATCAAGTTTGCAACATCAACCCACTGAAGACGGAGGAACAACCATGGGTCAGGTCCATCTGGAAGTTGTGGATGGCTGCGGCATCATTTCGCTCGATACCCCCGAGTCGCTCAATGCATGGAGTCAGGAAATGCAGCGGCAGGTCGCGGAGGGCGCTCGCGCATTCGATGCGGACCCGGAGGTCAAGGGCATCGTTGTCACCGGCAAGGGCGACCGTGCCTTCTGCGCGGGTCAGGATCTGAAGGAAGTCGCCGGATTCACCGAGGCCAGCGTCGAAGGATGGCTCGACGGATTCGCCGACCTGTACGACGCCTTGCTGTCGACCTCGAAGCCGATCGTTGCTGCACTGAACGGCGTCGCGGCCGGATCGGGCTACCAGCTCGCGCTGGTCTGCGATGTCCGCGTCGCTCATCCCGGTGTCAAGATCGGTCAGCCGGAGGTCAAGTCCGGCATCCCCAGCATCACCGGCATGTATCTGACCTGGCAGTCCCTCGGGCACAGCAAGACCACCGAGCTGATGCTGAGCGGTCGGCTCATGGAGGCAGAGGAAGCGCACCAGCTCGGGTTGATCGCCGAGATCTGCCCGCAGGAACAGGTGCTGGCACGAAGCATGGCCATTGCCGGTGAGCTGGCCGCGCAGCCGAAGCTGGCGTTCCAGATGACCAAGCGCCATGTGCACACGATGCTCAAGCCCGGCCTCGACGACGCGTTTCGAGCTGCCCTCGAGATCGACAAGCAGGCGTATGGGGGCGGAGAGCCGCAGAACACCGCTGACCAGTTCCTCGCCCGGTCCAAGGACGGTGCGAAGGCGTGACCATCGACGACGCCGAGGCACTGGCTCGAGGGCCAAGCATTGCTGCCCGACTCCGCGAGCATGCCGCCGCATATCCCGCACGGCCGTACGCGGTCGAGCAGGGGCGGACGACCACCGTCGCGGAGATGGACGCTCTCGTCGACCGGATTGCCGAAGCGCTTTCGGCTGCGGGTGTCGACGGCTCGGCCAGAGTCGCCATCTCGCTGCCCACCACTGTCCTGCACGCTGCCGCGATCTTCGCGGTGCTGCGTCGGGGCGCGCTCTGGGTGCCGATGAACCTCCAGCTCAAGGGTGCTCCGCTGGAGCATCTGATGGCCGATTCCGGGGCGAGTCACCTCATTGCCACTTCGGAGTCGGCGATCGTGACGTCCGTCGACGAGGTGCGCAGATCGCGACACGGTGCGTCGCTCGACGACGGACGGGTGATTCCTGATCCGACCGGTGCCGACGCTCGCATCTGGCGGATCGACGACGGCATCGCCCTGGATCCGGTGCCCGATACGAGCGTATTGATGTACACGTCCGGAACGACCGGACCGCCCAAGGGCGTTCGGGTGTCCGAGACGATGCTCCGGGCCTCGACGATCGGCACGATCCATGTGACGGACGTACGCCCGGGCGACGTCTTGTACGTATGGGAGCCGCTCTTTCACATCGGGGGCGCCCAGATGTTGCTCGTCCCGCTGTACAGCGACTCGCATCTCGCGCTTGCTCCGCGTTTCAGCGCTTCTCGCTTCTGGGACGACGTGTGCCGCGTGGGCGCGACGCATGTGCACTATCTCGGCGGAATCCTGCAGATCCTGTTGCAGCTCCCGGAGAGTGAGGCCGAACGTCGTCATGGCGTTCGCGTCGCTTGGGGCGCGGGCGCGACACCGGCGCTATGGGAGGCCTGCGAGCAGCGGTTCGGGTTCTCGTTGCACGAGTGCTACGGCATGACCGAGACGTCGAGCATCGTGGCGGTGAATCGCAGAGAGCGCGAGGGCGGCATCGGGCGGCCCGTGCCCTGGTTCGACGTGCGGCTCGATGGGCAGGTGGAGCCGTCTGTTGGGACTGTCGCTGAAATTCTCGTACGCGGGCGCATCCCCGGGCTCACAACCGCCGGCTACCTCGGAAACGACGAGGCCACGAGCAAAGCCCGCGATGGCGAGTGGTTCCGAACGGGCGACCACGGCGCGTGGGATGAGTCCGGCCGGCTGCACTTCCGCGGGCGGGCGAGCGACAGCGTCCGAGTACGCGGGGAGAACGTGTCCGCCTGGCAGGTGGAGGACGTGTTCGGGCAGCATCCCGACGTCGATCGGTGCGCGGTGGTCGGCGTGAGCGCCGATGTCGGTGAGGAGGAGATGCTACTTCTGCTCACGGCCGCCGATGGCCGCGCGCTCGATCCCGAAGCAGTACGCGCATGGGGCATCGATCGAATGGCGCGATTCCAGGTTCCGCGATACGTCAAGCTGATCGACGAGATGCCGCTCACGCCGAGTCAGCGGATTGCCAAGCACCGGCTACCGACCGGTCTTGACGATGCGATCGACTGCGCGGTGCGCGTTCGGTAGGCGTCGAACGCAGGTCGGCTGGAACGCACGGCCGTTACTGTGGGCGCATGACCGTAGAGCGACTTCTTCCTACGCCCGAGGCGTACGACCTGATCGAGCTCACACGGGCGATCTGTGCCGAGCAGATTGCGCCGCGGGTTGCCGAGGACGAGGCATCCGAGCGCTTCCCGCGCGACCACTTCGCCCTGCTCGGCAAGGCCGGATTGCTCGGGCTCCCGTACCCGGAGGAGTACGGCGGCGGCGACCAACCGTACGAGGTGTACCTACAGGTGCTCGAAGAGATCGCCGCCGTGTCGATGTCGATCGGCGTCGGCACGTCGGTGCACTCGCTGGCGACATCGGCGATCGCCAGGTACGGCACGGACGAGCAGCGGGCGGAGTTGCTCCCCGGGTTGCTCGGCGGCGAGATGCTCGGGGCGTACTGCCTGTCGGAGCCGCAGGCGGGTTCGGACGTCGCGGGCATGACCACCAAGGCGATGCGTGTCGGAGACTCGTACGTACTCAACGGCGCGAAGGCGTGGATCACCCACGGCAGTCAGGCCGACTTCTACCTGTCCTTCGTACGCACGGGCGCTGATCGTACGTCGGGCATCAGTGCGTTCTACGTACCGTCCGACACCGACGGGCTGAGCTTCGGCGCACCCGAGAAGAAGATGGGCCTGACCGCTTCGACCACGACGCAGGTGTTGTTCGACGATGCGTCCATACCGGCTTCGCGGCTCATCGGCGCCGAGGGTGACGGGATGCGCATCGCCCTTGGTGCGTTGGACTCCGGGCGTCTCGGTATTGCCGCCTGTGCGACCGGGCTCGCGCAGGCGGCACTCGACGCGGCCACCCGGTACGCGGGGGAGCGCAGCCAGTTCGGGCGTACGATCGGCGACTTCCAGGGGCTGCAATTCCTGCTCGCCGATATGGCTGCGGCGACCGAGTCGGCCCGTGCTGCGTACCTGTTTGCGGCCCGGCTGCGTGACGCCGACCGGCCGTTCAGCCGACAGGCTTCGATCGCGAAGCTCGTCGCGACCGACGCTGCGATGAAGGTGACGACCGATGCCGTGCAGGTGTTCGGCGGGTACGGATACACCCGGGAGTTCCCGGTCGAGCGGTACATGCGTGAAGCCAAGGTGACCCAGATCTTCGAGGGCACGAACCAGATCCAGCGCATGGTGATCGCTCGCGACCTGCTCCGCTGAGCAGAGTTCGCGGACTTTTAGGGCTGCACGTACGCGCCAACACCCAAAAGTCCGCGAACTCTGCAAGAGCAGTCACTGGATCTCGTACGGCCCGCCAGTCGGATGCGCCTCGATGGCTTGGCCGATGAGGTCCGCCAGCTCGTCAGCACCGGAGATGTCGTCGGCTGCCAGTGACTTGGCCGTGCTCTGCAGTGCGCGCAGGTGCTTGTCGAGAGACTTCTTGCCCTGCTCGTGTTTGAGCGTCTCCGCAAACTCCGCAACGGTGCTCGACAGCCGAAGTGCGTCGGACGGTGCGGCTGAAGCGCCGGGCATCCGGAGCTCGGTCGACACCTCCTCCTGCGACCCTTCGGAGGCGGACTGCCAGCGTACGGTCGCCTTGCCCAGTGGCGCATTCGGCTCGACGTTGTCGGCAGGCGTCACCTCGTAGAGCGCGGTCGTGTCCATGCCGAATCCGATCTCGCCGGCATCAGCCGACTTGTCGTCGAACTCCTGATCCGACATCGCGCGATTCTCATACCCGATCAGCCGGTACGACTCGACGTTCTCGGGATCGAACTCCACCTGCGCCTTCGCGTCTTTCGCGGCCACGCTGAGGGTGCCGGTGAGGTCCTCAGCGAACAACTGACGGGCCTCCTTGAACGTGCTGACGTACGAGTAGAAGCCCTGACCCTTGTCGGCCAGCTGCTCCATCAGATCGTCGTTGTAGTTGCCCATGCCGTATCCGACGGTGACGAGGTGGATGTCTGAGTCGGCAGCGGCCGCACTCACCTTGTTGGCAAGGCGATCCGGTTTGGTGAGTCCGATGTTCGCTACTCCATCGGAAGCGAGGATGACGCTGTTGATCCCGGCCTTGTCGGCAGATCGTGACGCGTACTCGTACCCGAGCTTCACCCCTGCCTCGAGGTTCGTGCCGCCACCGGGCTCGAGGTCGTCGATAGCGTTGAGGATCTTGTCGGATTCGGCGACCGGCGTTGGCTCGAGGATGCCGCGCGCCTTGTCGTCGTAGGTGACGATCGCGATCTTGTCGTCGGGCTGCAGATTCTCAGCCAGCAAGGCTAGTGACGATTTGACGAGACCGAGTCGCTCGCGGATGTCCATCGAGCTCGACGTGTCGACCACGAACGTGAGCGAGGCCGGCGGCCGCTCGCTGTCGGCCAAGTCGCGCGCACCCACTGCTACTCGCATCAGTTGCGTGCGGGTGTCGGAGTCGGCGGCCGTCTCGGCGAGCACGCCGAGGTCGGAGTCCTTCGGGTCGGAATCACCGTAGTCGTACGCGTTTATCCACTCTTCCGGGCGGATCGACGCCTTCGGAGGTAGCACGTCTTGCTCGAGTAGATGCTGGGCGATTCGGTACGACCCGGTGTCGACATCGAGCCCGAAAGTCGACTTCGGCTGCTGCCGAGTGGCGACGACGGGGCTCGTGCCGGCGTCATCGAAGTTGTTGCCGGCGGTGATCGGGGGTTCGTGGTGCGGCGGAAGTGGGCCGCAGTCGTTGCACGGCACGATTTGCTCTGGTTCGCTGTCCGGCCGAGCTCCGTCAGGTGCTGCGCTGTCGGTGCGTTGGGGAGCGGAATCGAACGTCATTCCGCCGGCGGCGTCGTCGTCCGCATCTTCCTGATAACTCTCGTAGTAGGCCCGCGCATCGATGTCTGGCCGATCGGGGTCGGTGTCGTCGGACGCGTTGCTGCACGCGGTCGCGGCGAGGAGCGCGGCGATGGCTGCGGTCGTCAGTTGGCGTCTCATGCGGGTCGGACGTACGAGTGTCGTGGGCGGTTCCGTCCCTCAGCCGAGAATCAATTAGGACAGTTCTTGGCAAGAGGGGGTACTAGGTTCATTCGTACAACGAGGAGAGGACATCGATCATGACGCTACGCGGATTCGCCACCTTGAACATCTGGGCCGACGATGTGCCGGCCGCAGCCGCCTGGTACACCGAGTTCCTGGGCATCGAGCCGTACTTCGAACAGTCCGGACCCGATGGGCGACCGGCGTACATCGAATTCCGCATCGGCGACCATCAGGCCGAGCTCGGCATCATCGACCGCAGGTTCGCACCGGCGGGTGCCGCGACTCAGCCGGGCGGTGCCATCATGCACTGGCATGTCGACGATCTGGCGGGCACGGTCGAGCGGAGCCTGACGATGGGCGCCCGCGAGTACGAGCCGGTTACGCCGCGCGGCGACACCGGCTTCGTCACCGCATCGGTGGTCGACCCGTTCGGGAATGTTCTCGGCCTGATGACTAACCCGCACTACCTCGAGATGCTCGAAGCGGGCCGCTGACATGGACATTCTCGAGTTCCGCGACACCGCCGAATGGGAGGCGTGGCTCGACACGCACCACGCCGACCGGGCCGAGGCTTGGCTGCGCATCGCCAAACGACACTCGGGTCTGCCGCTCATCCGTATCGCCGACGCACTCGACGGCGCGCTCAGCTTCGGCTGGATAGACGGCCAACGGCGTGCGTACGACGACGATTCGTTCCTGCAGCGGTACTCGCGCCGGCGCAAGACCAGCTCATGGTCGAAGGTCAACGTCGAGAAGGTCGCGGCCCTCAGCGCAGCCGGCCGGATGCGACCAGCGGGAGTGGCCGAGGTAGCTGCAGCCAAGGCCGACGGGCGCTGGGACTCCGCGTACGAGTCGCAGCGTACGGCGCAAGTTCCCGCGGACCTCGCCGAGGCGCTCTCGGAGAACCCGACCGCGCATGCAGTGTTCGACAGGCTCGGAAGATCCGAGAGGTACGCGGTGATCTTGCCGCTGCTCAAGGCGCGCACGCCGGAGTCGCGGGCGAAGATCCTTGCCCGCGAGGTCGCCCGGTTGACGGCGTAGCCGACCGGGCGGGTCAGCTCGATGCCGCGGCGCGCAACGTCGCGACGGTGGCCGGCAGTTCGTTGTCGATGTACGACCGCGCGGTCTCGAAGAAGTCGACCTCGTGGCCGGCCTTCTCCGACAGACCCCACCGGTGCACGAGCACGTCGTGGAACACCTGCGGGGTCTCGATCACATCGGCGTACTCGTCGGGGATCATCTCTTCCAGCGGTTGATAGATCTGGGTGAGCCACTGGTGCGCGACCGTCATCGGGTCTTCGTTGCCGAGACCATGCGATGCGGTGTACGCATCGAGGTCGTTGAGCAGTCGCCGCGCTTGGCGGTCGGGTACGTCGAGCCCGGTGAGTCCGCGCAGCCGCCGGCAGTGGTGGCCGGCATCGAGAATCTTGGGTTGGATGCGTACGTAGTCGCCGTCGAAGTCGGTCACGATGTCGATCTCCTCGACATCGAAGCCGTGCTCGTTCAGCCGCTCGATGCGTCGCTGGATGCGCCACATGTCGTCGACGCCGAACTCCTCGGTGCCGGTGATCTCCTGCCAGAGACCTTCGTACCGCTGTGAGATGCGATCGACGATCTCGATGGCGTCGTCTTCGTCGCCGAGCATGCCGCCCGCCTGCAGATCGAGCAGTTCGCCGAAGACGTTCGTACGCAGGAGGTCGATGTCGTGAGCCCGTTGGCCGTCGCTCAGGGAATCATGCAGCTCGCCGGTCTCGGCGTCGACGAGGTATGCCTCCAGCTCGTCGGTGTTGCGCCGGAAGAGCACGTTCGACAGCGAGCAGTCACCCCAGTAAAAGCCCTCGAGGTGCAGCCGTACGAGAAGTACGACCAGGGCGTCGATGACTCGGTCGAGGGTGTCCTCGCGCAGCTTGTGGGCGAACAACGATCGGTACGGAAGCGACTGGGGGAGCACGCGGGTTATCAGGGCGGGCTCGATCGGCTCGCCCTCCGGTGTCTCTCGGCCGGTGACGACGGCGACCGCCTTCACGGCCGGTACGCCGATGCGGTCGAGGTTGCGTAGCAGTGCGTACTCGCGGTTGGCGAAGGACTCTCGGGTTTCCTTGACCGCGACGATCGTGTCGGCGGCGCGTACGAACCGGACGACGTGGCGGGAGATGCCGCGGGCGAGCGGGACGTCGAGCGCGGGATCCCAATCAGCCAGCGGAACACTCCACGGCAGCCGGATCAGCGACGGATCCGGGCGGGTCGACCTCAGGCGGACGCTCATGTGCGCGGCGGGCCGAGCACCCGGTCGAGGTAGTCGTTGCTGAACAGGCCTTCGGGATCGAGCTTGTCGCGTACGGCCAGGAAGTCGTCGAAGCGTGGATAGCGCTCACGTAGGTCAGCGGCGCCGAGGGTGTGCAGCTTGCCCCAGTGTGGCCGCCCGGCGGCAGCACTGAGGATCTCCTCTACGCCGGTGAAATAGGTGCCGTAGTCCATTCGGTGGTACTGGTGTACCGCGATGTACGCGTTGGCGCGGTCGTACCCGGTCGACAGCCAGATGTCGTCGGGAGCGGTGAACCGCACCTCGATCGGAAACGAGATGAGCTCGTCGTGCTTCTCGATCCATGACTTCACATCGGTGAGCACTTCCGGAAGTCGCTCGCGCGGCACTGCGTACTCCATCTCGCGGAACCGTACGCGGCGGGGAGAACAGAACACCCGGAAGGAGTCGTCGGTGAACTGGCGTTCGGACAATGCCTTACTGGACAGGCGGTTGAGTCTCGGCACGATGCGACGGCGGCGAGTGGCGACCCGGTTGAGCACCTCGAAAGCGGTGTTGCTGAGGAGTTCGTCGTCGACGAACCCGCGGATACGCCCGACGGGCTTGCGTTCCGTACCGTCATCGACGCGGTTGTTGCGTTTGGTCATCGTCTGCTCGGTGTGCGGAAACCAGTAGAACTCGAAATGGTCGTTGCCATCGACGAACGCATCGAGGTCACCGAGCACGTCGGCAAGCGACATCGGGCCCTCGTGTGCATGCAGCAGAAACGCCGGTACGCATTGCAACGTGACGGCAGTGACGATGCCGAGGGCGCCGAGGCCGACCCGGGCGGCGTCGAAGACCTCGCCGTCGTCCTCGCCGATCTGGCCGATGCTGCCATCGGCGTACACCATCTCGAGTCCGACGATCGCTTTCGCGATGCCGTGCAGGGCACCGCCCGTGCCGTGCGTACCCGTGCTCACTGCCCCCGAGATCGTCTGGTGGTCGATGTCGCCGAGGTTCGGCAGGGCGAGACCGTGCTTGTGCAGATGTGCGTTGAGGCGAGCGAGGGTCATGCCTGCGCCGACGGTGACGCGGTTGCGGAGGTGGTCGACGCCGATGAGGTCGTCGAGATCGTTCAGGTCGAGCAGAACCCCGTCGGTGAGTGCGATCGGTGTGAACGAGTGACCGGACCCGACGGCTTTGACCTGTTGATGGTGGCGGGCGGCGTTGCGTACGAGGTCGGACACCTCTGCGGCCGAGCTCGGATAGGCGATCATGTCGGGTTGGCACGATGCGGAGTCGGCCCAGTTGCGCCACTCGTCGCTGTCGGTCATCCGAAGTTCTTCCCCTCGCCGCGGTACGTCGGCATGGACTCGACGGCAGCACTGCCGACCAGGTGCACTTCGTCGAACCGCTCACACATCTCGCCGGCCTTGGCATGTCGCATCCATACGCGGTCGCCGACGCTCAGCCTACGCGCCGCGCGACCCTTGACGGGAGTCTGGACCTCGCCGGCAGCCTCGGTGCCGATCAGTCCGAGACCGGAGGGCCAGACCGGTGTCGGGACGCGTGCCTTGCCCGGTGATCCCGAAGCGACGTATCCGCCGGAGTAGAGCGTGGCGATGTCCTTACGTGGTTTGCGTACGACGCCGAGTGCGAACATCGCGGCCGGGTGCGCGCTGAAGTCGTCGTACCCGTCGAAGAGGGTGGGCATGAACAGACCGGAGCCTGCGGCAAGCTCGGTCGCGGTCGTATCGTCCTTGAGCACGTCAAGGCTGCCGGTGCCGCCGGCGTTGACGACCTTCGGCGCGGCGTACGCGCGTACTGCCTCGACGACGGCCGCTCGCCGCTCGACGAGCTCAGCGGCGCTGCGGCGCTTGACCATGCGTACTGCCGGCGAGGAGTCAGGTAGCCCGGCGATCTGCGCGTCGTAGAACATCACTGCATTGAGCCGGAAGCCGCTGCGACCGGCGATCGCCTTCGCGAGACCCGCTGCCTGTGAAGGGGTACGAACGGGCGAGCGGCGTACTCCGAGGTGGACGGGGCCGATGCGCAGCGATGCGTCGACGTCGATGCAGACCTGGATCTCGGTGTGCCGAGGGGCGCTGCGGTCGATCAGGTCGAGGTGCTCGACGCTGTCGATCATGACGGTGATCGCGGTTGCGCGCTGCTCGGCGGACGCGAGATCGCGGATGGCCTGCCGGTCGACGCTGGGGTACGCAACCAGGATGTCGTCGAATCCATGATCGGCGAGCCAATTGGCCTCCGCCAAGGAGTACGCGAGAACCCCGGCGAATCCGGGGCGTTGCAGCACCCGCTCGAGTATCCCGCGTACGCGCACCGACTTGGACGCGACCCGGATCGGTTTGCCACCCGCACGGCGTACGAGCTCGTCGGCATTGCGCCACAGCACCGCGTCATCGACGACGGCAAACGGTGCTTCCAGGTCGGCGGTCAGCCGCTCGACGCGCTCCATACCGGGCAGGTTGGTCGTTGCCATACCCCGATTATCTCGCGGCAGGCCACCCGCATCAGGTCGGGTGTCCTACTCCATGAGTCGGGCAGACGGGCGAGCGACGCCGCCGGTGGCAGGGTTCGTTACGATGTTCGGGCACTTGCCGGTGTAGCTCAGTTGGTAGAGCGCCTCACTTGTAATGAGGATGTCGCGGGTTCGACTCCTGTCACCGGCTCCACGCCAACCTCGGATGACCTGCGCGAACCCCGCACGACCTGCGACACACTGCCGCGTGTCTGTGGCTCGCGCGTGGGTCGACCCGGGCACGGTGCAGGCGTGGCTTGGTCACGAGTCGTCTGGCGAGATGCGTCCTGGACGTCGTCCGAGGCATGCCTAGGCTGGCAACTCCGCGCCCTCCGCTCGCCAGAAGGCGTTTAGGGCACCATTGACCTTCACGAACCAGACGATTGGTCCGACGATCAGGACCGCGCCAGGTAGTACCCAGAGGCCCGTGGTGCCGGCGACAGGCGGCTTCATCCCTCGGCGTTCGTATAGGCCCTTGATTTCGCCTGGCAGGGTGAAGGCGACGACAAAGAAGAGGAAGAACGCGAGAACCAGGCCAAGTGGTCCGCCAAGACCCTCCTTGGCATAGTCCTTGATTTCCTTGTGTACCGCGTACGACCAGTAGAGGCTGTAGAAGCCGAGCGTCACGATGTAGAGCAGGATCGTGACACCGGTCGGTCGAATTTTGCCGGGACGCGGCGCGACCTCTGATAGTGCGCCCATGTGCTTCGCAGGCGAGGGCGCGGACGCGGGCGGCGAACTTGCTTGCGGTGTGACTGGATCGTCGGTTGGAGTATCAGCAGTCATCGTTGACTCCCAAGACATGAGCGCCGTGGTGAGATTCGAGCCGAACTGCTGCGGCTGGCGCATCCGAACCGCAGCAGTCGCGATTCGCCAAGGATGCGCGTTGGGCAGGTGCTCTGTCTCGAGAATGCGAGAAATTCGGGGACCGGGCAAGCGCCGGCGACGCGGCGGGGGTTGCCCGGATGTCCGATCCGGATGCGCGAGACTGCTACGCATGACAGCCCGGTTCGTGAGGTTTCAGAGTCCGCGGCAGGATCGTCGTGGCAGATTCGTCGGTGTCTTCGGGCTCGTGAACGCGGCGGCCAAGGATGGACTACTCACGGTCGAGCAGGAGCGCGTTCGTCGAGTGAACAATGACTGGTTCGACGCCTACTATCCGGACCCGACCGCAGTGGATGCGACGGTGTACGACCACGACATAAACCCACGCGCGGCCGCGTGGTTCAAGTCGAGCGCCGTCGAGTTGATCGACCGAACCGAACGTCATCTGAAGCTGTGTCGAGAGCTCGCCATCGAATGCGATCGGATCGAGAGCGATGACCCCGGCAGGATCATCTACGAGGACGAGCACCAGGTCGTCGTCGTGGCCCATCAGGGAGACAGGTGATCGACCGCCCACGACTCAGCGGTCAGCAACGGGCCCACAGCTAGTTGCCCGGAACCGGTACGAGCACGCCGTCGAGATTGTCATCCCAGAGCACCGGGATCTCATTCGGAGTTGGGTTACCGAACACCCCTGTCATCAGGAACTCGACCGATTCGTTCGGGCGGAGCGTTGCCGACTCCGGCAGGTTGCGCGTGATCGGGGGCAACGCCTCTGCTGGAATACGAACGCCGTGCGCAATTCCGGAGCCGGTATTGCGGAGTACGAACGCGTTCTTGCCGCGACGATCCAGCGTCCATCGAACGTCACCGACCCCGGCCGGCCGGGCGGGTGATGCGGGCGCAGCGGGAGCGGGGGCCCCACCGGGAGCAGTGGGCTCAATAGGCACGGCCGGCTCAGTAGGCACAGGCGGAGGGTCGTCTTCCGTCACGTCCGCCGAGCCGCGCCTAAGGTCGCGGTCATGTCCGAGCTCGCGCTCAAGCCGTAGTTCGGTCAGTACGTTCGCGCGCTGAGCGGCTTCCGCAGAGACCGTGGCCGCACGCGCGCTCTCCTTCTGGATGCTGAGCGACTTGATCGAGACGATGAGCGCTGCGACGGCGACGATCGTCGCCCCCGCCGCTGCAACCATCTCGATCACGCCGCCACGGTAGCGGACGACCCGGTCATGAATCGGGTCGTGAATCGGCGGGAGAGTCGGCCACGTCGAGGTCGATGATCCAATCGACGTCTGTATACGTGCCGGGAGCGCCCGTATCAGTGACGTCGCGGTAATTGCCGCGCGGCGGGGTCCGTCGGCGACGACTACGACGCAGTCGGGTGATCACGCCACGCGTTGGTATCGGATCGATGACCCGCGTACCGTCGAGCGACGTGAACTCGTCGAGGTCATCGGATGCTTCGAAGAACTGCATCTCTTTCGTTCCGCTGAAGCGGCCGCGGTGGTAGCCAACGGCGGCACCGGCTACGAACTCGGTATAGAGGGTGTCGAAGTCGGTCACCACTCGCGTCGACGTCATCGTGACCGGTGCCTCCGCGAGCACTGGGTGAGACGCGTCAACGCCCACCCCGGGCACGGTAGCCAGGTCGACGCCGACGACTCCTAGTACGAACTCAACCGACGCGCCGACTCGAAGCGGGCAGAGCGATGCCGCTGCCATTTCGTCCATGACGGCACATACGCGCGTGATCACAACTATGACGCGCGGCCTGCCCGTGATTGCGCATAAACGTGGCAACTTGAGCAGAAGACGGCGTTCACGCGGATCACCGGTGCCGAAGGGGGCGTGCCGGATCGCTACTTCTGTTGCCAGTCGCCACTGGTGCCCATGTCGCTGGACCTGCGACGCGATCCAAGACTCAGCTACGGGGCGGTTTACGGCTCCTGCTGTCGTTCGACCTGTTCGATGAGCTGGTCGGCGGCGGTGGTGATGTGGTGATGGTTGAGTCGTTGGAGTTCGTCCAGGTCGCGCTTCTTGACGAGGGCGACGAGTTGAGCATGCTCCTCGTTGGCGTGTGTCCGGTAGCCGGGAACGGCGTGCACGATCGCGTACCGCTGAGCGCGTGCGAGGAGGGTGTGTGCAGTGCGGTGGAGCTCGCGGTACGGCGTGGGGTCGAGAATCTCGGCGTGAAGCTTGACGTTGAGAGCGGGGTAGTCCACGTCTGAACCGCTCATTTCGGTGAGCAGGTTCTCGAGGGTGGCGATCGTCTCGTCGGTGTGTCGCGGCAGTGCGGTCGGGAGTGCTGCGCTTTCGATCGCGACGCGCATGATCGCCGTCTCGCGGATCTCGTGAGCGCTGAACTCCGGGACGACCGGTCCGACGTTCGGGACGTGTACGAGGAGCCCCTCGCCGGTGAGCCGGGTGACCGCTTCGCGAACCGGAACCTTGCTCACCCCGAGTTGGAAGGCGACCCGGTCGACGACGATTCGCTCACCCGGTCCGGGACGGCCGGCCTGCAGTTCAGTCCGTAGATGCTCGGTGACGAGGTCGGCCTTGGAGCGGTACGCGATCGGCCCGTTGGTCATCGGCTCGCTCCTGTCTCGGTCGTTCATCCAGCCGAGAAAATCGTATCCGATCTCTTGACTTCGAATCTTTTCGCATGGATCGTATCCGATATCTGATCTAGGAGGATGGATGCAGTCAGGGCTCCAGGTGTTCGTGTCGGACCGGGTCGTACCGCTCGCGGAGGCGGCCGTGTCGGTGTTCGACGCCGGGTTCCAATCGGGAGATGCGGTGTGGGAAGGCATGCGCGTCTACAACGGCCGGGTCCTGAAACTCGACCGGCATCTTCGGCGGCTCGAGCAATCGGCGAACGCACTGCGGATCCGCTTGCCGTACGACGCGGCCGGCATTGCCGACGCGGTGCATCGCACGCTCGAGGCGAATGGGTTCACCGACGACGCTCACATTCGACTCATGGTCACGCGCGGATCGCGGTCGACCTCGGGGATGGATCCGCGTAACGCGCCGGAGAGCGGAACGCTCGTCATCGTCGCCGAGCACAAGCCCGTCGACGAGCGGCCGGCGCCGCAGCGGCTCCGCACAGCGAGCATCCGACGGCCCCATCCGCAGGTGGTCGATGCGAGCATCCACCATGCCAATCAGCTGAATTCGATCCTTGCCCGACTCGAGATTCTCGACCAACCGGAGATCGACGCCACCTTGATGCTGGATGCGTTCGGTTATGTCGCAGAGGCGGATACGGCGAACATCTTCCTGGTGAGCGAGGGCAAGGTACGCACGCCCTTCGCGACGTCGTGTCTGCACGGCATCACCCGTGAGACGGTCCTGGACCTGGCGGTGGCCGCGGGCTACGAGACGGCCGAAGCTCAGTTGACCCTGTTCGACTTCTACAGCGCCGACGAGGTTCTGGTTACCGGGACCGTATGTGAGCTCGTACCTGTGGTGGAGATCGACGCCCGGCGGATCGGGACCGGCGAGCCGGGGCCGGTCTGGTGGGATCTACTTTCGCGCTACCGTGCGCAAGTCAAGGAGCTGACTCGATGACCGAGACGGCGAACGCGGACGTGATCGAGGGGATCCCGTCGCCCGCTACTCGCGACGGAAAACCGACGAGCGTCGCCTTCGCGCTGATCTCCCTCACGGCCCTTCTGACGGTCCTGGGTGTCGGACTCCTCGCTTTCGACGCCCCCCTGCCGCTGATGATGATCGTCGGCTTCGGCGCATCGCTCGTCATCGCGGCCATCCGTGGCGTCACGTACGAGAATGCCGAGAACGCCGCGTTCGACATGATCCGTCGAGGCCTTCAGGCGTTGTTGATCTTCGTCGCGGTCGGAGCCTTGATCGCATCGTGGATCCTGTCCGGCACGG
This sequence comes from Nocardioidaceae bacterium SCSIO 66511, assembly GCA_023100825.1. Lineage (NCBI taxonomy): Bacteria > Bacillati > Actinomycetota > Actinomycetes > Propionibacteriales > Nocardioidaceae > Nocardioidaceae bacterium SCSIO 66511. The sequence continues at coordinate 4,057,266 of CP095846.1, read as the reverse complement.
TGCCGACGATGATCTACCTCGGCGTCGAGCTCATCGAGCCGACGTTCTTCCTGCCCACCGCGATCTTGCTGTGTGCGATCACATCGTTCATCAACGGGACGAACTTCGGAACCGTCGCGACCATCGGACTCGCCCTGATGGGCGTTGCCTCCGCACTCGACATCCCCGCCGGCATCGCGGCCGGCGCAATCATCTCCGGTGCGATTTTCGGTGACAAGATGTCACCTGTGTCCGACACCACGGTTCTCGCGGCCGGACTCAGCGGTGTCCCGCTCATCCGACACATCCGACACATGATGTGGACGACGGTCCCGGCGATCCTGATCTGCCTCGTCGTTTTCACCCTCGTCGGGATGAACCACGACGCCGACGGGAGCAGTACGGCGGGCATCGACGATGTCGCTTCCGCGCTGGAGAGCGGGTTTTCCATCGGTTGGATACCGCTTCTTCCGCCCATCCTCGTCTTCGGCCTGCTGATGGCCCGCGTCGAGGCGTTCCCGGCGCTGGCCCTCGGCGTGGTCGCCGGCGTGGCTGTCGCTGTTTGGTACCAAGGGGTGGACCTCACCAGCACGCTGGTAGCGCTTTGGGAAGGTTACGTACCGACCGAGGCGCAGGCAGAGTCAGCGGGCCTCCTTGGCGGCGGCGAGACCGGTGGCGCGCTCAAACTTCTCGGCCTGGCGGCCATCATCATCTTCGCCCTCGCCATCGCCGGCGTACTTGCGGTTTCCGGCGTGATGCACGCCCTTCTGCGGGCGATGGAACCACGCTGCGGCACACCCCGCCGCTTGGTCACGGCCACGCTCGTCCTGTCGTCATTGCTCAACGTCATCGGCGGCGCAGTCAACTTCGCCGTCGCGATGGCCGTCACGACGCTCAGGCCGCTCTACGACCGTCAGAGCCTCGCGCGTCGGAACCTCTCGCGAGCCGCCGAGGACGCCGGCACCACGACCGGACCCCTGGTGCCCTGGAACGCGACGGCAGTCTTCACCTCCACCGCACTCGGCGTCAGCGTCGGGACCTATCTGCCCTGGGCGCTGTTCTGCATCATCACGCCCCTCATCTCGCTCGGCTACGCACTCACCGGCTACACCATCACCCACGGACCAAGCACCGACCGCTCGCCGGAGGGCGTTTCGGCAAGACAGAACGGCGTCTGACGGCGTTCGTTCCGTCCGAGACGTACATCGTGTGACGGGCACTTGGGTGTCGTCGCGATGATCGGTGCGGCTCCGAACGTGCCGGAATCGCGGTTGCATCCGGTACCTGGGTACAGGCTTACCGTTGAACACATGGACGCAACGACGACAGTATCGACGCACGAGAGCGACGATTGGGTCCCGCACTCGTGCACCCTTCCGGCCGCCGACCAGCCCGTACGCGTACGGGAGTTCGACGACCTGTTCGCGAGGGCACTTCGCGGTATCGAGCAACCGAATCCGACCGTGCTGCATCTGACCCTCGACGCATCCGAGCAACCGCTGGCAGCCGACCTGACCGCCCGCGAGACCGAGTGCTGCTCGTTCTTCGGGTTCGCCTTCGGCGAGCCCGTCGACGGCGAGATCGATCTGGAAGTCACCGTTCCGGACGCTCATGCCGATGTGCTCGCCGCACTGGCATCCCGCGCCGCGTCGCTCGCCGGGTCTGACGTCTGAGGCACGATGCGCAGCAGTGAGGTAGCCCGAGCCGCGGGCGTGAACGTGCAGACATTGCGCTACTACGAGCGCCGTGGCCTGATCGCCGACCCGCAGCGAAGTCTCGGCGGTCATCGACTGTATCCGGACGAGACCGTGACCGTCGTCCGGGTCATCCGCGCCGCCCAGCGGCTCGGCTTCAGCCTGGACGAGGTAGGCGAACTGCTCGACAACCGCCGGCGCGATGCGGGAGATCTACGCAACCGTGCGGTCGAGAAGCTCCGCGCAATCGAGGAGCAGATCGCCGACCTCACGATCGTCGCGCACACCCTGCAGGCGGCGCTCGACGCGGAGTGCGACGACCTGTTGACCTGCGCGCATGACCCGACCTGCCCGCTCCCGTTGGACACGCCACCGAACCGAGTCGTGAGCTGACGCGGCGCGGTACGTACGTCGACTACGTTGCCTCCCATGACGATCACCCGTTCCATCCTGCTGTTCGTCGTGGCCGCGATCGCCGAGATCGGCGGTGCTTGGCTCGTCTGGCAAGGCGTACGTGAACACCGCGGCGTCCTCTGGGTGCTCGGCGGGATCCTCGCCCTCGGTGCGTACGGGTTCGTGGCGACCTTCCAGCCCGACCCGAACTTCGGTCGCATCCTCGCCGCCTACGGTGGCGTCTTCGTCGCCGGCTCGCTGGCCTGGGGAATGTTCCTCGACGGTTTCAAACCTGACCGCTACGACCTCACCGGCGCCGCGATCTGCCTGATCGGCGTCGCCGTCATCATGTACGCACCGCGCACGTAGCCTACTTCGAACGACAGCGACGTCTCGCAACCATCTAGTCGCAGAAGGCCTCGTCCAGGAACGCATCGACGGCGTCGTCGATGTCGTGCTTCAGGCCGTGGGTGACCGCGACGGTCGCTTGTCGGTGTCCGTCCTCGGTGGCGTACGACCAGGCTTCGTACGCCACCGCGTCACCGTCGTTGCCGTAAACGCGTACGCCGCACGTGGTGGTGTGCCATGCCAACCCGAGCCCGTAAGTCGCATCCTCGTCGCCGGGCACCTTCATCTCGTCGAGCAGGTGACGAGGGAGCAGCTGCCCTTCGAGCAATGCGTCGAAGAACGTGTTGAGATCCTTCGTCGACGAGATCATCTCGCCGGCAGCGCCGAACAGCGACGGGTTCATCTCGGTGAAGTCGACGAGGCGAAGCCCACTTCCGTCGTTCACCGGAACGTACCCGTGCGGGTGCGGTCCGCGGATTCGCGGGTACGTACCGGGCAGCGACGTGTCGTGCAGTTTCAAGGGTCGGATGATCCGACGTTTGATCTCGTCACCGTACGAGCTGTCCGTGGCCCGCTCGACGATCTGGCCGAGCAGCAGGTAACCAGTGTTGGAGTAGGAGAACTCCGAACCTGGCTTGTCGGACGTCGGAGGATTCGCTAGCGCGCGATGGATCTGCTCATCGGCGGTCCAGGTCCGCCAGCGGTAGTCGAGGAACGCAGGACTCGGCGGCATCGTCAGCGTGTGCTGGAAGTCGTACAGACCACTCGTGTGGTCGAGCAGCTGTCGAATCGTGATGGCGCGACCATCGGGGACCGTCCCGGGCAGCCATTTCTCGATCGAGTCGTCCAGCCGGAGGCGGTGCTCATCGGCGAGCTGCAGCACTACCGTGGCAAGGAACGTCTTGGTGATGCTTCCGATCCGGAACCGGCCATGAACAGGTACGCCTCTGTGTTTGCCTATCTCGGCGACACCGCTGGCGCTGCGCCACACGTTGTCGCCGTCGCGTACCTCTGCCACCGCGCCAACGGCGCCTACGGCCACTAGCTCATCCAACTGACGATGCAGGCCCGCGTCGTGGTCGCGATCGGGAGATGCCCCGGCCACCGAACCCGATGCGATCACCGCCAAGGTCGTCGTGACTGCCGCGATCGCCAACTGTGCTCGTTTCATTTCGCCCCCTGTGATCGTTGACTCAACCCGAGCATCGCGGGTGCGAACGGTCAGCCGCATCGGGGATCGCCCTGGGTCCCAACCCATCTCGCCGCCGTCGCGTCACCCACATGAGCTGTCCAGGGATGGCAGGATGGCACGATGGCGAAGGCGGGAGACCCGATCGAGATCGAGGTCGGGCCGTACGTGGTGCGGGTGACCAATCCCGAGCGAATCTACTTCCCGCAGATCGGTGCGACCAAGCATGACTTGATCGACTACTACCTGACGGTCGGCGACGGCATCGTCAACGCGCTTTGGGAGCGCCCGTGCATGCTGCATCGCTTCCCGACCGGCATCAGCGGCGACAAGGTACATCAGAAGCGCGTACCCGCAGGCGCGCCGCCTTGGATCGAGACCGTGCGAGTTGAGTTCCCGCGGTACAGGAGACATGCGTACGAGCTGTGCGTCACCGACGTCGCGCAGGTGCTCTGGGCGGTACAGATGTCGACCGTCGAGTTTCATCCGTGGAACAGCCGACGTGCACATGTCGAGATCCCGGACGAGTGGCGCATCGACCTGGATCCCATGCCCGACTGCGATTTCGCGACAGTTCAGCGGGTGGCACACGTCGTGCACGAGGTCCTCGACGAGCTGGGCGCAACCGGGTGGCCGAAGACGACCGGCGGCCGCGGCATGCACGTGTACGTCCGGATCGTCCCCGAACACGGGTTCACCGACGTACGCCGGGCAGCGCTGGCGTTCGCCCGGGAGGTGGAGCGACGGATTCCCGATGAGGTGACGACGACCTGGTGGCGCAAGGACCGCGACCCGACCGCGTTGTTCGTCGACTACAACCAGAACGCCCGCGACCACACGATCGCTTGCGCGTACTCCGTGCGCGGTGTGCCCGACGCCCGTGTGTCAGCGCCCGTGCGGTGGGACGAGATCGACGACGTGCGTCCGGAGGACTTCACGATCAACACGATGCCGGCGAGGTACGCGGAGCTGGGTGACCTCCACCACGGCATCGACCAGGCCGTCTTCGACATCGCACCGTTGCTCGAATGGGCCGATCGCGACGAACGAGACGGCGCCGAGACACCGGAAGTCGACTGAACCGACGTCGCTACAGCGGGCGAACGGTCAGGATCTGGTTCGTCGTCGCGATCGGACCGTCGACGTCATGGATGACGCTGCTGGTGAGGCCGATGCCGTTGACGCCGAACGAGACGGTTGTGTCGAAGCCGACCCAGTCCCCGCGGGGTTCGCCGAAGAAGTGCGCTGTGAGGTCGAGGTTCGGGAACATGACCTCACGCGGATTCGCGCGTACGGCCATGCCGTTCGCGATGTCGAGCAGGCCGACGGTACGAGACAGGCGGCTGGCCTCCTCGTCGGCGACGAGTGGCAGCTTCGTACGTACCCAGTACGAAGCGCGCCCCGGCTCGTGCTCGATCCGGCGGGCCTCGGTCGACTCGATGAATCCGCCCGGCCACACGGAGGTTCCGTCCCACGGCGGCATCTCGTCGGGCGACGGAATCGGCGGCAAGTGCGTGCCTTCGAGCTCTGCCGTGTCTCGGGGCTGCATCAGCCAGGCGCGGAGCCGCACGATCTCGCGGCCACCGTGACGCATCGTCGCCTCGACCAGCTCGATGGTGCGACCTGGTCGTAGGACCCGCACATCGGTCTCGACGAGCTCAACGGGCACCGTGCCCAAGATGTCGTACGAAAGCCGCCCGATGACAAGGCCGTCGTCGCGACGTCGGTCGCGGTCGGTTTCGATGACATGGGCCATCAGGCCGAGTGCGGGAGCGATGTGTTGCGTGGCGGTGTCCCACGCTCCTCCGACGTGGTCCGTCGCCAGGAACGACGAGTCACTCCTGCGTTCGAAGTACGCCATGCCCCGGATCAACCTCCTACTAGTCCACGATCCAACGCTGACACGGCGATGATGCGTCTCGTACGGCAGGGTGCGAATCAGCCCGGGCCGGCGCGCCGCGCGAGGTGGAGGTCGACGTCCGCCGAGACCTCGACCGTCTCGGGTAGCGCCCGACGGCACGCATCGAGCAACGCGGCGAGTTCGGCGGGCGGCAGCTGCAGATACGCCGAGATCGTCGCGAGGTGTGCGACGTAGTCGTCGGCCGACGTCGTGAAGCTGCGCTCGATCACGACCTGGCGTACGTCGGCGAACAGGTCGGTACGCTCGAGCTCGGACCCCGGCCAACGCATCTCGGCGTCGCTCCAGTCGCCGACCGGCGGGTTGATCGCATCGTCAGCAACGTAGGGTCTGCGGGCTTCATCGAGTGCCCGCTGATCGGCAGCGTCGGCAAGCTCGAACGGGCCACCGAAGGAAGCGAACGTCCCACCCGGGCGAAGCAGTGTCGCGATCCGTTGCCAGCGCGTCGCGGGGTCCGTCCAGTGCAGCGCTGCGGCGACGTAGACCAGATCGTACGTCGATGTGACGGACAGTTCCTCCAACGTCGCCTGGGCTGTCGCCGCCGCCGGCACTTCCCGCCGGAGCACGGCCAGCATGTCGGGGTCGCGCTCAGTCGCCAGCACGTCGATCCCGTGCTTGACGAATGCGCGGGTCGCCTTGCCCGTACCCGCTCCGATCTCGAGTGCGGTGCGTGGCCGCCCCGTGTCGTATGTGATGACCGCCTCGACCAGCTCATCCGGGTAACCGGGACGGTATCGCTCGTACGCATCGGCGACGGCTCCGAACGACAGCGCACGTTTGGTCACGGCTGCAGAGTAGTCGTGTCAGCGGCGCCTGACACGATGACGGCAACCGAGCGGCCCGTGAACGCCTGCGGATCGGCGCGTACGAAAGCCGTGGCTGCGGCGCCGGCGCCCTCTGCTGCCACCCCGTCGGCTTCCGCGAGCAGCCGCTGCGCGTCGACCAATGCGTCTTCGCTGACCAGCACGACCTCGTCGACGAGATCGCGCACCAGCCGGAACGTGTGGCGGTTGTCGGGACCCAGGTCGCCTCGCAGCGATTCGGCGACGGTCTCACGCTCACGTACCTCGACGGGTCGTCCGGCGTCGAGCGCCGCACGCATCGCAGGTGCCCGCTCGGCGCAGACGCCGATGACACGTACGCGGGGGAGCGCCGACTTGACGGCGAGCGCGACTCCTGAGGCGAGCCCGCCGCCCGATACGGGCACCACCACGACGTCGAGCTCGGGAATCGCCGACGCGAGGTCGAGCCCGAGGGTGCCCTGACCGCTGATGACGTACGGGTCGTCGAACGGCGGCACGAAGGCATGGCCGCGTTCTGCCGCGTAGGTCTGCGCACGCTCGATCGCCTCGGTCTGGCTCGCTGCGGACGCGTCGACGGTCGCCGACAACTCCTTCAGCGAGCGCACGCGATCGGCGCTCACATCGCGTGAGACGTACGCGCGTAACGGCACCCGGTGTTGGTTGCACAGATGCGCTACAGCCCTTGCATGGTTGCCGGTCGACGCCGTCGTGAATCCGGTGACGCCGTGCTCGAGATGCGCCAACACAGCATTCGCGGCACCACGGATCTTGAAGCTGCCCGTCGGCTGCTCGCTCTCCAGGACCAGAGTCATCGTGCCGCCCGTCTGCTCGGTCAGGACCGATGACCGGCGAAGCGTGAGGGGACGTACGTACGACTCGATGCGCGCCTGTGCTGCCGCGATCGTCGAAGCATCAGGGTCCCGTAAAGCTGTCATCTCAACGGTTCTCGGCAGCACGCGCGGCCTGCTCGACGCGGTCGTGGTGTCGAGCCCACCAAGCCGGGTCGCCGTCGGGGAGGTTGCTCACTCCGTCCCGCAAGCCTGCGGCCCCGTCGATGAGCTCGCGGATGATGTCGGCATGTCCGGCATGCCGGTTAGTCTCCGCGATCACATGGACGAGGATCGCCTCCAGCGTCACATCGCGCCGCTTGGGCGGCCAAGGCTCGACGCGCCCTGGCGAGTCGAGTTCGAGGTCTGCGATGGTCAGATCGGAATGCCGGCACACGTCGCGGTACGAGCCGATGATGTCGGCGCGGGTCTCCTCGGGAGTCGCCCACATGTCGACGTTGTCCTCGGCATCTTCGGTCAGCCACGGGATCGGGCCCTCGTACGGGCGATCGAACGTCGCGCCGAAGTAGCCGAACTCGACGCCGGTCAGGTGTTTGACCAGCCCGAGCAGGTTGGTGCCGGTCGGGGTGAGCGGCCGACGTACGTCGTACTCGCGGAGTCCGTCGAGCTTCCACACCATCGTCTCGCGTGCGCTCTGCAGATAGCGGTGCAGGACAGTCTTCGGGTCGGTGGAAGCCATGCGGCGAGCCTGTCATACGGCGTCAGCCGAACCGATGCACGTAGCGTCGCTGCCACGGTGTTTCGACCGCTTTCGGGTGGTAATGCGCGCGTACGTACTCAACCGCATCGGTCGGAGGAACACCGTCTATGACGGCCAAACAGGCGAGCGCTGTGCCGGTACGCCCGATGCCGCCGCCGCAGGCGAGCTCGACGCGTTCGTGCTCTGCCCGGCGCCAGGTCTCTTGGAGCGCGGCGCGGGCTGCGGCGCGATCAGTCGGCAGCCAGAAGTCCGGCCAGCGGATCCAGTCGGTCTCCCAGTCGACCGGCGGGGGCCGGCGGCCGAGTAGGTACACCCCGTAGGTCGGACGCTGGCCGGCCGGCAGGCCATGGCGCAGTCCGCGACCACGTACGGCACGACCCGAGGGCAGCGTGAACAGCCCTCGCGTCGACTCACTCCAACCGGTGGACATGGCGGCTCAGTAGGTCGCGAGGGCGTCGATCAGCAGCTCCCAGAACCGCTCGACGTCAACGGCCACCCCCGCGTACGCGTTGGGTGGTCGGCCGGTGCGCTCGTAAATGTCGACCACAGTGGCTCCGGCGGTGAACTCGCCTGCGGTTTCGATCGAGATGGCGGTCTTGCTGCACTCGACGAGCGCGGGCTCGATGACCCTGGCAACCGCCACGGCGTCGTGCACGGGAGGGGCGGGGAGGTTCCAGATCTGCTTGTACGTGGAGGCGAAGAAGTCGAGCAGGTCGGCGATCGTCGTGGTCAGGTCGCTGCCCAGGCCACGGATTCGGGCGATGATCTCGTCGGTGGCGAGCGCCTGATGCGTGACGTTGAGCCCGATCATCGTGACGGGCACACCGGATGCGAACACCTCCGACGCCGCTTCGGGATCGGCGAAGGCATTGAACTCCGCGAACGGAGTGACGTTCCCGTGCGAGGTGCTGCCGCCCATCCAGACGATCTGCTCGATGCGGTCTGCGGTGCTCGGGTGCGCGCGGAGCAGCTGTGCGATGTTGGTCAGCGGCCCGGTCGGTACGAGGGTGACAGGGCGGTCGGAGGTCTCGATCGCCTGCGCCATCAGGGTTGTGGCTGACATGCTGTTCAGCGGCACTCGCGCTTCGGGTAGGTCGGCGCCATCGAGACCGGTGCGACCGTGTACGTCCTGCGCAACCACGAGGTCGCGAACCAGAGGTCGATCGGCACCCGCGGCGATCGGTACGTCCGTGATGCCGGCCAGCGTCGCCACCTTGCGGGCGTTCTCGGTCACCTTGGCCAGCGTCTGGTTGCCGGCGACGGTCGTGATCGCCCGCAGATCGACTGCTGGGTTCGCGTACGCGAGCAGGATGGCCAGCGCGTCGTCGTGGCCGGGGTCGCAGTCGAGGATGATCGGAGTCGCCATGCGTCCATGATGGCGGCTCACGGGTTTGCGTCGACCAGCTCCTCCCCGAGCGGAGTGCGGTAGTAGAGCACTGAGCGTCCCGAGCGGCTGCGGCGTACGAGACCGGCATCGAGCATGACCCGCAGATGCCCGCCGACCGAGCCGAGTGTGTACCCGGTGAGTGCAACGAGCTGGCTGGTCGACTTGGGCGCGTCGAGTAGCGCGAGGACGCTCGCTCGCGCCGGGCCGATCAGGCGTCGCAGCGCCGTCGGCGTCGCATCCCGTTCGGGACTGGCGAGGACCCCCGACGACGGGTAGATCAGCGTGTACCGGTGCGGCTCGTCCCAGCCGACCCAGCCGTGTCGGGGCGTGACCGGGACGAAGATCAGCTCGGCGTCCGAGATCTCGCGCGGCGGGTTGTCGAAGGCGTTGATCCGCAGTCGACCGTCGCCGAGCCAACGTACGCCCGGGCCCAGCCCTTCCAGCGCCGCTGCCCAGCCGTGTGAGCTGAGCTGGTGCGTACGCGCCACGATGTCCGACTCCAGGATCCACCGACGGCGGGTCCAGTCGGGGCGTACCAGGTGCGTCCACACCCATTCGAGGACGTCGGCGCAGCGGTCTGCCAGTTCGGGTGTCTCGAGCGGCGTGCCCCGCGCCTCGGTACGGGAGGTGCCGAGATCGGCCAGTGCGACGTCGAGTGGCGTCTCGCGCACATGCCGGAGCTCATCGTGGAAGGTGCGGTCAGCACGGTGCGGCGGCGCGACGACGAAGTCGGCGTTCCACCGTGGCCGGAAGGCGGCGTCGAGAAAGGCACGCGTGAAGGGGTCGGCCGCGACGAACTCGCGGAACGCGTGTTGGTTTGCCCGTTGCCAGTCCTCGAGCCCGGGATGTTTGCGCCGCGAGCGCAAGGCGAGGATCGACGCGACGGTTTCGGCGAGCGGCGACACGGCGAACCGGCCACGTGCAAGAGCCTCGGTGTCGATCTTCCAATGGCCCATGTTTCGCCTCCAAGCGAAACTCTACGCCTTCGCCGGCATCCACTCGACACTGTCTGCGTGACCTACCGACAATTGTTTGCGGTACGCGAGTTCCGCGTGTTCTTCCTCGCCGTGTGCGCAAATGTCGCGAGCGGCACCTTGGCAGGACTCGCCCTCGCGACGCTCGTCTTCGCGCGTACCGGCTCACCGCTGTTGGCGGCCCTGAGCATGTTCGGGCCGGCATTCGCGCAGTTGGCGGGTGCGCTGACGATGATGTCGATCGCCGATCAGCTGCCGCCGCGGATGGTGTTGGCGACCAGCTCGCTCGTACTCGCGATTTCGACCGCGGTGCTAGCAGTGCCCGGAATGCCGATCGCGGCGATGCTCGCGATCATCCTGGCCGAGGGTGTGGTGGGTTCGATCGCGGGCGGAACACGGTGGGGCTTGCTCACCGAGATCCTGCCCGATGACGCATACGTGCTCGGGCGCTCCGTGCTGAACATGGCGATGAGCACTATGCAGATCGCGGGATTCGCGACCGGCGGTGTCCTGCTCGTCGTGCTGTCGCCGCGGGCGGCGCTGCTGGTCGCTGCCATGTTGGCAGGCGTTGGCGCGGTGGTCACCAGGTTCGGTCTGACCCAGCGTCCGGCGCGAGCGGAAGGCCGCCCGTCGATCCGGGAGACCTGGCGGGTGAATCGGCAGCTGTGGTCGGGCTCGAGCGTGCGCGTCACGTACGCCGCGCTGTGGCTGCCGAACGGGCTCGTCGTGGGATGCGAGGCGTTGTTCGTCCCGTACGCGCCGGAGGCGGCGGGCGTGTTGTTCATCGCGGGGGCGCTCGGCATGCTCTGTGGCGATGCGGTGACCGGTCGGTTCGTGTCGCCGCGGCTGCGACGACGGCTGGTGTCGCCGGTGCAGGCGCTCCTCGCGCTGCCGTACCTCGCATTCGCGCTCGCGTTGCCGGTGCCGCTGGCGGCGATTCTCGTTGCGGCTGCGTCGGTCGGTTTCGGCGCCGGGATCATGCTTCAGGAGCGGCTCGTTGCCCTCGTACCCGAGCACGTGCGCGGCCAGGCGCTCGGCCTCCACAGTGCCGGAATGCTGACGATGCAAGGTGTTGCGGCGACAGTGTCCGGGACGCTCGCGGAGCTGATGGCGCCCGGCGAGGCGATGGCGTGCATGGCGGGCGCATCCCTTGTGGTCACCGCTCTGTTGTGGCGACCGATGCGTCGGCCGGCAGCCCCGCTCGTCGTCGCACCCACCGACCCACTCCCCGCCCCCTGAGCCGCACGTTTCAGCCCCCAACCTTTCGATTTCGGGGCTGAAATGTGCGGCTCAGGGGGCGGGGCGGCAGGGATCAGGTCAGGCGCCAGTCGACCGGTGTCGCGCCGGCCGCCTCCAGCGCGCTGTTGGCCCGGCTGAAGGGCCGCGAGCCGAAGAAGCCACGGGACGCCGACAGCGGGCTCGGATGCGGGCTCTTGATCACCGTCGTATCACCGAGCATCGGTTCGAGGGTCTGTGCGTCGCGGCCCCAGAGCAGCGCGACCAGGGGCGCATCGCGGGCGACGAGAGCGCGGATCGCCTGCTCTGTCACCGACTCCCACCCCTTACCGCGGTGGCTCGCAGGCTTGCCTGGCCGAACGGTCAGGACCCTGTTGAGCAGGAGTACGCCCTGCTTGGTCCACGGCGTCAGGTCGCCGGACTCCGGTCGAGGCAGACCGAGATCCGCTTCCAGCTCGGCATAGATGTTCTGCAGGCTGGCCGGCACGGGGCGTACGTCGGGTGCAACCGAGAAGCACAGCCCGATCGGGTGACCGGGAGTCGGGTAAGGATCCTGGCCGACGATGAGCACCCGCACGTCGGCCATCGGTTCCCGGAACGCGCGGAGGATGTCATCGCCCGCCGGAAGATACGTACGCCCCGCGCCGATCTCATCGCGCAGGAACGCACCCAGCCGGGTGATGTCCGGCTCGACCGGTGCGAGCGCTTCAGCCCAGTCGGGGGCGACGATTTCACTCAGTGGTTTCGCGGACACGCCGATCAGGGTAGCGCCCGCAGCATGCGCTTCAGCGCGACCTGACGGTACGACGCCTCTACGAGCTCGGCGACCTCTGCCCAGTCGGGCGGATGCTCCACCAGGTCGAGCGCGAGCCAACCCGACGGGCCGAAGTACGGAGGGGAGTAGAAGCGGGGGTCCTGCAGGAGTGCGGCTCGTTCGTCGGACTCCGGCTTGAACACGAGGGAGTTCTCGTGGTCGTCGTCGCCGGAGTAGACGGCGAAGATTCTCTTGCCCGCGCGGAAGGTGGGCCGGCCCCATGCTTCGACCTCGCGGGTTTCGGGAAGTGCGAGGCAGATCGGCCTGACCTCGGCCAGAAGCGGGTCGGCGTCGTCGTACATCCGCGGATGTGCCATGACCGGAATCTACCGCCCGAGTCGCCGACAGCGAATCGACAGCGAACTGAGACCGGCTTCGCCCAGGCTCTTCATCAACAACCGGGCGACACCAGTCGCCGCTGAACTCGGAGGGATCATCCCGTGACAGTAATGTCCAGAGCAGTCCGAAACACGATGGCCGGTGCGGCGGTATCCGTCCTGGCCGTTGGCCTTGCCACAGCACCGGCCAACGCCGATCACGGTCACGACAACCCGTGTAAGCCGAAGCGGACGCACTGCAAGTTCAAGGCCCACAGCAACCTCAAGGCTGTGCCATACGACGAGGGCGGACGCAACGCCAAGGCCACCATCAAGGGCTTCCGTGGCGGGGGCAAGTACGTCGCGCAGTTCCAGTCGTACGACGAGGTTCTGTACCTGCGTGACGACAACGCGGACAACCACAAGGCCCTGGTCAAGGTGCGTTACTACGGTCCCGGCGGTCCTTACAAGTACCGCTACAAGACCAGCTCGAGCCGTGCCATCCAGTTGGGCAGTGACAACGATCTGACTGAGAACAAGCGGATCAAGATCAAGCTCTGCATCGACCACCACCGGTGCACGAAGTGGGCAAAGGCCTGGACCTGAGCCTGCCAATAGATCTTGAGCCCGTGGCGGGCCTCAACGACCCCCCTCCGTTCGCCACGGGCTCGAGTGCGCCTACTGCCGGTCGAATCCGAACCGGCGGTAGGCGATTGGTCATGTCGGCGTGGTCCGCGCATCCGCGGGGGGATGCGCGGCCCGCGCCGACAGTTGTTTGTCGTCAGGACGAAACGGCAACCACAGCGAGGAGTACGTAGACTCCGCTCGTCGCCCGGTTGACCCTGTTGCTCGCCCGGGCAGACCGACCGAGGCGTTCGCCGATGCCGCCCGAGACGAGTGCATATGCGCCGTCGCAGATGCAGGCGAGCAGAACGAAGCAGAGCCCGAGCGTCATCATCTGGGTCGAGGCCGCACCGCGAGACGGGTCGACGAACTGCGGTAGGAACGCAACGAAGAAGATGGCGGTCTTCGGATTGAGCAGGTCCACCAGGACGCCGTCGCGAAACAGCGTCCAACGCGAGGTGGTCGCCTTCGTGTGCTCGGCGTCCGTGTCACGTACGCGGAACTGACGGATCGCGAGGTAAACCAGGTATCCCGCGCCGACCCATTTGATCGTCGTGAACGCCACCGGTGAGGCGGCGAGCAGCGACGCGAGCCCGGTTGCGGCCAGTACGGCATGTACGAAGGCGCCGGTCTCGAGGCCGAGCATCGCGGTTAAGCCCGCGACCCGTCCCTGCTCGAGGCTGCGGGTCGTCACGTACACGACGGACGGGCCCGGTACGACGAGCAGCGCGAACGTCGAGACGCCGAAGATCAGCAGTGTTTGTGTAGTCGGTAGCACCGACGCCCCCGTTCATCGCAGCTTGCGATGAACGCTAGGTACGGTCGCTGCCACCTCGCTGTCGTCGCGCTGTCAGCGGTCTGACGGCGAGTCGGGTCTCAGCGCGAGTCTCGGCGGGTTTGCGGGCGAGTGAGCCGATCGAGGTACGCGACGAGCAATGCCTCGCGAAGGGCCGGTGGTGCGGCGTCGAGGAGTGCATTCACCGGCGCCATCCGGGTGGGCATCTCGGTCGTGCCGTCGCCGCCGAGTCCGGCGAGCTGGAGTAGCCCGTCGAATGCCGCATCGTCGAGGCTCGCCGGATCGATCGTCTGCGCTGCCGCCGCCAGCTCCTCGGGTACGTCGATGGGTCCGGCGGCAACGCATTCGGTGACCGTTTCGTCGAAGGCCGACAGGAAGTCGGGTACGTGCGGCGCCGTCGCAGCGCTGACCGTCAGATGCAGTGACGGCGCATGACCGCGGAAACTCATCTGCGGTTGTACGTACCAGCCGCGGTCGAGCATCGCGTCGGCGATAGAGAAGACATCGCACGCGCCGTCGGTCTCGATGGCGATCAGGGTCGAGTCGGGCTCGCAGACCAGTGCTACATGGTCGATGCTCGCGATTCCGGCGACGAGGTCAAGAATCCCTGCGCGCGCCGTACGCGCGAGGTCTTCGTACGCGTCGGGGCCGATGTGCTGGACGACCGCCCAGGCGGCCGCGAGCGGCCCGCCCGACTTGGTCGACTGGGTCGTCGCGTTGAGCATCGTGTAGCCCGGCCAGTCGGCGCTCGCGAAGAACTGCGGTCGGCGGAGTGTCGGATCGCGATGGAGCAACAACGACACACCTTTGGGGGTGTACGCGTACTTGTGCAGATCGACGGAGATGCTGGTGACGCCGTCAACGGCGAAGGTCCACGGACCCGTCGGCGGGAGGTCGAGGTACGGCAGCACCCAACCGCCGATGCAGGCGTCGACGTGGCAGCGTACGCCCGCCTCGGCCGCGGCTGCGGCGATCGGACTGACCGGGTCGACGACGCCGTGCGCGTACGACGGAGCCGACGCGACAACGAGCACAGTGTCGGAGTCGATCGCGGCTGCCATCGCGTCCGGGTCTGCGCGCATGGTCGCCGGGTCGACGTCGACCATGCGACGCTGGACACCGAAGTAGTGCGCTGCCTTGTGAAACGCTGCGTGCGCGGTCGTCGGCAGCACCAGGTTGGGTTCGCGCAACTCCGGACGCGCATCGCGTGCGGCCTGTACGGCGAGGAGAACCGACTCCGTGCCGCCCGACGTGACCGTGCCGACTGCGCTCGACGGTGCGTCGAGCAGTCGTGCTGCCGTATCGACGAGGTCGTTCTCCATCGCGAGCAGGCTGGGGAACGCCGTCGGGTCGAGTCCGTTGCTGGATGCGTACATCGACAACGCCGTACGACCGATCTCGTCCGCCTCGGCGATGCCTGAGTCGTACACGTACGCGAGCGTCCGGCCACCGTGGGTAGGTACGTCGCCTTCCTGCATGGCTCTCAAGCGTTCGATGATCGTCATTGCGCCCCTCCCTGTGGCGTCGGCGACGTTGCGGCGCGTACGGCTGCGGCATCGAGACGGTATCGCCGCAGCGCCAGCAGACTGAACAGTACGAGCGCCGCAGGTACGACCGAGAAGCCCGCTGCGATCGCGATCTCTGCACTGTGCGGCTGCTCTGCGCTCCCTTCGGTCGACGACTCGTACCCGCCGATAGCGAGCACGAGTGCGTACAGGCCCGGGCCGAGTGCGAGGCCGAGGGTCTCGCCTGCCGTCCAGACGCCGGTGAAGACCCCGATGCGGTTCTGTCCGGTACGCGCGGCGTCGACCGCAGCGACGTCGGGGAGCATCGCCATCGGAAACACCTGGGCGCCCGCATAACCGATGCCGGCGATCGCGGTGGCCGCGTATACGACGGCGGCGGGACCAGACAGCGACGCGACCAGGCCGAGTGCACCGATCGCGAGCAAACCGGACGCTGCAACATAGCCGCGGCGTTTGCCGTATCTGTCGGCGAACCGTGACCATGCTGCGGACACCAACAACGCAGGTGCGACGAAGCAGGCGAAGAGGATGCTCGACTCACCGCGGGAGCCGAGCAGATACCGCGCAACGTAGTCGACGGCCGCGAGCATCGCACCCGTTGCAAGTGCCTGCAGGACGAACGTCATGAGCAGCCGCCGGAACTCCGGTACGCGCGCGACGACGGCGAGCTGGGTACGTAGGCCCTCGGCACCGGCGGTCGTGTCGATCGACGGCGCGTTGCGAGTGCCGGCGTACGCGCCGATCGTGCCCACCAGGATCAGCACCGCCACGTAGAGCCCCATCACGCGGTAGCCGTCGTGTCCGCCGACTGCGTCGCGCACCGCGGGCGCGGTGGCACCTGCGACGAGGATCGCGAGCGCCAGGACCGCCACCCGCCAGGTCATCAGGCGCGTGCGCTCGTCGTAGTCGTCGGTCAGCTCCGCGGGCATCGCGACATAGGGCACCTGGAAGAACGCGTATGCGCTCGCACAGCCCAGGAACGCGATCACGACCCAGGTGGCGGCAACGGCAGTCGGCTCGGCGGGGCCGGCGAACAGGAGCGCGAAGCAAACGGTGAGCGCTACCCCGCCGCGAAGGAGGAAGGGGCGCCGTCGTCCGCGCGGCGACGTCGAGCGGTCGCTGATCCGGCCGGCGATCGGGTTGAGCACCACGTCCCATGCCTTCGGTGCGAACACGATGACTCCGGCCACCAACGCCGCGACGCCGAGGGTGTCGGTGAGGTAGGGAAGGAGTAGCAGCCCGGGCACCGTGCCGAACGTGCCCGTTGCGACGCTTCCGAGTGCGTACGAACGGCGAACCCGAGGTGTGAGCGTCGTCGTCACGAGTTGCCGAGGGCGCGCGATGACGCCGAGGCGTACCGGCGTCTCGGATTGGTGCCGATGGCGGAGCGGCTCTTCTCCCGGTCAGGGCTGTCGGTGGACCCATGTCGCGCGTCGGGACTGTGCTCGTCGGCGCTTGGTTCGTCCAGAGTGCGCTCATCGAAGAACGAATCCATGGTCCGCCAGGTCGTACGACGTGCGGCACGACCCGTGAGTACGCCCAGGTGACCGCCGGGCACGACCTCGAAGCGGGTCGGTTTCGCATTCGGTGCGAGCGCCAGCAGGGCGCGTACGGACGGCACCGGTGCGATGCCGTCGCCGCTGCCTGCGAACACCATCAGCGGGCGGTCGAGGTCTGCGACGTCGACGACGCGGTCGCCGATCTGCATCTGGCCGTGCGCAAGCGAGTTGTCGCGGATGAAGCGGTGGTAGAGCTGCCCGAACGAGCGTCCGGGGTACGCGATCATGTTCTCGGTGAAGCGGTCGACGGCCTCGATCTGGGCGAGGAACTCGCGGTCGTCCAGATGGCGCGCGATGGCGATCGGCTTGGTGATCATCTTGTCGAAGCTGGAGTACTGGAACACCCGCTTCACGATCGGTTTCGGCGCACCGCCGAGTGCGCGGTAGACCAGTCCGATCGGGGCACCGTCTGCGAGGTTGAGTAACGGCCTCAAGGGTGCGATCAGCGGCACCTGTTCGACGTCGAACGGACTGCCGACGGCGGTCACGGAGGCGATCGGGAGCGAGGGCTGGTCTGCTGCGGTGAGCACCGCGAAGATGCCGCCGAGGCTCCAGCCGACGAGATGTACGGGCCGGCCGCCGGCATGCTCGGATGCCGAGCGGATCGCCTGCGGGATGACCTCGTCGATCCAGTGCTCCATGCCGAGCCGACGGTTGGAGAACGACACATGACCGTACTCGACGAGGTACGTGGGGCGTCCGCCCTTGACCAGGTGCTCGGCGAGGGAGCATCCCCGGCGTAGGTCGAAACAGATCGCGGGTGCGGCCAGCGGAGTCACCAACAGCACCGGATCGCCGCGGTGGGGGACGCCGGCATGCGGGCGGTAGTGGTAGACCTCGCGCAACTCGCCGTCGTCGATCAACGTGCGCGGCATCGGACGCAGATCGGCGTGATGACCGTAGAGCGTCTTGTGCGCGACGTTGATGGCTCCATCGACGATCTGGTGGGGTCGGGGGATCCAGGCCATGGCCGAAGCATATTCGTCGCGCTAGCAGGCCGTGCTGTGTCGGAGGGCGACGTCAGACTGTGGTGCGTGAATTCTGCAGAGAAGGCCGCCGTCGAATCCGTACTGGGCGAGCGGGTGCTGGGCTGGCGTGAGCTCGCCGGCGGCTACTCGCATCAGACTTGTGGGCTCGACCTGGCGAGCGGCCAGGCGGTCGTACGTTTCGGTGGTGCGTCCGCCGACGTCGAGGCCGAGGTGATGCGGCGTGCGGCTGCCTATGTTCCGGTGCCGGATGTACGCGTCGTACGGAAGTCGAACGACGAGGCTGTTCGGTCGTTCATGGTGATCGACCACGTCGCCGGGGTACTGCTTTCCGATGTGCTCGCTGCCGACGACGCTGATGGTGGCATCGCCGACCTCGGCGCGGCCGTTGCCGAGGTGTCGTTGGGGATCGGCGCGGTTGCGATCGCCTCGCGTCCGGGGTTCTTCGCCGACACTGAGTTGCGCGTACCTCCCGAGCGAGCGTGGTCGCAGCAGCTCCCCGAGGTTGCCGCCGAGTGCATGGAGCGAGCCCCCGACTCGCGCCTCGCCGCCGATGTACGGCGCTCGTGGGTCGACCTGTGCACGATGCATGCCCCCGCGCTGGCGGAGATCGACGACCTCGCCTGCCTGGTGCATTCGGACTTCAACCCCAAGAACATCCTTGTCCGCTCCACTGCACATGGCTGGGAGGTCGCATCGGTGCTCGACTGGGAGTTCGCGTACGCGGGCTGCCCGGCCGCCGACGCCGGCAACCTGCTGCGTCACGCGGACGACTATCCGGGCGGCTTCGTCGAGGGTTTTCGTACGACTTACGGCGCAGGCACCTCGATCGCTGACTGGGAGTATCTCGGCACCGTGATCGACATGTTCGCGCTGAGCGAGCTCGTCACCCGACCGGTCGGGATGTACCCCGCAGACCGTGCCGCCGGGCGGATCCGAGCCCTGTTGGACACAGGCGTCGGGTCGTAGCGCCCGGGTGAGTCAGGCCGCGGCGAGTACGTCGAGCAAGCGCGCGTACGTCGCATCTTCGTCGAGCCCGGTCGTCTCGATTCGGATCGTTTCCGGCCGACCCGCGAGATACTCCGCCAGGTGTTCTCGGATGCGGCCGACGAGGTCGCCGTCGTCCAGGAACGACTGGATCAAGCCTTCGACCTCGTTCGCGGGCTGCTTGTTGCGCAGGCGGTGCCGGTGTTCTTCATCGTCGACCAATAGCGCCACTTCTACGTAGGAGACACCGGCGGCGTCGGCGATCGCTTCGGGTCCGGGTGCGCGGTCGAAGCTGGTGACGAGCTGCGGAACGACCACGTCGTAGCCGTCACTCAGGTGTCGCTGCGCCATCGCCCAACCATGCTGTCTCGCCTTGCCCAACGCGCCTAAGAAGTCGTCATGCCAGCCGCCGATGAGCCCGGCGAGCACGTCGAGGTCGAGCGCGAGTGTTCCGGGGTTTTCGTCGACGTACCGTCGGGCGAGCGTCGACTTGCCGACACGTGAGGGTCCGTTGAGATGGATCAGGCGTGGCATGGCCCGATGCTAGCCATGAAACATCGAGGCCGGCGTCGCGACGATCGTGGGTCAGAGCGTCGGGCCCGTGCCGTAGTTCGCCGCGATCGCGATTGCCCGACTACGCAGGGAGTCGCGCAGCCACGGTGGTGACAAGACTTCGGCGTTCGTGGCGACGCTCCACAATGCCCATTCGGCGTGACGTGCGTCTTGGAAGGCGAGCTCCATCCGCAGCCAGCCGTCTGCGTCGGGCTCGTCGGTACGGACGGCGAGTGCGGTGCCGACGAGCAGTTCTTTGCCTGCCGGGTTCACCCGTGCCTCAACGGCGACCTGGTCTCCGCCGGCCCGAAACCGGTCGCTGCGTTCCTGCCAGGCGAGTTCGAGGTCGACCTCGTCGGCTCGTTGCGCAGGCTCCGGCAGCTCCTCGGCGGCCGCTATGCGGCTCAGCCGGTAGGTGCGGTCCGCGCCGGATCTCGTGGCCAGTAGGTAGCCCTGGTCGCGTACCGTGACCAAGCCGATCGGATCGACGATGCGCCAACGCGGCGCCCGACCAGCCGCGGCATAGTGGATGCGGAGCTTGTGTCCGTCGAAGACGGCGCGTCGAATCTCGGCCGCGACCGGATCGGGCACCTCATCGGCGGTCTGGCGGCGCGACAGCAGATCGATGTCCGGATCGATCAGCAACCGTTCGACGGCGCCGGTCGCGGTCGAACGATGGCTGTCGGGCAATGCGTCGATGACCTTCAGCATCGCCGAGGCGAGGGCGGATCCGAGACCGAACACCTGCGTCCCGCGTCGTGAACCCGCGACGAGCAGGGCGAGCGCTTCGTCGTGGTTCAGGCCGGTGAGCTCGGTGCGAAAACCGGGCAACAGCGCGTATCCGCCGTGGCGGCCGCGTTCGGCGTAGACCGGCACCCCGGCAGCCGACAGCGCTTCGATATCGCGCTGAACGGTACGAGTGGCCACCTCCAGCTTCTGTGCCAGCGCGGCGGCATTCAGCCGACGATGCTGACGAAGTAGCAGTACCAGCGAGACCAATCGGTCGGCGCGCATGCGTGAACTTTACCGACATACACGACACCGGGCTGTCGGGATTCGTGGAGATGCTCATGGCCTTCGACGTACGTGGGATCCGCCCACCCGAAAGGTACGCAGCGTCGATGAACCTATGGAGCTGATGTGTCAATGCAGCGAACGGCGATCAACCCGGTGACGTGGTCGGTGGAGATGGGATTCAACCAGGGTGAGGTCGTCTCCGGACCTGCTCGGATCCTCTACTGTTCCGGGCAGACCGCAACGGGCGGTGACGGTGAGCCGAAGCATGACGGCGACATGGCGGCACAGATCGCCCTCGCCCTCGACAACCTGGAGGCCGTGCTCGCCGAAGCGGATATGGCGCTGGAGAGTCTTGTCCGGCTGAACGTGTTCACCACCGACGTGGATCTACTGCTCCAGCACTACGGCGTGCTCGCCTCGCGATTGGGTGCCGCCGGAGTCGCCCCGACCACCACGATGCTCGGCGTGACTCGATTGGCGATTCCCGGCCAGCTGGTCGAGCTGGAAGGCACTGCGGTCGGGTGACTCTGGGCAGCCGCTACACCGGGCGCGGATGCTTGTCGTGATGGGTCTCGCCGGCGGCGAGCGTGTCGAGGAACGCTTTCGCCCAACGGTCGATGTCGTGCTCGCGTACGTACTTGCGCATCGACCGCATACGCCGGGAGTTCTCGCGCTCGGGTGACTGCATCGCCTGCAGCAGCGTCGCCTTCATCCCGTTGATGTCGTAGGGGTTCACG
Organism: Nocardioidaceae bacterium SCSIO 66511; assembly: GCA_023100825.1. Classification (NCBI taxonomy): domain Bacteria; kingdom Bacillati; phylum Actinomycetota; class Actinomycetes; order Propionibacteriales; family Nocardioidaceae; species Nocardioidaceae bacterium SCSIO 66511. Next base: position 4,035,882 of record CP095846.1, on the reverse strand, counting down.
CGGTACGCCTGCTTGAGCTCCTCGGCCGCACCGGCGAACTCGCTGAGCACGAGTGCACCCTGGTCGTCGTAGCGGCAGGCGACGTACTCCTTCGCGACGAGGTTCATGCCGTCACGCAGCGGTGTGACGACCATGATGTCGGCCGCGCGGTACAGCGCCGCCATCTCTGCCTTGGGGTACGACGAATGGAGGTAGGTGATCGGGACCCGCCCGATGCGACCGACATCGCCGTTGATCCGCCCGACGAGGCGGTCGATGTCGTCGCGGAGCACCTTGTATTGCCCGACCCGCTCGCGCGAGGGGGTGGCAACCTGGATGAACACCGCGTCGTCGAGGTCGATGCTGCCCTCGGCGAGTAGCTCGCCGAACGCCCGGAGCCGTTGACGCAACCCCTTGGTGTAGTCGAGCCGGTCGATGCCGAGCAGTACATGCCGAGGGCCGCCGAGCTCCGCGCGGATCTCGTCTGCGCGTTGCTCGGTTGCCGGGTCTCGGGCCAGCCGCTCGAAGGAGTCGGCGTCGATCGAGATCGGGAACGAGCCGGCAGTGACCAGTCGCCCGTCGGGCAGGTAGACGGTGTCGCGGTGGGTCTTGTGGCCGACGCGCTGGCGTACGAGCCGGACGAAGTTCTGCGCCGCGCCCTGATGCTGGAAGCCGACGAGATCGGCGCCGAGCAGCCCTTCGAGGATCTGCCGGCGCCAGGGCATCTGCTGGAACAGCTCGGTCGGCGGGAACGGGATGTGCAGGAAGAACCCGATGCGCAGGTCCGGACGCAGCTCACGCAGCATCGCAGGCACCAGTTGCAGTTGGTAGTCCTGCACCCACACGACCCCGCCCTGCTCGGCCACCTCGGCCGCACGCTGCGCGAAGCGCCGGTTGACGCGTACGTACGCCTCCCACCATTCGCGGTGGAACTCCGGCGGCGCGACCACGTCGTGGTAGAGCGGCCACAGCGTTCCGTTCGAGAATCCCTCGTAGTACTCCTCGACCTCCGAGGTCGACAGCGGGATCGGTACGAGCTCGAGCCCGTCGTCGATGAACGGTTCCAGCTCTTCGGTCGGTGCGCCGTGCCAGCCGATCCAGGCGCCCGCGTTGCGCTGCAGCACGGGCTTGAGAGCGGAGACCAGCCCGCCCGGAGACGTACGCCAGGCGGTGCGGCCGCCGGGCAGAGTCACCCGGTCGACCGGCAGGCGGTTCGCGACCACGACGAATGCAGCGGTGGGGGAATTGCTCAAGGCGCCCTCCTCGGATCCTCATGATGAGCCTATCCCGTAAGCCCGGCGGCATTAGTGTGTTGGCAGGTGATCGAGATGCGGGCTTGGGTGGTCGACAGACCGAGTCGGATGCGGCACGGACCGCTGGACCTGGCAACCAAGTCGGTGCCGGAACCCGCTCCCGATGAGGTCCTCGTACGCGTCCGTGCCTGCGGTATCTGCCGCACCGACCTGCATCTGGCCGAGGGCGATCTGCCGCCGCGGCGTCGCCGGACCGTGCCGGGGCATCAGGTCGTCGGCGAGGTGAGCGCGACCGGAGATGCGGTAGACCGGTTCGCGATCGGCGACCGCGTCGGCATCGCTTGGCTGCGTAACACCTGCGGCCACTGCAGGTTCTGCCGAGCCGGGCGAGAGAACCTCTGCCCGCGCTCGCTTTACACCGGCTGGGACGCCGACGGAGGTCTCGCCGAGTACGCGGTCGTGCCGCAGGCGTTCGCGTACCGGCTTCCCGATACCTACGACGATGAACAGGTCGCACCGTTGCTGTGCTCGGGCATCATCGGCTATCGGGCGCTCGAACGAGCTCGGGTGCCGAGCGGTGGCCGGCTCGGAATCTACGGGTTCGGGTCGAGCGCACACATCACGGCACAGATCGCCACTGCTCGTGGTGCAGAGCTCTACGTGATGACCCGCGGAGAGGGCAACCAACGACTCGCGCGCGAGCTCGGCGCCGCGTACGTCGCAGGCCCAACCGAACACCCGCCCGCCGAGCTCGACTCGGCGATCGTGTTCGCTCCGGCCGGTGAGCTCGTGCCGCTCGCGTTGAGAGCCCTCGGGCCCGGCGGCACAGTATCGCTCGCCGGTATCCACCTGAGCGACGTTCCATCGATGACGTACGCCGACCACCTGTTCGGGGAGCGCGACCTGCGCAGCGTCACCTCCAACACCCGGCAGGACGGCGAGGAGTTGCTGCGGCTGGCTGCACGGCTGCAGCTCGACGTCCATACGACTGCGGTCGGTTTCGACGAGGTGGCCGATGCGCTGACTGCACTGGCCGACGGCCGTACGTCCGGCTCGCTGGTGATGGTCGCAGGCTGATTGCGGGTACGCGGGTCAGAGTCCGGACGGCACGGCGCGTGGGTTCAGCCGAGCGAATCCCTCCTGCCGCTCGTACGGGAAGTAGGGGTACGGAGCCGTGGTCGCGCTGGCAGCGTCGAGGAACGCGATGTGGTCGGCTGTGAGTGCCCACCCTGCGGCTCCGAGGTTCTGGCGAAGCTGCTCCTCGTTACGCGCACCGATGATGACCGAGGACACGGTCGGTCTCTGCAACAGCCAGTTGATCGCGACCTGCGGCACAGTCTTGCCGGTGTCGGCAGCGACCTTTTCGAGCGCGTCGACAACGCTGTAGAGCCGCTCGTCGTCGACGGGCGGACCGAAATCCGCGGTCGCATGCAGGCGGCTGCCAGCGGGCAGCGGCGCATCCCGGCGGACTTTGCCGGTGAGCCGGCCCCATCCGAGTGGGCTCCACACGACAGCGCCGACGCCTTGGTCCAGACCGAGTGGCATCAGTTCCCACTCGTAGTCGCGACCCACCAGCGAGTAGTAGACCTGGTGGGCCACATAGCGCGACCAGCCGTGCGCATCCGCCGTTGCGAGCGACTTCGTCAGCTGCCAGCCGGAGAAGTTCGATACGCCGACGTAGCGGATCTTTCCGGCGCGTACGAGACCATCCAGCGTGCCGACGACCTCTGCGATCGGCGTACCCGCGTCGTACCCGTGCAGCTGGAAGAGATCGATGCGGTCGGTGCGTAGTCGGCGCAGTGCGGCATCGACGGTGCCGATCAGCCGTGAGCGCGACGATCCAGCATCGCCGGGGCCGTCACCCATCGGCAGGCCGGCCTTGGTCGAGATCAGCACGTCGTCGCGGCGGCCGAGCAGCGCCTCGCCGAGAACCTCTTCGGATGCGCCGTCCGAGTAGACGTCGGCGGTGTCGAACATCGTCACACCGGTATCGAGGCAGATGTCGATGAGCCTCTTCGCTTCGGCTACGTCGGTGGTGCCCCAATTGCCGAACAGCGGTCCTCGCCCGCCGAACGTGCCTGCGCCGAACGAAAGCGCGGGCACCATCAGCCCCGATGCGCCGAGTCTGCGATGCTCCATATCGTCTCCTTAATGGGATTTGCGTACCGTTAATACGGTAGCAGGTGATCGCGCTAAACGGTATGCTCGTCCCGTTATGGGATCCTCTGCGATGGTGCGCCCGGGTGGACGGACTGCGCGAGTGCGCGAGGCTGTGCTCCGGGCTGCGGGCGATCTGCTCGCGGAGGACGGATTCGAGGCGCTCGACCTGGCGGAGGTCGCTCGTCGCGCCGGAGTGGGACGTACAACCGTCTATCGACGGTGGGGTACGCCGACCGGCCTGGTCGCCGATCTGCTGGTGGCGATGGCCGATGAGTCGGTGGCGCGTACGCGGACAGGTGCGATCGCCGAGGATCTCCGTGCCAACGCGAGGCTGGTGCAGTCCACGCTTGCCGACGCGCGTCAGGGGCGGCTGTTCAAGGCGGTCGTGGTCGCGGGGGCGTGCGATCCGGCGGCCGGTGATGCGCTCCGCGGCTTCTACTCGACACGCATCGACGAGTGGGCGCCGTGTGTCGAGGAGGCCGTCGAGCGCGGCGAGCTACCAGAGGGCACCGACGCTCGGCAGGTCATCCGCGCAGTGTCGGCGCCGCTCTACTACGCGCTGCTGCAGAGTGGGCAGGCGCTGACCGAGGAGCTCGCCGATCAGTCGGCCCGGGCGGCGCTCGCGGCCGCCGCGGCCGGCGTCTTCATCGGCGGGAGATGAGGGCTGCGATGCCGTCGAGGGCTCGGTCGATGACGTAGTCGGTGTCGTCCTCGTAGGGGTCGTTCGCGACGACCCGGGCCATCGTCGTGTGCTCGCCGTCGGCCATCGCCTTGGTGATGTAGGGCATCTGGGCTGCCCACCAGTCCTCATCGCTGATGCCGGTGCGCTCGGCTGCCTCCTTGTACTCGACGTTCCATTGGCTGGCTCCGCGCGCGAGGGAGTCGAGCATCGTGACCGTCCAGGCCATCTCGTGGTCGGTGAGGCCGATCCCGTCCATACAGCGGAGCGCGTCGTCGTACGTGCGGATCGACTCGGGACCCATCAGCGGGCGCGCCTGCGAGACCTGCAGCAGCCAGCGGTGGCGGCGGTAGTGCTCGATCAGCTCTTGGGTGACGATCCGCAGCCGGGAGCGCCAGTCGTCGCCGAGTGGGTACGCATCGGGGACGTCGCGCTGTGCGGCGTCGAGCATCAGGTCGACCAACTCGCCCTTGCTCGGCACGTAACGGTAGAGCCCCATCACCCCGATGCCCAGCTCGTTGGCGATCCGGCGCATCGAGACGGCGGCGAGTCCGTCGGCATCGGCGACGCCGATCGCGACCTCGACGATCCGTTCGATGGACAGGCCGGGCCGCGGACCTCTGCTGGGCGCGGCGGTCGTACCCCACATCAGGTCGAGGGTCCGTTGCAGATCGCCGCTGCCGGAATATTCGGTGCTCATCGGTGCTTATCCTAAAACTGAGTACGCTGTACGTAGTTATGATACGGTGTACGCAGTTTCATTTGCATAGTTCTCTTCGGAGGGGGATCGGGTGCCAGCAGTAGCGATCGATGCGGATGGTCTCCGCAAGGTCTATGGGGGTACGAAAGACGAAGTGGCAGCGCTCGACGGCTTCGACCTGCAGGTCGCACAGGGGTCGGTCTGCGGGTTGTTGGGTCCGAACGGCGCGGGCAAGACCACGGCGGTGCGCGTGCTGTCCACGCTCGCTCGTCTGGAGAAGGGTAGGGCGGCCGTCGCAGGTCACGATGTCGCGAAAGAGCCGGAGCTCGTACGTACGCGGATCGGTCTGGTCGGGCAGAATGCCGCGGTCGACGAGGTGCTCAACGCCCGGCAGAACCTCGTCATGTTCGGCAGGCTGTTTCACCTCGACGCCAAGGCGGCCGGTCGGCGCGCCGATGAGCTGCTCGAACGGTTCGACCTCGCAGACACCGGTGATCGGTCGGTCAAGAAGTTCTCCGGCGGAATGCGTCGGCGCCTCGATCTGGCCGCGAGCATGGTGCTGCGACCCGAGGTGTTGTTCCTCGACGAGCCCACGACCGGGCTCGACCCGCGCGGCCGCAACGAGATGTGGGCGGCGGTGCGTGCGTTGGTCGAGCTCGGCACGACGGTGCTGCTGACCACGCAGTACCTCGACGAAGCCGATCAGCTCGCGGATCGCATTGCAGTCATGCAGGCAGGCAGGGTGATCGTCGAGGGCACCGCCAACGAGCTGAAGACAAAGGCCGGCGGCGACCACCTCGAGGTGGTCGTACGCGACGATGCTCAGCTCGACCTGGCGCGCGCCGCGATCGCGGATGTCGTTGCCGCAGGCGCCGCCGCGCGCGCCGAGACACGTACCGTCTCGGCGCCGGTCATCGATCGCGTTCGTGCGCTCGATGCTGCGCTGCGCCGGCTCGATGAGCTCGAGGTCGCCATCGACGACATCGGCATCAGGCGGCCGACGCTCGACGATGTGTTCTTGACCGTCACCGGTTCGCCTCTACCTGCGGACACCGAAGACAACGAGGAGGCAGCATGAGTGCGCTCACCAACACGGTCGGCGACAGCTGGACGCTGACCAAGCGTGCCCTTCTGCACTGGCGGCGTGAGCCGATGACGCCGATCGCCGGCATCCTCTTCTCGTTCATGTTCATGCTCATGTTCGGGTTCCTGTTCGGCGGCGCGATGCAGGTGCCGGGCGGAGGGGATTATGTCGACTTCGTCGTGCCCGGGATTCTCGGCATGTCGATGATGTTCGGACTCGAAGCGACGATGCTCAATGTCGTTGCCGACAAACGGGCCGGGTTGTCCGACCGATTCCGGGCCATGCCGATGTCGCGTTCGGCGATCCTCGGCGGCCGGGCGGTCGCCGACACTCTCGACTCGACGCTCAATCTCGTTGCTCTGGTGGGATGTGGGCTGCTGATCGGATGGCGGTTCGATGCGTCGCCGGTCGACTTCGTGGCCGCGATGGCGCTGCTTCTGCTGTTGCGCGCTTCGATGATCTGGATCGGCATCTTCCTCGGCGTCCTGATCGACTCGCCGGATGCGACAGCGCTCGTCCAGATTCTGGTGTTCCCACTGGGCTTCGTCTCCAGCGTGTTCGTGCCGACCGAGACGATGCCGGGCTGGCTCGCTCCCGTCGCCGATTGGAATCCGTTGTCCGCAACGGTTTCGGCCGTACGCGAGCTACTGTCGAGCCCCGGTACGGGCGGGGACGCATGGGCGGTCGAGAATGCGGCGCTCCTTGCCGTCGTCTGGCCGCTTCTCCTGGGTGTCGTCTTCGGTGCTCTTGCTGTGCGCGGCTATCAGAAACTCGGAAGGTGAATTTGATCGAGCACGTCCGTTACGTCCCCGGCAGCCCGGCCCGCGAGGGCCGGGTCGTCGTGGGTCATACGCATGACGACGGCGTACACGAGTACCGCGTCGAAGAGGCGATCCCTCTGCTGTTGAGGGCATATCGCGATGGTGCATCGGAGTCTGTTCGATGGTGGTGCTGCGCCACTGTGTTCGCTCTCGAGTTGGTCGAGCGGCGCCGAATCACCCCGCAGTTGACCGATGACGATGTCGACGAGTGGCGTGCCGGTCCGCTGGACGCCGACGACGAAGCACGAATCGAAGCGCTGGTTGCCGAGTGTCCTCCCGACCCGGCCGCAACGGCGGCTGAGCTTCGTGCGTACCTCGATGCGTGTGCAGATGTGCTGCCCCGTCGCCAAGAGGAACCGGGCGAGAGCCCCACGCCGTACGCGACGATGGGCGTCGCTCCGCGCGCGGAGCTTCGCGTCGTACTTCGCGTCGAGCACGACGTTGTCGGCAGCGCAGACCTCGGCGACCTGTCTGCGTCGATTGCCTTCTACGCGCCCGACGAGCCGAGCCGGCTCGTCGGGGCTGACGAGCTGTGGTCAGGCTCGAGTTTCGGCGGGCACACCCAGGTCGATGCGCTGCTCGCAATCCGGCGGGCCGCGTTCGCCTGGCCGCCGCTGGAGCGCGTGCTCGAGCGCGCTGTGCCCGACCGTGTCCAGTTGACCGACGACGAGACGGTCGAGCTCGCGGGCTCGGCGGCCACCCGGCTGCGGGCGGCAGGAGTCGAGGTCAGATGGCCGCGGTCACTTGTGACAGACGTACGTACGCGGGTGCAGCTCGGAGGCGATGCGTCGGGTGGCACAGGTGCACTCGGCGAAGGGGCGCTGTTCGACTTTCGCTGGCAGGTGGCCGTTGGTGAGCGGGAGCTGAGCAAGGCCGAGCTCGACCTGCTGGCGGAGTCGACCCGACCGGTCGTACGCCTGCGTGATCAGTGGGTCGTCGTACCCGGTGAGGTCATCGAGCGCGCCCGAGAGCGTTCGCGCACGCCGGTCACCGGCATCGAGGCGATCGGTGCCGCGCTGAGCGGTCGCATCTCGGTCGGTCGCGGACGAGACAGCGACGTGACTGTGGCGCCCGACCTCGCCGAGGTGCGCGATCGGCTTGCGGCCGGTGAAGACGGTGTCGAACCGTTGGTCCAGCCGGCGGCGCTGCGGGCAACGCTCCGCGACTACCAGTTACGCGGTGTCCGGTGGCTCGACCGCATGACGTCACTCGGTCTCGGCTGTTGTCTCGCCGACGATATGGGTTTGGGCAAGACGATCACGGTGATCGCGCTGCACCTTGCGCGCGTGGAGAGTGCAGTCTCGGCCGGGCCGACTCTCGTCGTCTGTCCGGCGTCGCTGATGGGCAACTGGGAGCGAGAGATCGAGCGGTTCGCGCCCGGCGTACCCGTGCGAAGGTTCCACGGCCAAGATCGCTCCGTCGACGAGGTGACCGAGGGCTTCGTCCTCACGACGTACGGCACGATGCGCCGCGACGCCGACCGGCTCGCGTCGGTGGCATGGGGTCTCGTTGTCGCGGACGAGGCGCAGCACATCAAGAACCCACACTCAAACACGGCCCGGGAGCTGCGTCGGATCGGCGCACAGGCACGGGTTGCGCTCACCGGCACGCCGATCGAGAACCACCTCGGCGAGCTGTGGGCAATTCTGGACTGGGCCGTGCCGGGCCTGCTCGGCACGGCGGGGGAGTTCCGCCGGCGCTACGGCGACCCGGTCGAGACCGGGCGCGACGAGGTGGTCGCCGAGCGGTTGAAACGGTTGGTGGCGCCGTTCATGCTGCGCCGGCACAAGACCGATCCGGGGATCGCGCCCGAGCTGCCACGCAAGACCGAGACCGACCAGTTCGTGTCGCTGAGCGATGAGCAGATCGGGCTGTACGAGGCCGCAGTACGCGAAGGCATGAGCGAGGTCACGGCCGGCGAGGCAGGCATCGACCGCAAGGGCCGGATCTTCGCGATGCTCACGGCGCTCAAGCAGATCTGCAACCATCCGGCGCAGTACCTGCGCGAGGACACCTCCCGGCTCGCGGGCCGCTCCGGCAAGCTCGAGCTGCTCGACGAGCTGCTCGATGTCATCCTCAGCGAAGGCGGCGCCGCGTTGGTGTTCACCCAGTACGTCGCGATGGCGAAGCTGCTGCAGCAGCATCTCGCGGCGAAGGGCGTCGAGGCGTACGTTCTCGACGGCAGTACGCCGGTCTCGCGGCGCCAGGAGCTGGTCGACGGGTTCCAGCGTGGTGACGTATCGGTGTTCCTGTTGTCCCTCAAGGCGGCGGGTACTGGGCTCAACCTGACTCGGGCCGACCATGTGGTGCACTACGACCGCTGGTGGAACCCCGCCGTTGAATCGCAGGCGACCGACCGGGCGTACCGCATCGGTCAGACCCGTCCCGTACAGGTCCACCGGATGGTCGCCGAGGGCACGATCGAGGATCGCATCGCCGCGATGTTGGCGAGCAAACGCGAGCTCGCGGATGCGGTGCTCGAGTCGGGTGAGGGCGCGTTGTCGGAGCTGAGCGACAGCGAGCTGGAGGAGCTGGTCAGCCTGAGGAGGCAAGTATGAGTCTGGTGTTCGAACCCTTCCCGCCGACGCACGCTGCGCGCTCGTTCGCTCGTACCTGGTGGGGCAAGGCATGGGTCGGTGCGCTCGAAGACACCTCGCTCGATCTCGGGCAGCTTCGCAAGGGCCGCGCGTACGCGAGGCGGGGCCATGTCGGCGCGATCATGGTCGAGCCGGGTCAGGTGGTCGCGACCGTACGCGATCCGTCGCTCGATGAGTTCCGCGCTGTCGTACGCGTAGAACAGCTCTCCGACACCCAATGGGAGCGGTTCAGTGACGAGATCTCGGCGAAGTCCGGGCATCTGCTCGCCTTACTCGATGGCGAGATGCCGGCCGAGCTGATCGACTCGGCCGCGGCGGCCGATGTCGCGCTGCTGCCGTCGATCGGCGACCTCGAGCCGGAGTGCGGCTGTGATGCCTGGGAGCTGCCGTGCGTACACGCGGCAGCGCTGGCGTATCAGGTCTCATGGCTGCTCGACGCCGACCCGTTCGTACTGATGCTGCTGCGCGGACGCGGCGAGGAGGAACTGTCCGGTCAGCTCAGTACGCGGGCAAATCGGCCCGCGAACGACCTGGGCGCCCTCGTCGACCTCGCTGCAGCGAAGGCGTCTGAGCTACTTGCTGCTGTGCGCTGAGGCGGGGTGGTCGTCTGACTTTTCGGCTGTACGACTACCCGCCTGCCCTGCACGGCTTCGCCTTCGGCTTTCCCGCTTCTGTCGCTCGACATCTCGCCGCTTCGGTTCTGCTCGCTGTCGGCTTTCCTGCTCGCTCCGGCTGGGCAAAGACGCGGCGACGCGGGAGCGGCAGCTACGTGGCTCGGTTGCTTGCCGGCTTTCCCGTTTCGGTCGGCGTTTGCGGGGTCGGTGGGTGGTCGTTCACCAAGTAAACATGGTGAAACTCCGCTTTGCATGGCAGATTCGCCGTGCAAAGTGACAGGTTTCCGTGCTCGTTGGTACGCCAGCGACTACCGGTAGGGGAGTGACGCCGAAGTCGAACGTTACCCCGGTCCCATATTAAGGTGACGGGAAAGCCGCCAAGCAACCGAACCGAAATGGCGGCTTCCGCGCATCGCCGCGTCTTTGCCGAACCGAAGGGGCGAGGAAAGCCGAGCGCGAACGGAAGTTGGCAGGCGGGTAGTCGCACAAAAGGAAGCGGGAAAAGCCGACAGCGAAGGAAACCGGGCAGTCGGGTAGTCGCACCGCAGGCAATCGGAACCCGACACCGTACCTAGTCGACCGAGTAGCGCACGCCCAACTGCTCACGCATCCGATCCATCAGCGCCATGATCTCGACGGTGTCGTCGAGCGGCAGGATCTCCGACTCGGTACGACCGGCGCGCAGGCAGTCGCCGACCTCGATGATCTCGTGCGCGTATCCGCGACCGATGACGGGATCGGCGTACGTATGGGTCTCCCATCCGTGGATGTGGGAGAACGTGGGCGGCATGTGCATCCGGGAGGCGACCTCGATCCGGCCGCCGTCGCCGGCTATCGAGGCGGTCGCGTCGGACCACGCGATCTGCGTCCAGGAGACGTTTGCGACGGCGCCGTTGGCGTAGGTAAGGGTCGCGCCACCGTTCAGGTCGACCCCGCGATCCGACAGGGCTCCGGCGGCGACCACCTCGTCTGGTGCGCCGAGCACCAGGTAGGCGAAGGTGAGTGGGTAGATGCCGACATCGAGCAGGGCGCTCGCACCGAGCGCAGGGTCGACCAGCCGAGCCGCCGCATCTGTCGGCAGTACGAACCCGAGGTCGGCACGTACCTGGCGTACGTCACCGCAGGCGCCGTCGGTGACCAAGCGCAGCAGATGCCGGATGCGGGGATTGCAGCGCATCCACATCGCCTCCGCGAAGAACACGCCGCGCGCACGCGCTGCGGCGACGAGCTCGCGTGCTTGCCGGGCGTTGAGCGTCAGCGCCTTCTCGCACAGCACCGGCTTGCCGTGCTCGAAGCACAGCAGGACGTCCTCGACATGGCGTCCGTGCGGGGTCGCGACGTAGATGACGTCGACCTCCGGGTCGGCGGCGAGCTCCGCGTAGCTGCCGTACGCTCGTGCGGCGCCGTGACGGTCGGCGAAGTCACGCGCGGAGCCAAGAGTGCGCGACCCCACCGCGGCGAGGGTTGCATCGGAAACCACGGCGAGATCGGTTGCGAACGACTCGGCGATCTTGCCTGTTGCGAGGATGCCCCATCGAATGGGCTGCGGTGGGTCGGCCGGATGCTGCGACATGCAGGCATTGTGCCAAATGACATCGTTGTGGTTCGTCGCCTACGATGGGCGGTATGGATCCCGCACATGTCGTGTCGCAGGGCCGGCCGGCCGGCACCAGCAGCCTCTCGGAACGCGACGCAGCCATCCTCGACTTCGAGCGCACATGGTGGCAGTACGCCGGCGCGAAGGAGCAGGCGATCCGGGAGAAGTTCGACCTCTCCGCGACGCGGTACTACCAGGTGCTCAACGCCCTGATCGATCGCGAGGACGCACTCGCGCACGACCCATTACTCGTCAAGCGCCTCCGTCGGATGCGTCATGCGCGCCAGCGCGCCCGGTCTGCGCGCCGACTGGGCATCGAGTTGACATGAGCATGAGGGCCCGACGATGAACACCCGCGATTCGGCCTTCCGCCTACCGTCGTGGCTGATCGCCGCGAGCCTGGCCGTCGTCGTCATCGCGACGCTCACGTACTTCATCACCACCAGTAACGACAACACCGACGAAGCGTCGCCGCAGTCCGAGCCCACCAAGACCACCGACCCACCAGAGTCGAGTGACCCGCCGAAGAGCGACGGGCCGGCCAAGACCGACGCGACCGACAAAACCGACAAATCGGATGAGTCCGATAAGTCGGATGAGCCGGCCAAGAGCGATAAGCAGACCAAGCCGGAGAAGAAGCCGGTCGAGAAACCGAAGAAGAAGCCTCAGAAGCCCGAGGCGAGCCCCGACGCCACGGTCGACGTCTACAACAACTCCGGCATCACGAATCTCGCCGCTTCGGTTTCGGGCAATGTCGAGTCCGCGGGATTCTCGATCGGCGGCGTCGACAACTGGTACGGCGCTATCCCGAGTACGACCGTCTACTACCCACCCGGCATGGAAGATCAGGCCAAGCTGCTCGCCGACTCCCTCGGCGTCGGCCGCATCATGGCGGCCGTCAAGCCGATGTCGGGTGAGCGCCTCAGCCTGATCCTCACCGCTGCGATCTAGCGCGGTCGGTGGGCTCGAGCATTACGAGCGTGCTCGAGTAGACCCATTTCGGGTGCGCGGTGTACTCGCGCCAGATCTCTTCGAACCCCTCCGAGTCGATCATCGAGAGAATCTCTTCGTTGCTGATCGGAAGGGGTCCGTCGGCGGCCTTACCGAAGAAGTTCAATGCGATCCCGTCCGCTGCGGTCGACCGACCGTCGAGATAGAGCTTCATCCCGGCGGACGCGGGCGAATCGTGGTACGCGATGGCGTTCTGGCTCGGCAACGCGGCACAGTCCGGGCCGAAGTCCGAACACGACGGAGCGAGATCGACGTCGGATGGATCGACCGTCGAGCTCTCCCAGTCGGTCTTGGTGACGTTGATGTTGAAGCCGACCTTCCGGCCGTCGACCCAGGCGGCGAAGGAGTGGCGTGTCGTCGCGCGCACTTCGCCGAACCTCGCGGGCAGGAGCTCGCCGAACCTCTGTGCCGCCCACGCATCGAACTCGTCCCTGGTCTGGGTCTTTGGGACGTTATCGGATTGCTTCGCCGGCGTGTTCGACGACGCGGTGGGGCCGTCGTCCGAGAGACGTGGCGCCAAGGCGGTACCGAGGATGATCAGGCCGGCGGCTGCCGCAGCCAGCCCGACGCTCGCGACACGGCGCGCGCGGTGTCGTCTGGCCCCCTCGTTGAGTACGTCGGGAACCACCGTACGCATGGGAGTGAGATCGGAGATCTCCTCGGAGAGCCTGCTACGAAGGTCGGCGGGAGACATAGTGGCCTCAGCTTTCGATCAGGTGGTGGAATGACTCGCCGAGTCGGTCGCGGAGCAGGCCGAGTGCCCGTGAGCACTGTGCCTTGACCGTCCCGGGGCTGCACGACATGAGTTCGGCGGTCTGGGCGACGCTGTAGTCCTCCCAATAGCGAAGGACCACCACGGCGCGAGCTCGCGGAGGCAGCTCTTGGAGGGCGTCGAGGATCGTCATCCGTAGGTCGGAACCGGTGTCTGCGGGCGTCGGGTCCGGCATGGCCTCGAGCCGGCGTGCGCGACGCGACCGACGTTCGTCGTCGAGGTACGTACGCACCAGCGTCTTGTGCGCATATGCATGCGGGTGCTCGGCACGACGTACGCGATCCCACACGCGGTAGAGCTTCAGCAGGGTCGTCTGGACCAGGTCGCGAGCCCTATCGGCGTCTCGGCACAAGAGGTAGGCGTGCCGGTAGAACCGCTGTTCACCCGATGCCGCGAACTCGGTGAAGTCATCGACGTGTCGCAAACTGTCATCCCCGCTCGTCGGTTCTCATTGTCGTCGTTCACAGGGCAAGGAGCGTTCTCGACCCGAATCGGTTTGAATCGGATGCGGGGCGCGTCGCACTCGAGAGCTCACGTACGCGAGGATCGACCCCATGACCGAGATCGTCACGGCAGACGGTGCGCGCGCGATGGATGCGATCCGCCGCGACCCTGCGGGCACTTTGCTGGCGCTGGACTTCGACGGCACCCTCGCACCGATCATCGACAATCCGGACGACGCGGCGGCCGATCCGCGGGCCGTGACTGCGCTCGGGCGACTCGGTCCGCTGCTTGCCCGGATCGCGATCGTGACGGGGCGGCCCGCCGACGCGGCCGTCCGACTCGGCGGGTTCGCCGGAGTGCCAGGACTCGAAACGCTGACCATCCTGGGCCAGTACGGCGCCGAGCGTTGGGATGCCCCCGACGGCCCGACTATCGCTCCGCCGCCTCCTCCGGCAGTTCGAGAGGTCGAGCAAGCTCTGCCGCAGTTGCTGGCCGAAGGCGGGTTGGCGGATCTGCGTGTCGAGCACAAGAGCCGCTCGATCGTGTTGCACACCCGCGGGCGTGCGAACCCGGAAGCCGATCTTGCGAAGTTGGACGGGCCGGTACGAGAGCTGGCGGAGCGGCTGGGCCTGCTCGTCGAACCGGGGAAGAGCGTGATCGAGCTTCGCAGCGGCGAAACCGACAAGGGGGTCGCGCTGCACGCTCTGCAGCAAGAGACCGGTGCGCGCCAGGTGGTGTTCGCCGGTGACGACCTCGGCGACCTACCCGCGTACGACGCTGTCGACGAGCTGCGTACGCGCGGCATTCCGGGGCTGCTCGTCGCATCGGCATCGCATGAGCAAGATGCCCTCGTCGCGCGCTCCGATCTGGTGCTACCCGGTCCGGCGGCAGTCGCCGAGTGGCTCGGCGCGCTCGCCGACGAACTCGCCGCCTGATGCTCGGCGTCCACATTTCGGACGCGATTAACAGCATCTGAGACGACTCGCTACGCTGGAGCCCGCTCATCAAGAGGGGCAGAGGGATACGGCCCGACGAAGCCCCGGCAACCAGCCAGCGATACAACTGCGCTCCGTGCGCTCGCCGGTCATGGTGCTAATTCCGTCCCGCGCCGAAGGTCGGCCCGGGAGAGATGAGGAGGAGGCCCTCGTGAGCGCAGTCATCGACACCCCACCGACGACCGGTACTTTCGGCCACGCGACGAACCTGCGATGTCGCGCCTGTGGCACCGAGCAGCAACTCGGTCCGTACTACGCCTGTCTGGAGTGCTTCGGCCCACTCGAGGTCGCGTACGACTTCCCGCCGATCACGCGCGAGCAGATCGAATCCGGTCCGAAGAACATCTGGCGCTACCGGTCGCTGCTGCCCGTACGCGATGACATCGCCACGATTCCCAACGTCGAACCCGGCTTCACCCGGCTGATCCAGGCCGACAACCTGGCGCGTGAGCTGGGTCTGCGCAAGCTCTGGGTGAAGGACGACTCCGGCAACCCGACCCACTCGTTCAAGGACCGCGTCGTCGCGGTCGCGCTCGCCGCAGCCCGCGAGCTCGGGCTCGACGTGCTCGCGTGTCCCTCGACCGGCAACCTGGCGAACGCCGTCGCCGCGGCCGCCGCTCGGGCCGGCATCAAGAGCGTCGTGTTCATCCCCGAGGACCTCGAGCGGCCGAAGATCGTCACGACGGCGGTGTACGGCGGGACGCTGGTGGCCGTACGCGGCAACTACGACGACGTGAACAAGCTCGCCAGCGAGATCGCCGGCGAGGAGGAGGGTTGGGCGTTCGTCAACGTCAATGTCCGGCCGTACTACGCCGAGGGATCGAAGACGCTGGGTTTCGAGGTCGCCGAACAACTCGGCTGGCGTCTGCCGCAGCAGGTGGTGATTCCGGTCGCATCGGGTGCGCAGCTGGTCAAAGTGGACAAGGGCTTCCGCGAGTTCGTGTCGCACGGGCTCGTCGAGGACACGCCGTACAAGATCTTCGGCGCCCAGGCCACCGGGTGCTCGCCCGTTGCACAGGCGTTCCGCGACGGCCACGACGTCGTGCAACCGGTGAAGCCCGACACGATCGCGAAGTCGCTCGCGATCGGCAACCCGGCTGACGGGCCGTACGTCCTCGACGTCACCCGACGTACCGGTGGCACGGTCGAGGACGTCAGCGATGACGAGGTACGCGAAGGTATCCAGCTGCTCGCCCGAACCGAAGGCATCTTCGCCGAGACCGCTGGCGGAGTCACGGTTGCGACCCTGAAGAAGCTGGTCGATACCGGCCAGCTCGATCCGGATGCCGAGACCGTCGTGTTCAACACCGGCGATGGGTTGAAGACACTCGACGCCGTCGCGGACCGGGTCGGTCCGGCTGCGACGATCGACCCGACGTACTCGGCGTTCACTGCCGCCGATCTGATCTGAGCGAGGAGCGAACCACTATGAGCGTGACCGTCCGCATTCCCACCATCCTGCGCACCTACACCGGCGGGGAGTCTCAGGTCGACGCCGAGGGCGAGACGCTTTCGGCGGTGATCGACTCGCTTGACGGCAGTTATCCGGGTATCAAGGCGCGGGTCGTCGACGAGCAAGGTGCGCTGCGCAGGTTCGTCAACATCTACGTCGGCAACGACGACGTGCGCTTCTCCGACGGCCTCGACACGGCGACACCCGACGGCACCCAGGTGTCGGTGATCCCGGCGGTCGCGGGCGGTTAAGACTGGACTTATATAAGTAGACGCTGATACTCTGCGGGGGTGGACGCGTTCTCCGTAGTCGGTGACCCGGTTCGCCGACGCATATTGGAGTTGCTGGCCGAGTCAGAACTGTCCTCCGGGGCCATGTGCGAGGCCATCCAGGCAGAGTTCAAGATCAGCCAACCGGCGGTATCGCAGCATCTGAAGGTGCTGCGAGATGCCGGGTTGGCGTCGGTACGCGCCGTCGGCGCCAAGCGGCTCTACTCGATCGAGGTGAGCGCGCTCCGCGAAATCGACACGTGGCTCGACCGTTTTCGTGCCGTCTGGGAGCCCCGGCTGGATGCGTTGGCGACAGAGGTCGCGCGCGGCAAGCGGGACCGACGCCGCGATGCGGGATCGAGCCGATCGGATACAGCGAGGAGCGCATCATGATCGACGTCGACCGCGAGGTCAACGAAGTACGCCGCGAGGTCGGCGGTCAGGTACTCGAGGCCGGTCAGGGTTGGGTGGTCCGTTTTCGTCGTTCGTACGACACGACGGTCGCCGACCTCTGGAGCGCGTGCACAACTCCCGAGCGCATTGGGAGATGGCTCGTACCGGTGACCGGCGACTTGAAAGTCAGCGGGCATTATCAGCTGGAGGGCAACGCCGGTGGCGAGGTGCTGACCTGCGAGCCGCCGCACTCGTTCACCGCCACCTGGGAGTACGGCGGCGACGTCAGCTGGATCGACGTTCGCTTCGACGAGGACGACTCTGGTGACGCCCGAGTCACCGTCGAGCATCTGGCGGTCGCGGGCGAGCATTGGGCGGAGTTCGGGCCCGCCGCGGTCGGTATCGGATGGGAGCTGGGTCTGTTGGGCCTGGGCGCCGAGCTCACCGGAGATCCCTGGAGCCACGAAGCGGGCATGGCGTGGTCAGCGTCGGCGGACGGCGTCCGCTACATCGAGCTGAGCGGGCGCAGTTGGGCCGACGCGCATGAAGCGGCCGGAACTCCGGCAGATGCCGCCCGGGCCGCCGCAGAGCGGACTGTTGCCGCCTACACGCAGTCGGAGTGACCTGCTCATTCGTACGGCTCCTGAAATGCAAATGTTGACGAGCTCATGAACTCCGCACGAATGCCGCGCTGGGATAGGGTCAAATCCGAGCGGTCTTAGTGACCGCTCATATCCACAGGGACCAGCAGAATGGTCTTCAGCACGAGCAACTTGGAGTACGTATGGTGCGCGGCACCGTGAAGTGGTTTAACGCAGATAAAGGCTACGGCTTCATCGCCGTCGACGGTCAGGACGACGTGTTCGTCCATTGGTCCAAGATCAAGTCCGAAGGCTACAAGACCCTCGAGGACGGCCAGGCCGTTGACTTCGAGGTCGTCGATGGGCCGAAGGGTCGAGAGGCACACGAGGTCAGCGCGGTCTAACCGCTTCACCCAACACTTGAATTCACTCTTGGCATAAGAGATCGGCCCGACCTCCGCGAAATGCGGGGGTCGGGCCGATCTGTTAGAGCGAAGTCACCGCTTCTTCTTGCGGTACGCCTTGTACATCTTCAGAACCTTGCGGTCGAAGTACGGCGAACGAATGAACTTCGGGTGCTTACGCTTGCCGACACCGTTGCTCACAACACCGTTGAGGGCCGAGCGCTTCTTCTTGCCGATACGTACCTTGCCCTTGATCCACGGCCCGCCGCTGGAGCCCGGGGTGAGGTTGTGGCAGCGCAGCTTGATCTGCTTGCCGTGCACCGCGCGATGGCTGCGCTTGCGGCACGACGTCTGCTTGTCACCCTTGCGACCGAGCTGGGAGTAGCCGACCGCGGCGAGGCGGCGCTTGTGGCTGCGACCGACCTGCAGGCCGTAGCCGCCGACGTTCTTCACCAGCTTCTTCTTGGTGAACTTCACCGGCTTCACCAGGGCGAGGGCGGTGTCGTAGTTGAAGTTGCTGCGCTTGATCCAGCCCTTCATCGCGACCTTCGTGGTCGCGCCGTACACGCCGTTCGGGGCGGTATTGCCCGGCCCGTAACCCGGTACGAAGATCCACTTCTTGTGCCAGCCCTTGCCGCGGCCGCCGTGGACGCAGTGACCCGCGGTCATCACCATGTTCTTGCGCTTGGAGTTGATCGCAGCGCCGGAGCACACCATGTTGACGCCCTTGCGCGTCTTGAAGAAGACCTTGCCGATCGTCTTCGACTTACGGACCTTCTTCTTGCGCGCATCTGGCGAGCTCGGAAGCGCTGCCTTGGACACCAGCTGCGGCCTGGTCGGCTCCGGTGCGGTACGCGACGCGGACGGCTGGTGCTTTGCCGCCTGGCGGGTGATTCGATCGCCGGGTACGGCGTTCGCCATCCGCTCGGGCGTCCAGTACTCCGCGGCGCTCTGCGCACGCGCGGCGGCGAGGTTGACGGTCTGCGATGCGTACGGCACTGGTTCCGCGGTCTTGCGAGCGGGATCATTGCCGGCTTCAGCAGTGGACTCGGAAGCAGTTGCCATCGTCGCTGGCAGGGCGAGCCCCGCGACGAGAGCAGGTGCCGCGGCGACAGCGACGACGCGTCGCACCCGCCGCCCCCGTGTCGGCTGTGTCAAGCGCATGTACATCTCCTGAATCGATTTTGTGACTACCCGTCACCGGGCAACTGCCCGATCGTATCGGTCTTGTGGCTTGAGCCCCGCGCGCCGGGGGCGTCGTCGGGCGCTCCCGAGCAGGACGCCGGCAACCACGATCGCGCCGCCGGCGACCTCGTACGCGCTTACCCGCTCGTCGAGGAACACCGCCGCCGCGGTCATTCCGGTGACCGGGACGAGGAGCGAGAACGGCGCGACCACGCCGGCGGGATGTCGACTCATCAGCCAGGTCCACAGGCCGGACCCGAGGACGGTCGCGATGATCACGGTGTACGCCAGGCCGAGCAGCGCCGGCAGCGCTTCCGGGGTGAGCGCGCTGGTCAGTGAGTCCTCGATGCGATCCGGTCCTTCGACGAGCAGCGCGACCGCGGCCATCGGAATCGGCGGTACGACCGACATCCACAGGGTCAGCTGAAGTGGGTTGCGGGGTCGGGCCTGCCGACTGCATACGTTGCCGATGGCCCAGCCGAATGCGCCCGCGAGGGTCAACAGGAACGGCAGTACGGCGGCGATCTGAGCGCGATGTGAACCAACGACCGCGAGGCCGCCGATCGCGATCACGATTCCGAGCACCTGCCGGCCGGACACGCGCTCGCGCAGCAGCGTTGCGCCGAGAATGACGGTGAACGGTGCGGATGCCTGCAGTACGAGCGAGGCGAGCCCGGTCGGCATGCCGGCAGACATGCCCCAGTACAGGAAGGCGAACTGGAGGACGCCGAAGCCCGTGCCGTAGCCGACGAGCCAGCGGATGCGTACGCCGGGCCAGGGTACGAAGAGCACCGTCGGTACCGCGATCAGGGCGAACCGCAGTGCGACGAGGAACATCGGCGGGAAGTGTTCGAGGGACAGATGGATCGCGATGAAGTTGATCCCCCACAGCACCGCGACAGTGGCGGCAAGCGTGCGATCACGGATGGGCATGACCTCCATGGTCCGGACGCTGTTCTATTAGCACAAGCAAAAGTTTGTGCATTGTCCATGTAGGTTGCCTACATGGATATTCGCCACCTCGAGCTACTCCGAGAGCTCGCGGAGCGCGGCAGCGTAACCCGGGTTGCCGCCGCCACGCACCGCACACCGTCGGCGGTCTCGCAGCAGTTGCGTACTGCGGAGCGAGACTTCGGCGTACCTCTCGTCGAGCCACACGGGCGCGGCGTACGTCTGACCGAGGCCGGGCGCGTACTTGCTCGCGCCGCCACCGGCGTCGCGACCGCACTCGAGTCCGCACGCGCCGAATGGGACGAGTTCCGCAACGCGCCGAGCGGGCGGGTGACGATGGCGGGCCTCGCGAGCGCGGCGGAGTTCCTGGTACCGACGGCGCTGCGCGACCTCCGAGACCAGGGAATCCGGGTGACCTTCACAGACGAGGACGTCGCCGAGGCCGATTATGCGTCGCTGACGCTCGACCACGACATTGTCATCGCGCACAGTCTCGCCGAGCGGCCCAGCGCGGACACTGGCCATCTTCGGATCGAGCCGCTGGTTCGAGAGCCTCTCGATATCGCGCTGTACTCATCCCATCCGCTCGCCGGGCGTACGCGGGTGACGCCCGAGCAGATCGCCGGCGAGACCTGGATCGGCGTACCGCCGGGGTTCCCGTTCGAGTCCGTCCTCGATGCCGTCGCCGCACACACAGGCACGACCTTGACGTACGCCCAGCGCGGTATTCGCGACAACCGACTGGTCGAGGCGATGGTGGCGGCCGGTCACGGGCTCGCGGTGCTCCCGCGGTTTACCACGCGCCCCCGCGACGGGATCGTTCTGCGCCCGCTCGCCGGCATCCCGACGGCCCGGTACATCTTCGCGCTGATTCGTCCCGATCGCGCCGAGCGGCGGGCCGTGCGTGCTGCACTGACGGCGCTCGTGCGTGCCGCCGAGGCCGTCGACTCGGCGTACTGAGTTCGCCCAGCGAGGTCCCACCCCACCGAGTCGTGCTGTTCACCCTGACGGGGGAGGGATCCGAATGGCCCGCGGGTGAGGGTTGTTCGTCATGGGAGCAACTCCGAGAACCTTGTTCGCGGCGGCCTGCGGGTCGCTGTTCGTCGCGTCGGTCGGCCTGCTGTGGTGCGTCGATGCCGACACGTACCCGTTCGGGCCGGGCGACGACTTCGGCGACAGCTCATTGCTCGGTGCGGCCGATCACCGGCTCGCCGGAGCACTCGCTATCGGCGTCGGCGTGCTCGGGCTGCTCATCGCCGCCGGGCTGAAGTGCCTGCGTGGTCCCGGGAGTCGATTTCTGCTCGCCCTCGCAGCCGGGCAGGCGATCGCCCTCGGGCTGTTGGCTCCGGACATTCAGATCCTGATCCTGGCTGCCTATCTGCTCGCGTTCGTACTCCCGCCCGTGCTGCTGGGTACGAAGCTGCGCGACGGTCTGCGGAATCGACGGACTCGGTGGTACGTCGCGTCCGGGATTGCCGGGCTCGTGACGCTCGGCGTCGCCGGGGGAGTGCTCCGGGTCGACACCATGGCTGACCTCGGCCGCGGCGTCGGCGGCGGGTTCGCCGAGGTCGGCGCGCGGCCGCTGTATCTGCTGTTGATGCTGGCCGTCGCTGGTTGTTGGGTCGGTGTCGTCACCTCGTATGTCAGAGCGGCCGGGCCGGGCCGGGCCGTCATCGCGATTCGGGCGTGGATCGCCCGCTGGGGTGTCAGCGCGACGTGGGTCGCGGCGCTGAGCCCGGTCCCGTACGCGCTGTCAAGACTCACCTGGCTCACGCCGTGGCCGTTCCTTGCGGGCGACACCGAACTCGAGCCGTCGATGCGGTTGATGGGCATCCTCCTCGGACTTGTCTCCGAATGCTGCCTGTGGCTGACACTCGGGCTGATCCGTCCGCGCGGTGAGGTCTTCCCGCGGTGGGTGCCGTTCGTCGGTGGCCGCGTCGTACCGGTGATGGCGGCGGTGATCCCGGGCCTGGTCGGTGGGATGCTGCTGACGATCGCCGGCCGCTCGATGATCCAGCAGGGTCTGTTCGTGGAGAGCGAAGTGTGGCTCGTGCTGATCCTTCCGTTGTGGCTGTGGGGCCCTGCCCTTGTGGTCGCGACGCTCGCGTACTGGCAGCGGCGCAGCCCCCAAGCGACCCCGGCGCTCACCCGGGCGGGCTGAACGCGCCGAGCACGGTCGCCACGACAAGGTCCGGGCCGCCGTTTGCACTCGTCTGTGCCGAGTGCTAAACATGAGGCTGGCACTCCCGATAAGAGAGTGCCAGCAGCATCGAAGTAAGCGGACCGAGCCGATGAGGCTCCGCGCCCCGGCGAGACGGGATCGTCGACGGCGAGGGGTCGTCCGTCGCGGGCATCACTCGGGCCATCCACCTCTACGCGTTAGGAATCGCGGGAGATATGTCGAAGAGCATTGCGTTCAACGAGGACGCCCGGCGCGGTCTCGAGCGGGGTATGAACACCCTCGCCGACGCCGTGAAGGTGACGCTCGGCCCCAAGGGCCGCAACGTCGTCCTCGAGAAGAAGTGGGGCGCTCCCACCATCACCAACGACGGTGTGAGCATCGCCAAGGAGATCGAGCTCGAGGAGCCGTACGAGAAGATCGGCGCCGAGCTCGTCAAGGAAGTAGCCAAGAAGACCGACGACGTCGCCGGTGACGGTACGACCACCGCGACCGTGCTGGCTCAGGCCATGGTCCGCGAGGGTCTGCGCAACGTCGCCGCGGGTGCGAACCCGATGGCGCTCAAGCGTGGCATCGAGACCGCGGTCGAGGCCGTCAGCTCGCAGCTGCTCGGCATGGCCAAGGACGTCGAGACCAAGGAGCAGATCGCTTCGACCGCCTCGATCTCGGCCGCCGACCCGCAGGTCGGCGAGATCATCGCCGAGGCGATGGACAAGGTCGGCAAGGAAGGCGTCATCACCGTCGAGGAGAGCAACACCTTCGGCCTCGAGCTCGAGCTCACCGAGGGTATGCGCTTCGACAAGGGGTACATCTCGCAGTACTTCTACACCGACCCGGAGCGCATGGAGGCCGTCCTCGAGGATCCGTACATCCTCGTGGTCAACTCCAAGATCAGCAACGTCAAGGACCTCGTGCCGGTGCTCGAGAAGATCATGCAGTCGGGCAAGCCGCTGCTGATCATCGCCGAGGACGTCGAGGGCGAGGCGCTCGCCACCCTGGTCGTCAACAAGGTCCGCGGTACGTTCAAGTCCGTTGCCGTCAAGGCGCCTGGCTTCGGCGACCGCCGCAAGGCCATGCTGAACGACATCGCCATCCTCACCGGTGGCCAGGTCATCAGCGAGGAGGTCGGCCTGAAGCTGGAGAACGCCGACCTGAGCCTGCTGGGTTCGGCCCGCAAGGTCGTAGTCACCAAGGACGAGACGACGATCGTCGAGGGCGCCGGTGACGGCGACCAGATCCAGGGTCGGGTCAACCAGATCCGCGCCGAGATCGAGAACAGCGACTCCGACTACGACCGCGAGAAGCTGCAGGAGCGCCTGGCCAAGCTGGCCGGCGGTGTTGCGGTCATCCAGGTCGGCGCGGCCACCGAGGTCGAGCTGAAGGAGCGCAAGCACCGCATCGAGGACGCCGTTCGCAACGCGAAGGCTGCCGTCGAAGAGGGCATCGTCGCCGGTGGCGGCGTCGCGCTCGTGCAGGCGACCGCTGCGGCGTTCGAGAAGATCGACCTGAGCGATGACGAGGCGACGGGCGCGGAGATCGTACGCTCGGCCGCTTCGGCCCCGCTCAAGCAGATCGCGGTCAACGCCGGCCTCGAGGGCGGCGTCGTGTCCGAGAAGGTGTCGGGTCTGCAGACGGGTCACGGCCTCAACGCCGCGACCGGTGAGTACGTCGACATGGTTGCCGAGGGCATCCTCGACCCGGCCAAGGTCACCCGCTCGGCGCTGCAGAACGCATCGTCGATCGCGGCGCTGTTCCTCACCACCGAGGCCGTCGTCGCCGACAAGCCGGAGAAGGCTCCGGCAGGCGACCCGACCGGTGGCATGGGCGATATGGGTGGCATGGGAGGCATGGGTGGCATGATGTGAGTCGATGCCGACTCGCTCGTAGCTTCCCGCTACACGGACACGGCCCCCGGCGTACGCGCCGGGGGCCGTTGTCTGTGCGGACTCGGTCTACCTGACCCCGCCGTCGGCGAAGACGGCATCGGGGCCGTCGATGTGCTCGATCACCGTGGTGCACGTGCCGGACGGGATCTCGCAATCGTCCATGCGCTGACCAGAACCGGTCCTGACGATCACCAGCAGGCTTCCGTCGGCGTCGAAGGTGACATCATCGACGTCGGGCACGTCGATCGAGACCTTTCGTCCGGTGACGACGTTCTGGGCCACCGGGACCGGATTCGCACGATCTCGTTGCGGCATGATGAAATCCTGCGGGTCGATCACTCGCCACTGCCCGTCCGCGGACATCGGCATGGACTCCGCGTCACGAGTCTCGTCCCGGCCCAGCCGGGAGACGTCGGTCGACGCAGGCAGTGGGGCTCGATCCGGACCGCCGTACGCGTCGCCCGGCCCGTCCAAAACCAACTGTCCCGGGCCTGCGGCCGCGAGCGATGTGCCCGGATCCGTGAGCGGGTACAACCGCTCACCCGCCGGCCGTTCGGGTGCCCAGACGATCGTGCTGTCGCCCGAACGATCGTCGGACGCCGTGAGGTACACAGTTCCGTTCTCGACGACCTGAGCGGTGGCGTAATCGCAACCCGCCGCGATCTCTGCGCAGGAGAAGGTCGGACTCGTCCGCACCTTTCCAGTGCTCGCATCGAACAGGCTGACCGTCACGTCGCCGCGGAAGTAGTGCGCCCACGCAGCTTGGCCCCCGGCCGTGTCGGAGGCGACGATCGCCCATCCGTCGCGTTCTCCGGGAGGGCTGTCCACCGCGGCACCGAGTGCTTTCTCGCGCCCGGAACCGTCGATCAGGTAGGGGACACCGTCGTCGGCGAGATACACCAGTCCCGCCTTCGTCATCGCCGGCATCTGGGCAGATCCTGCGTGTTCGGCCTCGATGGCGCGGCCGGCCCAATTGAGCAAGAACGAGTCCTCGGTCGACGTGAGGTAGGCGGCGGAGTGGCCACCCGGCGCGTTGGCCGGTTCGATCTCGTCGGTGCCGCCGCCGATGCCATGCACGGCGTACGTACCGGCCGCGACGACGGCCAGCGTTGCGAGTGCGGCACCTCCGACCCGTACGGTCGAGCGCCGGCGTCCGCGCTGGTGGATCCGGTCCAGGTCCGGGGCCGGTGCGGGACCGGCCGCGTCGTCGATCGATTCCTTGATCAGCTGGTCGATGTTCACAGGGCCTCCCCCTCAGTCATGGTTACGGTTTGAAGGTGGCTTCGTAGGGCCTTGATCCCGTGGCTCGCCTGGGACTTCACGGTGCCGGGCGCGATTCCGAGCACTGCGGCGATGTCCTTCTCGCTGAGGTCCTCGTAGTACCGGAGCACCACGACGGCGCGCTGCCTCGGCGGCAACGCCTGGATCGCCTCCCACAACGTCGCGCGATCGCTCACTGCCTCGGCATGCCCGGGCGCCACGGCATCCGGAGGCGCGGCCGACGACCTTTCGACGTGTCTCCAGCGCCGCCGCCAGGCGGTCACGGTCTCGTTGGCGACGATGCGGTGTACGTAGGCCTCTGGGCTGCCTGCCCGGCGCACCTTGCGCCAGTTGGCGTACGCCTTGGCGAACGCGCTCTGCAGCATGTCTTCCGCATCGGCCCGGTTGCCCGTCAGCGCGTACGCCGTGCGGAACAGCCGCGGCCAAGCCGCCAGGATGAATGCGTCGAACTCGTCGCGCTCACTGCGTCTCATGCGCCCCTCCGCCTCGCCAGTATTGACCCTGCCGTCATCCGTGACGACTGCCGGCGGCGATTCGGTTGCACGGCCGGGCCCCACACCCACCCGCCGACGTACGCCGTCGTGCCACATGAGCCCCTTCTATTGGCACGACCGCGTACCTCGGCGGGACCGGCGGCCCTGAGCGGTGTCTCTCAGGAGCCGGCGAAGTCGCTGGACTGGCCGAGGTCATCGACAACCGTCGAGCACTTGCCGGATGGGAGTACGCAGTCCATGAGCCTACGGGCCTTGCCGCCGTTGCCGTTTGTCATGACCAGGACGCTGCCGTCATCGTCGATGCGCGCATTCCCCACCGACGCCGCGAGCTCGACCGACTCGCCGGTGTGGACATTGACGGCCGAGAGCGTGTCCTCGCTCTGTGTCTCTTCCTTTCCGGAGAACGTGAAGCGCCAACGCCCGTCTGCGGTGACGACCGAGGTGAGGTCCGAGCCGTAGAGCTTGACCGGTACCACTGTCCAGTCGGCCCCGATCGGCTCGCCGTCGTGGTCGTACACGTCGCCCTTTCCGGCGACGAGCATGGTCTTGGCCGCGGTCGTCGTCACCTGCGTGCCGGGCTCCGTGACGGGGTACACCTGGTCGGCGCTCGGTAGCGACGGGTCCCAGCCGACGGTCAACGGGCCTTGCTTCGAGTTGGCTGTGAGATACACGACGCCGTCTGCAACCGCGGTCACGTACCCACATCGGCCGTCATCGGGTACGACGGAGCCGCAGTCGATGTTGCGACGGGCGACGACGTCTCCGAGCTCGGCGTCGAACAGGCTCACCGAGAACTCGCCTCCGGTGTCCGAAGCCCATGCCGCGTATCGGTGATCGGCCGAACCGGCCAAGCTCTGCCAAGCCTTGTCCGAGTCGTTCGGGTTGGTCGATTCGCCGATTCTCGCCTCCGTGCCGTGACGATCGATCAGATACGGGAAATCGTCGGAACCGATGTAGACGAACCCGGCCGACGTCACCGTGCTCGCCTCGAGCGTGTCTCCGCGCGCGTGCCCGGCCTTGTACGTGTGTCCGTCGAGGTGGACGCGGTTCGGATACGTGATGTACGTGGCGACATCGTCCGCGGTGCCGACCGTCGGCTCGACGGGCGCGTCGGAGCCGAACGGGTCGACCGCGAAAACGCTCACGGCGGCGATCACCCCGGCGGCTGCGATCGCGGGCAGGAAGATCCGTGCTTTCGCTCTACGGCGTACGCGGGCGCGTACGCGTACAGGCTCGGGCTCGCTCTTCGGCAGGGAGTCGACGCCGTGATTGAGCGACTCCCGCACGAGTTCGTCGATGTTCATCGGTTGTCCGCCTTCGCGGTCGATGCCTCGCCGAGGGCGAGGCGAAGCTTGTCGAGTGCCGCCTTGCATTGGCTCTTGACCGTCCCGGTCGATACGCCGAGGACCTCGGCGGTCTCGCGTACGTCGAGGTCCTCGTAGTACCGGAGTACGAGGACGGCGCGTTGCCGTGCAGGGAGGCGCTGGATATCTCGCCATACGGCATCGCGCGTCGCGTACGCATCTTGCGGTGCGGCGGACGCGGTCTCGGGTGGTGCAGCAGTCGACTGCTCGCGTCGTCGCCACCGCAGCCTCCACGACGAGGTCGACTCATTGACCAGAATCCGCCGCGCGTACGCCTCGGGACGCTCCATCTGCAGCATCCTCGGCCACGCCTTGTACGCCTTCACGTAGGAGTTCTGCAGCAGGTCGTCGGCGTCGTGCCGGGACCCGGTGAGAGCGAGCGCGATCCGATCGAGATGCGGCCAGGTCCGCGTGACGAACTCGGAGAAGTCGTCGTCGGCCATGTCGCACCCCTTTCTCGGTCCACGGTTCTCGCGCACCGTCACAATGAGAACGCGATACATCGACAATCGGTTGGATCTGAATGGACCCGAATCCACCCGCCGAGGTACGCCGTCGTGCCAATAGACGGCGCTCATGTGGCACGACGGCGTACTTCGGCGGGATCGGCGGGCCGACGGTCGATTCGGTTGCACGGCGCACCGTGGCGTATTCTGGTCGTGGCGAGGCGTTGTGTCTGCCGTTCGCCCCGGGTCTCATGGCCCGCCGCATCGCAGTATCGGATAGTCCGTGTCTTCGCTTCGCGTTTACCGGCGCCTCCTCGAGGTTGCCGGACCGCTGTACGTACTGATCGCCTTTCTCGGCCGGTTGCCGCTGGCCATGAGCCAGATCGGCACGCTCGTCCTCGTCTCCGCCGCCACCGGCAGCTACGGCGCCGGCGGCGCATGCGCCGGTGTGCTCGCCGTCGCGAACGCACTCGCCGGACCCTTCTGGGGCGCGCTCGCCGATCGGGTCGGTCAGCGGCTCGTCGTGCTCGGCCAGAGTCTCGCCGGCGGGGCTGCCTTGTTCGCATTGGTGCTGCTCGCACAGACCGGTGTCGCCTGGCCGGTGCTCGGTGTCGTCGCGGGTGTCGCGGGCGTGGCCCTGCCGCAGGTCGGCCCGCTCGCGCGCGTGCGGTGGCGGCCGATGACGGTGGGCTCAGGGCCGGAGCAGCGCCGTCTCGTCGACACGGCCTTTTCGTACGAAGGTGCCGCCGACGAGGCGTCCTTCGTACTCGGCCCGGCGCTCGTGGGCGGTGCGATCGCCGTACTCAGCCCGGCCGCCGCGCTCACCTTCGCGGCCGCGCTGCTCCTGGTCTTCGGGTCGTGGTTCGCACTGCACCCGAGCGCCGACCTCACCCGTCGCGATGCATCGGCGACGCTCGACACCGGGCACACGCCGCTCAGCCCGATCATCATCGTGCTCGCGATCATGCAGTTGACCGTCGGCACGATCTTCGGTTCGGTGCAGACCGGCTCGGCGGTGCTGGCGACCTCGGCCGGAATGCCCGGACTGACCGGGTTGATGCACGCGCTCCTCGGCGTCGGCAGTGTGACGCTGGCGCTCGCGATCGTCGTACTGCCGGAGTCGTTCGGGTACGAGCAGCGTCTCCGCGTGTTCGCCTGTGCGCTGCTGGTCCTGTCGCTGCCGCTGCTGTTCGTCGACACCCTCGGCAGCGCCGCGATCACCTTGCTGGTGCTGGGATGCGCGGTCGGGCCGTACATGATCTGTGTGTTCACGATGGCCGAGCGCATCACGCCGCAGCGCCGGCTAGGCGCGGTGATGACGGTGCTGGCCGGTGCGACCGGTATCGGCTATGCGGTCGGATCCGGCCTCGGCGGCCGGCTGGCCGATTGGGGCGGGCACACGCCCGCGTACGCGGTGACCGTCGGTGCGGGTGTTGTTGCGACGTTGCTGGCCGTCACCGCAGGCAAAACACTGCGCGACGAACAGCAGCGACGGCGTGAGCCGGAGCCCGCCGCCTGACTCTTCGGTCGCTCAGCCGCGCTTGCGGCGCTCGATCGCTCGGCGTACGCGATCCTCGGACTGGCCGAGCACCTTCGCCATGATCTGCACGCGGAACACGTACACAACAACGACCGCGGCAATGATCAGTAGGAACCACATCATGGGTCCAGCGTACTGCGGTGGATGGTGCGGAGGGTCGCTATGCCTTTGTCGACAGCTCGTCCGGCTTCAGCGTGGAGGTCATGGTAGGGGCAGTTACGACGCTGATGACGACGCCGACGGCCACCGATCCGGCCGCCAGCCCTAGATAGAACCACCAACTTGCAACGGTGCGGTCATCGAGATGCAGCATTGCGCGCCACGTTAGTGTCGCCGCGCCGGCCGCCACTATGCCCAGAAGAGCGATGGGAAGCGCGGTCGAGGTCAGATGTGCTCGCGCGGTGTCCAGCGTCGACCCGCCGATGAGCTTCATCCCGCGTACGCGCGCACGGCGGGAGCGCGCGTCGCCGAGCGCCGCCATCGTCAACGCGAGCATGGCCAGGAGCAGGCACACGGCCGCGCCGACGGCGATAATCATCGTCTGCGCGGTGTACTGCGCGTCATCGGGGTCGACCCACTCCAGGTCGCCGCCGAAGCGGGGATCGGCGGACGTGTCGAGGCCGGCGATCCTCGCCTGCGTCTCCTTTGCGTAGTCGCCGCGTACGGTGAGTCGAAGCAGGCGTGTATGGCCGCGCTTGTCCTGAAGGCGCTCCACGTCGGCGACGCCTTCCCATGCCGTGAAGTCGACCGACTCCAGTCGCTCACCGGGCTGGAAGACGGTGACCGGGATCGCTCGGTGCGCAGTGGTGAGCTCATCCGCCCTCGCCGCGTTGCTGCCGTTTAGGACAGTCAGAAACGGACCTACAAATCCGAGCATGACGATCACCGCTGCGAGCGCCGACGCGATGCGTACCGCGGAGCCGGGAGCGTTCGCCGAGATGCGAAACCCGAGGGTCGATGCAACAGACCGAGTCAGCTCGGCGCAGTATCGCGCGACCGTCTTGACGATGATCTGCCCGGAGAGCGGGATTCCGATCGCCAGCGCCAGTACGCCGACGTACAGACCGACCGCCGGGATTGGGTCTGCCAGACCGGGCACGAACGAGGTGCCGAGGACTAGCGCCAGACCGACGAGGGCTAGGACCAGCGGCGCCCGGCGGGTACGGGCTGACACGCTTGCCGTGCGAACGCTCGACGAGTTCGGGCGGCTTGCCGACGCGGCGACGAGCGTTGTGGAGACCACCACGGACAGCGTGGCCAGCGCCTGCCAGAGCGGTGCTACTGCGACGTCGGACGCGAAGAAGTCAAAATCGGTGCCAGGGATCGACGTGAGGTGACGGCGTACGACCTGGAACGCCGCGAGCCCAAGGCCTGCCGAAGGTAGCGCGATGAGCATGGTCTCGAAGGCGAGTACAAGGCGCACCCGCGGCCACGACAGGCCGAGCAGGTGGAGAGCGACAGCTCGCCCTGCTCGTTCGGCGCTCGACATCCGGGCGCCAATGACGACCAGTGCGGACGAAGGGATCACGATCAGCATGACGACGATACCGGTCACGACGACGTTGAGTCTCTGAGTCGTCGAGTCGTCGTGCACCGTGCTATCGGCGACACCGAATCCACGCGCGGGCTGGAGGGCGTCGGCCGTGCGTGGAACCCCTACGACAGCCATCGGTTCGGCAGGCCGGATAAGTCCGTCGTCTGCCACGGTGCCGACGATGCGGTACTGCTCGAATAATGCCGCTACCACCGGATCCGACGCAATCAGCTTGCGGAGTTCGGGGGAGACGTACATGGTCCCCGGCCGCGGAAGACTGTCGATCCCCGGTGGCGCGGGCGCATCCGGGTGCCCGTGGACGTACAACCCGCTGATGTCGTGGCCGTTCCATCGACCCAGGCTCGCGTCCTCGTCCCACCCCGAGTCCACCAGGAGGTGGGAATCGTCGGTTCTTTGCGTGATCACTGGGAGTCGACTTGCCGATCGCTCCTCCTGCGCAGACATCACGCCGGGGCTTGCCGCGACGCCAAGGCCGATGAACGTGACGATTGCGACCATCAGGCCGAGCAATAGTGCACGGATCCTGGCGGTGTAGCCCGAGAGCACCGCGAGTCGAAATCCCAGGGCGGCGTCTCTGGTTATCACGTGGATGCCGCGTTCCTAGCACCGTCAGCCTGTAGCAGACCGCCGCTAAGGCGGAGGGTGCGGTCGCACTGGGCCGACACCGCGCGGTCGTGAGTCACCACAATCAGACCGGCGTCGTGCCGTCGTGACGTACGCGTCAGGAGTTGCATGACGTGCTCGGCGGCCTCGGGGTGGAGTGATCCGGTCGGCTCATCTGCGAGGATGACGCGGGGATCGTGAGCGACCGCGCGCGCGATCGCCGCTCGCTGCATCTGGCCGCCGGAGACCTGCGCTAGTGAGCGCTTCGCGAGCTCCTCGATACCAACCTCACGAAGGCAGGCAAGGGCGCGCTCATGTGCGGGTTCGCGTCGCCAGCCGAGCAGGCGCAATGGCAACTCGACGTTCTCGATCACGTTGAACTCCGGCAGAAGCTCGCCGAACTGGAACACCGACCCGACCAGCCGCAGACGTACGGCGCTACGTCGTCGGTCGCTCAACCGATCGATCCGCTCTCCTCCGATTTCGACGGAGCCTGACTCGGGTCGAATGAGGCCGGCGACGACGTGGAGCAGGGTTGACTTGCCAGCACCGCTGGTTCCCTCGACGGCGACCGCCTCGCCCGGTCCGACATTGAGATCGACTCCGGTGAAAATCGCGCGCCCACCCAACCGAACGTTGACCCCACGGATGACGACGGCAGCCATGTCAGAACCCTAATGCCGATGCCAGAGGTGTCGGCTCAGGCGCGGCCCTTGTGCCAGTCAC
Organism: Nocardioidaceae bacterium SCSIO 66511; assembly: GCA_023100825.1. NCBI lineage: Bacteria > Bacillati > Actinomycetota > Actinomycetes > Propionibacteriales > Nocardioidaceae > Nocardioidaceae bacterium SCSIO 66511. The sequence goes on along the minus strand of CP095846.1, from coordinate 4,003,866 downwards.
TGCAGTCGTCGGGGTAGAACCGTTTCCCTGGCGTACTTGGAACTGGGCCCTTATCTGCTCTGCGTGTCGCGCGGCGCCGGATCAGCGGTGGAGGTACGTGCGTACGCCGGTCAGCAGGCCACGCGCGTACCGATGGCGTCCCTTGCGGCTCGTCATTGCGGACGCGTCGCGGCGGTTGCGCATGTTGCCGAGCTCGACCATGACGGTCGGCACGTTCGACAGGTTCAGCGAGCCCAGGTCGCCGCGGTAGTCGAGTCCGTGCGAGCCGATGTAGTTGGAGACCGGGAAATGCCGTTTGCGCAGACCGTGCCGCGCAGCCTTGGCAAGCCGCTTCGACGGACGATAGATATCGGAGGTCCATGGCTTGCGGTTCGTCGGTGCGATCACATGGAACCCGCGGTTGCCCGCCGACGACCCGTCGGCATGCACGCTGATCTTGAGATGCGCCTTCCATTTGTTGCCGGCGCGCCCGCGTACGTTGACGCACGGGCCCCAACGGTCACGGCGGTTCGAATGTCGCGTCAGCCGCACCTTCGCGCCGAGGTTGCGGAGCTTGTGCGCAAGCAGCTTGCTGACCCGCCAGTTGAACGTTGCCTCCGCGAAACCGCCGTTCGTGGAGGTGCCCGTGGTGTTGCACGGCTTCTTGAACCCGCCGGCAGGTACGGGCCGGTTGATCTTGTCGGGGAACCTCGCGTTGCCCAGCTGATGGCCCGGGTCGATCACGATCCGCTTGCCGCGCAGGGGTTTGCGAGCCGCCTCGGAGGTAGTCGTGGTCGTGGTCGTGGGCGTCTCGGTCGACGTGCCGTCCGAGTGATCGCTGTCGTCGCCGGGAGATCCACATGCGCCGGCCGCGAGTACGACGGCGCAGCCGAGTGCTGGCAGGGTGCGCGCGGGCATCATGCGCATGCTCGCAATGCCATCAGGGCGTACGCCCGAGCGCACTGCACGACATCGGTGACGGCGACTCGCTCGTCGACGGAGTGTGCGTACTGCGCGTCGCCCGGACCGTACTGCAGAGTCGCAACGCCGACCGCGGCGTACTGCCGCAGATCGGATCCGTAGGGGCCGCCGATCGGCTTCGGCATCGGGGCTCCGGCGTCAACCGCGGCACGCTGCATCTGCTCGAGCAGCGGATGCCCGTCGATCAGCTGGCCTGGTGCGAACAGACCGCCCGGCCAGGTCAGCTCGACCGGATGGTCACGAAGCCAAGGGTCCTCGAGGCAGGCGGCCATCACCCTCGAGAAGAACGCTGCCTTCGCGTCGACGACCGACTCCCCGGGCATCACGCCGTATCGACCCTCGATGGTGCATCGGTCGGGCACCGTGCTCGCCCAGTCGCCCGCGCTGATGATGCCGACGGAGATGGGCCAGCCGAGGTCGAGATGCGCGAACAGCGGATCGACGTCCTGATTGCGCTCATGCTCGAGGTCGCGCAATGCCGCGTGTACGACCTCGAACTTCTCGATCGCGCTGACGCCGGTCGTACGCCGCGAGCCGTGTGTCGACTGGCCCTGGATGACGATCCGGAACGTGAGCGAACCGGCGTTGGCAGACACGATGTCGCGGGCGGTCGGTTCTGCGATGACGCAGGCGTCGCCGGTGTGTCCGCGCAGCAGCGTGGCGTAGGTGCCGAGTCCGCCGTCCTCCTCGCCGACGACCGAGTGCACGGCGAGGGAGCGGCGGGTGTGTACGCCCGCGCGCTTGAGCGCCGCGACCGCGCCGATGATCGCGGCGACACCGCCCTTCATGTCGTTGGCTCCGCGCCCCCACCATTCGCCGTCGACGAGGCGGAGCGTGAACGGGTCGTGGTTGGGCCACAGCTCGAGGTCACCGGGGGGTACGACGTCGACGTGGCCGTTCAGGATCAGCGCGGGCCACTCGTCGGGCTCGGTGCCCGGCAACGTACCGACGCAGCCCCAGGCCTCCTCGCGTTCGACCTCCATGCCCGGGAACTCCGGATCCTGGCGCACCGCGGCCAGATCGATGCGCCAGTGGTCGACATCGAGGCCGAGCTCGCCGAGCCGCTGGGCGCTCCACGCCTGCACCTCATGTTCGGCGTCGCTGCCGTCGACGCTCGGGATGCTCACGAGCGCCGCGAGGTCAGCGGCGATCTGGTCCTCGTCGACCTGCGCGAGCACCTTGGCTTCGACGTCGTCCATGAACACCAGTGTGCATCAGTCTGAGTCCTACTGGGTGCGCCGCCAGTACTGCCGGTGTCCTTCGTCGCGTACGACCAGCCCGACTCTGCTGAGCTCCGCGCGCAGGTCGTCGGCCTCGTCGGAGTCGCCGGCGCTGAGCGCCTTGGCCCGCGTACGGAGCATGAAGTGCTCGGCGTCGGTGAGGTCGGGGGACTCGTCGATCCACCGCCGGTACGACGCGGCGTGGGGATCGCCGTCGGACCACGGATAGCCGAGCTTGGTGAGCGAGGTCGCCAGCAGCTCCTGGTCGCCCTCGAAGGGTTTGCGGGCGAACTCTGCGGTGTGTTGGTCCAGAACGACGATCTGCTTGGACTCGACGAACACCGCATCGACGTCTGCCCGTGCGATCGACCAGGTCGCATCACCGCGTTTGAGCTGAAGCTGGTCCGGCCCGATCCTGACCGTGACGGTCTCCAACAGCGCGTACGTCGCGAACGCCGCGCCGGCGAGGAGGCCCACGGCGGCGATGGCGGCCTGTGCCCACCACGGGTCGAGCTTCGCGACGACATCGCTGAACCGGCCGAACGGCAGCGCGTCGACGTCGGACGCCCATTCGGCGAGCGGATGGATGCCTGCTCCGATCAACAGGCCGAGGAGCGGAAAGACGACGACGATGAAGAGGCGGTCGCCTCGCGTGTACCCGGGGACGGTTTCCCGGTCATCGGACCGGTCAGGGGCGGACAATTTGGGCGGCTCCACGGCTTGGTTCTGCTTCAGATGTCTCCAGTCTCGCCCGGGCCTGAGCGCTGCGGTACGGCGTTTGGTCTACATCAGTACGACTTTCGTCTACGACTGCAACCAACCAGCTCGGCGACCCCGTCGCGAGCGCCCGTTCGTGACTCTGTGTAACGATCGGGGTCATGGGACTCGAGATCCTCGACGGCCACAACGACCTACCGTGGGCGCACCGCGACGTGTTCGGGTACGACCTGGACCGCGGCGACGTCGGTGACGCACGGCCGGAGCTGCACACCGACCTTCCTCGGCTCCGCGCGGGTGGTGTCGGTGCTCAGTTCTGGTCGGTGTTCGTACCTTCCAGCCTTGCCGGCGACAGCGCCGTCACGGCGACCCTCGAGCAGATCGACTTCGTACATCGCATGGTCGAGCGGTACGACGACCTGGTTCTCGCGCGTACTGCTGACGACGTCGTCGAGGCGATCGCCGACGGCCGGATCGCATCGCTGCTGGGAATGGAGGGTGGCCACAGCATCAATGAGTCGCTCGGCACGCTGCGTGCGATGTACGACCTGGGCGTGCGCTATCTGACGCTCACGCACAACGACAACGTGCCGTGGGCCGACTCCGCGACCGACGATCCGGCGCTTGGCGGGCTCAACGACTTCGGCCGCGACGTGGTCCGCGAGCTGAACCGCATCGGCATGCTGGTCGACCTGTCGCATGTCAGTGCGGGTGTCATGCGAGACGCCCTCGACGTGACCGCGGCGCCGGTGATCTTCAGTCACTCGAACGTGCGCGCGGTGTGCGACGTCGCGCGCAACGTGCCCGACGACATACTCAGCCGGCTGCCCGACAACGGCGGGGTGTGCATGCTCACCTTCGTGCCAATGTTCACCAGTCCGGCCGCTGCCCGTTGGTACGAGGAGTGCCTCGAGCTCACCGCGGAGCGCGGCCTCGACCCGCGCCGGTTCGCCGACCTCGATCCGGTGATGGACGAGCGCGCGAAGACCGATCCTCCGCCCGAGTCGACGATCGACGACGTGGTCGCGCACATCGAGCACGTACGTGAGGTCGCGGGAGTTGAGCACGTCGGACTCGGAGGCGACTTCGACGGCACGAACTTCCTCACCCGCGGTCTCGAGGACGTCTCGTGCTACCCGAACCTGTTGGCCCGGCTGGCCGAACGAGGTTGGTCCGACGATGACCTCGGACTCCTCGCCCGCGGCAATGCGCTGCGCGTACTGCGGGCCGCGGAGAGATCATGACGGACCTGCGAAGACCGAACGGAGGACGCAGACGATGAGCGTTGCCGGACTCTTGCTCGCCGCCGGGGCGGGTACCCGGATGGGCGGACCGAAGGCACTCGTCGAGGGCGCCGACGGTGTTGCGTGGGCGGTGTCGTCCGCGCGCGTACTGCGTGACGGCGGATGCGACGAGGTGGTCGTTGTCGTCGGAGCCGCGGCTCAGCGCGTACGAAAACTGCTGGAGGACGAGCCCGTACGTACCGTGCTCGCATCGGCGTGGTCCGACGGAATGGGCGCGTCGTTGCGGGTCGGGCTGAGCGCACTGGCTACCAACTCGCGCGCCGATGCGGCGGTCATCCACCTGGTCGATCTGCCCGATGTCGGCGCCGACGTCATCGAGCGGATGGTCGCGGTCGCGACACCCGACGCGCTGGCGCGGGCCGCGTACGACGACCGACGACCGGGGCATCCGGTCGTGATCGGCCGCGACCATTGGCCGGGTGCGATCGCGGCTGCCGTCGGTGACCGCGGCGCGCGCGACTACCTCGCGAGTCGCGAGGTAGCGACAGTCGACTGTTCCGACCTCGCATCCGGCATCGACATCGACTCCCGCTGAGTTCGTTGGTCGGTGGTGCTTTACCAAGTAAACATGGTGAAACTCCACTTTGCATGGCAGGGACACCGTGCAAAGTGGGAGGTTGCCGTGCCCGTTGGTGCGCCGGTGACCACCGGTACGGGAGTGGCCCGAAAAGAGAACCTCACCCCGAACCCGTATTAAGGTGGCGAGAAAGCCGCCAAGCAACCGAACCGAAATGGCACCCCCGCGCGTCGCCGCGTCTTTTCAGGACCGAAAGAAGCCGGAAAGCCGGTAGCGAACTGGCACAACCTGGCCACGGAATACGTCAGGACCGAAAGGAGCGGGAAAGCCGACAGCGAACCCAGCCGAAGCGGCGGGTAGTCGTACCGGCGAGAACCGGCAACGCGTCAGCGGTTGGAGATGTGCTCGATCAACGCCGTCGTCGACACCGAGGGCGTACGCGGGAAGTACACGACCTCGCACAGGTCGGACATCTCGTCGAAGCGGCCCTTCCAGTCGTCGCCCATCGTCAGGATGTCGGCCTTGTGCTCGATGATGTACTCGCGTTTGAGCTCGAGGCTCTCCTCGACGAACACCTCGTCGACGGCGCGAAGGCTAGCGACGATCTCCATCCGCTCGTCCTGGGCGTAGACCGGCGGGCGGCCCTTCTTGCTGATGTTCAGCGCGTCGGACGACACACCGACGACAAGTCGGTCGCCGAGGGCGCGGGCGCGTTCGAGCAGCCGTACGTGGCCGACGTGGAACACGTCGTAGGTGCCAAAGGTGATGACCGTACGGTCGGCCACAGTCGTCTCCTTGCGTCGTCGGCCACCGGACGCGGCCAGGTCATCGGTGAACGCTACCCGAACGTACGGTGTCGCGTCGCCGGTAGGGCGTTTTCGCGCTGGGATTAGGGTGGTCGTGTGTCGGATCATGTACCCGCTTCCCCCGGTTCGCTCGCCGAGCGGCTGCGTTCGGTGGACTACCTCGCCGACGAAGGTCTCGCGACGGTCAGCTACCTCGCCCTCGCCATGCAGCGTCCGATCCTGCTCGAGGGAGAGCCGGGCACCGGCAAGACCGCTCTCGCCGAGGCGCTCTCCGAGTCGCTCGCGCTGCCGCTCGTACGCCTGCAGTGTTATGAGGGAATCGATGCGACCCAGGCGTTGTACGACTGGGACTTCACCCGCCAGATCCTGCATCTGCGCACGCTCGAGGCGACGTCTCGCGGTGACCTCGATGCCGAGGCGGTCGAGCAGTCGCTGTTCGACGACCGGTTCCTGCTCGCTCGCCCGATCCTGCGTGCCCTTCGGGAGAGTCCGGCGATCCTGCTGATCGACGAGATCGACCGAGCCGACGACGAGTTCGAAGCGTTCCTGTTGGAGGTGCTGTCGACGAACCAGGTCACCATCCCCGAGCTCGGCACCGTACGCGCGGCCGAGCCGCCGATCGTCGTACTCACCTCCAACCGCACCCGCGAGCTCCACGACGCGTTGAAGCGCCGCTGCCTCTACCACTGGATCGACCATCCTGGGCTCGCCCGCGAGATCGAGATCGTGCGCGCTCGCATCCCCGACGTACCGAAGCTGCTCGCCGAGCAGGTCGCGACCGCCGTCCAGCAGCTTCGCGCCACCGAGGAGATGCTCAAACCCCCCGGTGTCGCCGAGACTCTCGACTGGGCACGGGCGCTGCGCCAGCTCGGTCGCGAGGAGCTCGACCTGGAGACGGCGGCGGCGACGATCGGCACCGTGTGCAAGTACCGCGAAGACCTCGACCGCGTACGCGAGTCTCTGGATCGGTTACTGCGCACATGAGACAGCAGCCGTGAACGACGCCGACGAGATCCTGGCCGGTTTCGCCGGCGCAGTTGTTGCCGCCGGTGTCGCGGTGACGGCCGACCGTACGCAGACCTTCCTCGACGCCGTCTCGAAGGTCGGCGCCGACGACCGTACGGCTGTCTACTGGGCGGGTCGGGCCACGTTGTGCGCGTCGCCCGACGATCATGCCGCCTACGATGCGACGTTCGAGTCGTGGTTCAGCGCCGAGCCGCTGACGCTGCGCGACAAGCGACGTACCGAAACGCGTTCGGTACCGCAGGCGGATCTCTCTTCCGGTGGTTCCGCCGATGACGGCGACTCCCATAACCTTTCGGTGCTGGCCAGCGCCGACGAGGTACTGCGTAACCGTGACGTCGCCGAGCTGCCGCCGGCCGAGCGGGTGCTGCTGAACCGCATGTTCGCGCGCCTCCAACCCCATTCGCCCACCCGCCGCAGTCCGCGCCGTCGCCATACCCGGCGTGGCGAGGTCGACCCGGCGCGCACGGTGCGCGATCAGCTCCGGAGAGCCGGGGAGCCGGGTCCGCTGCGCTACCGGCGGCGACGCGTACGCTCGCGACGTACGGTCTGGCTGATCGACGTGTCCGGTTCGATGGAGCCGTACGCAGATAGCCTGCTCCGCCTCGCTCATCGGGTCGTCTGCTCGGCGCCGCGTACGACAGAGGTGTTCACGCTCGGCACCCGGCTCACCAGGGTGACGACGGCACTGCGTCTGCGCGACCCGGAGCAGGCGTTGACGACCGCCGGGCAATCGGTGCCCGACTGGTCCGGAGGTACCCGACTCGGCGAGGTGCTGCGCGCGTTCGTCGACAGGTGGGGCCAGCGGGGCATGGCGCGCAACGCAGTGGTGGTCGTGTGTAGCGACGGCTGGGAGCGCGGTGACCCGGTCATGCTCGGCGAGCAGGTCGAACGCCTGTCTCGCCTCGCGTACCGGTTGATCTGGGCGAATCCCCACCGAGGCAAGGTCGGGTACGAACCCGTGCAGGGCGGAATCGCCGCCGTGCTACCGCATGTCGACGCCCTGGTCGCGGGGCACTCCATGCGTACCTTCGCCGAGCTCCTCGCTGAGATCGGTGAACCCCGTGGCGAGTCCGTGGCAGGCTTGAAGCGTGCGTGACGTACTTTCAGAGCTGGTGGCCGCCTGGCGAGAGGGCGGCACCGTCGGCATGGGCACGGTCGTCGACACTTTCCGCTCGGCGCCTCGTCCGGCCGGCGCGTCGATGCTGGTGCTTCCCGATGGTCGTGCGGTGGGTTCGGTTTCCGGCGGTTGCGTCGAGGGCGCGGTGTACGAGCTGTCGCAGGAGGTCGTGGAGAAGGCAGAGCCCGTGCTGCAGCGTTACGGCGTGAGCGACGACGATGCCTTCGAGGTCGGGCTCACCTGTGGTGGCATCCTCGACGTATTCGTCGAACCCGTGTCCCAACAGACCTTTCCCGAGCTCGGCGGCATCGCCGACGACATCGAGGCCGACCGCCCGGTTGCCATCGTGACGGTCGTCGACCATCCCGACTCGGACTGGATCGGCAGGCGCCTGATCGTCCGGCCCGATGCGGTCGAGGGCACCCTCGGGCTCGAACGCGCCGACCATGCGGTCTCCGACGACGTACGCGGCCTGCTGGCCGCCGGTAAGAGCGCGATGATCACGTACGGCCCGGAGGGGCAGCGCCGTGGCGAGGGTATGCGCGTGTTTGCGGCATCGTTCGCGCCGAAGCCGCGGATGCTCGTGTTCGGCGCCATCGACTTCGCGGCCGCGGTTGCCAGACAGGGTTCGTTCCTGGGCTACCACGTCACGGTGTGCGACGCGCGACCCGTGTTCGCGACGTCGCGGCGATTCGCACACGCCGACGACGTGATCGTCGACTGGCCGCACCGCTACCTCAAGAAGCAGATCGAGGAAGACGCCGTCGACGAGCGTACGGTCATCGCGGTGCTGACCCACGACCCGAAGTTCGACGTACCCCTGCTCGAGGTCGCGTTGCGCATGGAGGACTCGCACCGCCCCGCGTTCATCGGTGCGATGGGGTCAAGGCGCACCCACGACGACCGGCTCGCCCGCCTCCGCGAGGCGGGTCTGACCGACGAGGAGCTGTCGCGGTTGTCGAGCCCCGTCGGCCTCGACCTCGGTGCGCGTACGCCGGAAGAGACCGCGGTATCGATCGCCGCCGAGATCATCGCTACCCGGTGGGGCGGAGGCGGGGAGCGGCTCAGCGAACTCGCCGGCCGAATCCATCACGACTGAACCCAGGCTCATGCAGACGTGGTTGACGCGACAGTTCGGTCTCGCGGTACCTGTGATCTCGGCGCCGATGGCAGGGCCGGGCGACGGCGCGTTGGCCGCTGCAGTTTCGGCTGCCGGCGGGCTCGGCATGGTCGGAGTCGGAGGCGCTCGCGACAGCGCGTGGATCGCAGAGCAGGGTCGACTCGCCGGTGCGGACGGACGTCCGTTCGGCTTCGGCCTGATGGCCTGGGCACTTCAGGACAACCC